>JALGTR010000265.1 GCA_029821265.1 Candidatus Zipacnadia bacterium
TGGCGAGCTTGTGCCGCACGCGATTGAGGTCGCGATGAAGGCCGGGGCGCTGGACGCGTGGGCGGAGCCGATAATCATGAAGAAGGGCCGTCCCGGGTTGCTGCTGCGCGCGATCTGTGCCCACGATGACACCGATGCGGTGGCGGAGGCGCTGCTGCGGGAGACGACGAGCCTCGGTCTGAGGGTCGCCAGCGCGGATCGCCGCTGTCTGCGGCGGGAGCGAGTGGAGGTGGAGACCCGTTTCGGGCCGATCGCGGTAAAGGTTGGCCAGCTGCGTGGAGAGGCCGTCACGGCCTCGCCGGAGTTCGAGGACTGCCGGCGGGCAGCGGAAGAGCATGGCGTTCCCCTCAAGGTGGTCTACGGGGCGGCGATGGCGGCGTACGAGGGCCGATAGCGCTCAAGGGCGCCAGCCGCTGATGCGTCGCCAGGCGATGGAGAAGAGATGAAGCGCGGCCTCGAGAAGAGATGAAGCGCGGCCTCAAGGATGATCTGCCCTGACAGCTTCGACTGCCCGGCCCGACGATCGACGAAGGTGATGGGTATCTCTCGGACGGTGCCACCCGCCCGTACGCAGCGGAAGAGGATCTCGTAAAGAAATGAATACCCTTCACGCTGCACGGCATGGTAGTTTGCGCGCTTGAGTATATCGGCGCGGTAGGCGCGGAAGCCGCCGGTGGGGTCGGCCACGCGCATGCCGGAGGCGAGGCGCACGAGCATCCCCGCCACGCGACTGGCGATGCGGCGGTCGAGACCCCAGTTAACCGTGCCACCGCCGGGCACGTAGCGGGAGCCGATGACGACGTCTGCGCCGCGCAGCGCATCGAGCATCGCCGGGATGCGGGCCGGATCGTGCGAGAGGTCGGCGTCCATCGTGATGACGACCTGCGCGCCGTGGTCGAGGGCCGTACGGATTCCCAGAAGATGCGCTGATGCGTAGCCCATCTTGCCGGGCCGGTGGATGACCGAGAAGCGCTTCGGGTGCTCGTCCGCGAGGCGATCGGCGATCTCGCCGGTGCCGTCGGGGGAGCCGTCGTCAACGATGATCAGCCGCAGAGGCACCGGCAGCGCCAGTATCCCCTTCGCCAGCTCGGGCAGGTTCTGCGCCTCGTTGTAGGTCGCGGTCACCGCCCAGATGCTATGGTGCGAACCCATGTTCGGCTCCCCGGTGTCACTCGAACCACTCTGTGCTGGTGGTGCGTTCGAGGTCCGTGTGCTGGCGTATGAGTGCATGGTTGTACGCTGCGACGATGTCCTTGTCGGTGATGATGCCGACGATCTTGCGATGGTCATCGCGCTCGACGACCGGCACGCGACCGACGTGGTGCATCCCGAGCTTGCGCAGCGCGTCGTTGAGCGTCTCGTCGGGAAATGCCACCACGAGGCGGTGGGTGGCGATCGACGTGACAGGCATGTCCAGCAGCCCCTCCTCGGCGGCGCGCTGGAGGTCGTCGGCTGTGACGATGCCGTGGAGCAGCCCCTCGTCATCGACGAGCGGGAAGCCGTGGTGGTTGGTCTCCTTGAGCAGCTCCACCGCCTCGTGTCCGGACTGATCCGGCCTGATGGTGACAAGGTCGGTGACCATCGCGTCGCGCACGAGCAACTCGTTGAGCAACGTGACGTCGCGACCGAGCTCGAGATGCACGCCGCGGCGCAGGAGCTTGCGGTTGTAGATCGAGGTGCGGCTGATGTGGGTCGCTGCGACGGTGGCGATTCCGCAGGTGAGCATCAGCGGAAGGATCATACGGTAGTCACCGGTGATCTCGAAGATGGTCAGCACGGCGGTGATCGGCGCGTGACTGACGGCCGCAAAGACCCCACCCATGCCCACGAGCGCGTAGGCTCCGGGCGATGTGAACGATGTGGTCACCGTCTGTCGCATGACGGTTCCAACCGTACCGCCGAGCATCGCGCCGATAAAAAGCGATGGGGCGAAGATGCCGCCGGAGCCGCCGGAGCCGAGCGTCAGCGACGTCGAGAGGATCTTCCCCAGCATCAGGAGCAGGAGGACGGAGATGACCGGAATGTCGCCCTGGAGCGTGCTGGAGATCGTGTCGTAGCCGAGGCCCATAACCCCCTCGTGCCAGACTCCGAGCAGGCCGACACCCGCTGCGCCGAAGATGTAGCGAATAGGGCGCGGCACCTCGAAGCGATCCCAGAGATCGACCACGGAGTACAGGCTCGTGGTGAAGAGGACGCCAACGCCGGCGGCCAGAAGTCCGAGCAGCCCGAAGACTGGCAGCTCCGCGAAGCTGGCGAGCGAGTACTCCGGGACGTCAAATGCCGGGGCGGAGCCGAAGACGTGCCGGCCAATCGCCGAGGAGACGACGGCGGAGACCACGACAGGGGCGAAGGTCTCAGCGCCCCACGCTCCGAGAACGATCTCGAGAGCGAAAAGTGCGCCCGCGAGCGGGGCGTTGAAGGTCGCCGCGACGCCGGCTGCCGCTCCACATGCGAACATCAGGCGCCGTCGACGCTCGCCTGTGGGGAAGAGCCTGGCGAGATCGGCGGCGACTGACGCGCCGATGAATGCGATCGGTCCCTCGCGACCCGCCGAGCCGCCGGAACCGATGGTGAGCGCTGAGGCGAGGGCCTTGTAGAGCCATCGCAGCCCACTGAGGCGCCCGGCCCGGAGGGCAGCGGCCTCCTGGAGTTCGGGGACACCGGAGCCTTCTGCCCAGCGTCCGAGGTGGGCGACCAGCGGACCCACGATCATGGCGCCGACAACCGGTAGCACGACGAGGTGCCACGGCGCGATCGGCTGAAGCCACGCGCCGAGGTCGGTGAAAAAGAGATGTTCGATGCTTTGGAGCAGCCAGCGAAACGCGACAGCGCACCCGGCGCCGAGCACGCCGATGATCACGCCCAGCAGCACCTCGGTGGAGTGCTGCGACAGTTTCGAACGTGCGGCGTTCACCCGCATACGCCGGCGGACGCGGCTCCAGATCTGTCCGATGGTGCGGCGTGACATGAGCGATCCGGCTTTCTGCGGTTGTGCGGCAGCAGAATGAAGGGCGCCGCGCGCCAGGTGGGTACTCGGTGGCGTACGGCGCCCGTCCGTTCGGGATGTGGTCGGCCTGTATCAGCCGAGGCTGGGCTCGATCAGGCCGTAGCCCCCGGACTTGCGGCGGTAGACCACCGCGACGTTATCGGTACGAGCGTCGGTGAACACGAAGAAGTCGTGTCCCACCATCTCCATCTGCATTGCCGCCTCTTCAGGTGTCATCGGTTTGACGGCATGGTTCTTGACCCGTACGATCTCAGGCTGAGATGCTTCCTCCTCCTGGATCACCGGTTCGACGTCGGGCTTGAGCTCCCGCACGCTTTGCTTGGTGTGGTCGCACAGCCGACGCTTATGGCGTCGTGCCTGCTTCTCGATTGCCCGGTATGCGTCGTCGAATGCATCGAGCAGATCGCCCGAAGCCTTCTCGGCGCGGAAGACATTACGGGGTTCCTCCGCGGTGATCTCCACGGTGTGGAGACCGCGCTTTTCCGTGACGACGACCCGGACCTCCTGAAGCCTGTCGAGGTACTGCGTCAGCCCCTCGAGGCGCGGCTCCGCGTGGTCGAGGAAGTACTGGGGTACGCTGCCATTCTTGCTGCGAATGTCGATTCTCATCTCCCGAACCACCTTCCCCAATTGAGATGCCACCTGAGGTTCGCGCGGTTTCCGTCGAAGATACGCCGGACGGACTCCGCGCTCGGGTGGGAGTCGAGTAATAATTCGAGACCTCGTCGCGATATACCTCCCCGCTCCGACGAGGCGAGTTGGGGGCTGATAATCCAACCTTAACCCTGCCTGAAAGGGGCGAAGCGGGCCGCCGGTGAAACTCTCCTGAGGCAGATCTGGAAATGATGTCGCTCGAGGAGCGTGCTGCCAGTGTCGAAGCTCGTTGGGGCGCCCAATCCGACGAAGATCATCTGCACCCTCGGTCCGGCCACCGAGGAGGAGGAGATGATCCAGCGGCTTATCGACTCAGGCATGGATGTGGTGCGCTTGAACTTCTCGCACGGCGATCAGGAGACGCACAGGAGGATGTTCCGCCGCGTGCGTTCAGTTGCGGAGCGCAACGGCTGCCACATCGCAATCCTGTGCGACCTGCAGGGGCCGAAGATTCGCGTGGGGCGCCTGAAGAATGGCGGGCCGGTGAGGCTGGAGGAGGGCGCGAACGTCATCATCGATGTGGAGGCGACGGAGGGCGACGCGCGGCGTCTCACCACCACCTACCCGCAGCTTGCGGAGGACGTGCGGACCGGCGAGCGGATACTCATCAACGACGGGCTTGTTGAACTGCGCGTGGTGCGGACCACTCAAACCACGGTGGTCTGTGATGTGATCTACGGTGGGCCGGTGCGGGAACACGCGGGCATCAACCTGCCGGGCGCCCGGATCTCGGCGCCATCGATGACAGAGAAGGACCGCGAGGACCTTGCGTTCGCGGTCGAGATGGGCGCGGACTACGTGGCGCTCAGCTTCGTACGGGCGGCGGAGGACATCCGGCAGATCAAGCGGGCGATCGCCGAGCTCGGCGCGGAGACGCCAGTGATCGCGAAGCTCGAGAAGCCGGAGGCGCTGGAGGAGCTGGACGAGGTGGTGCGAGCGTCCGACGTGGTAATGGTGGCGCGGGGCGATCTTGCCGTGGAGACCTCCGCCGGCCAGGTGCCTGTGCTGCAGAAGCGCATCATCGAGGAGTGCCGACGGCAGCGGGTGCCGGTCATCACCGCGACGCAGATGCTTGAGAGCATGACGCACAACCCACGGCCGACGCGGGCGGAGGCATCGGACGTTGCGAACGCAGTCTTCGACGGGACGGATGCGCTGATGCTGTCGAGGGAGACTGCGATCGGAGAGTATCCGGCCGAGACGGTGCAAATGATGCGGCGCATCGCGACCTTCGCGGAGAAGGAGTTGCGGCGGGAAAACTCGGCGACCGCGCCGCTGGTGGGGATGGACTTCCTGGACTTCGCTGATGCGGTCTCGCGCGCGGCCGCGGACACGGCGGAGATTCTCGGCGCCGAGGCGGTGATCGCCTTCACGCAGTCGGGCAGCACGGCGAGGCTGGCGTCGAAATGCCGGCCGAGCATGC
>JALGTR010000266.1 GCA_029821265.1 Candidatus Zipacnadia bacterium
GGCCACCGACGAGGATCGCTCCGCGGCACAGACCTTCCGTCGCGACAAGGCCGCGGCCATGACTGCATCCCTCGACGCCACCCCGGCCGAGCTGGCGGATCTCCTCGAGAGCGCAACCTTCGACGAGATCTGGCACGATATCGCCTCTCGCTGCTACTCATGCGGCTCCTGCAACACCACCTGCCCCACCTGCTTCTGCTTCGACATCAACGATGAGTTCCACCTCGGGCTGACCGGCGGACGCCGCGTCCGCACCTGGGACTCCTGTCAGCTCGCGGAGTTCGCGCTCGTCGCCGGAGGGCACAACTTCCGCCGCCTGCGCTGGCAGCGCGTGCGGCATCGCTGGCATCGCAAGTTCCTCTACCTCTTCCGGGACTTCGACAGGCCCTACTGCACCGGATGCGGGCGCTGTTCGCGCGCCTGCACCGCCGACATCAACATCGTGGACGTCACCAACCGCATCATCGCTGCCGCGCGGGAGGAATAGGCAGATGCGCAAGATTGAAGGCCTTGAGGCAGCGGAGGATATCACGCGCTTTTATCAGCCCGAAATGGCGCGCGTCATCGGCAAGTGGGAGCTTACCGAGATGATGGTGCTTCTGCGGTTGCAGCTTCACTCGGGCGAACTGCTCGACCACGAGCCCGGGCAGTTCTTGCAGATCTCCCTGCCCGGCTACGGCGAGGCCCCAATCTCCTTCTGCTCGTCGCCCACGCAGACCGAGAGCTTCGAGCTGTGCGTGCAGGCTGTTGGCAACCTCTCCGAGGCCATGCACGATCTGCGTCCCGGCAACTTCGTCGGCGTCCGCGGACCCTACGGCAGGGGCTTTCCCATCGATGCGATGCAGGGCCGTGATATCTGCATCGTCGCCGGCGGTATCGGCATCGCTCCACTGCGATCGCTCATCAACTACATGCTCGACTGCCGTGGCGACTTCGGGGACCTGACGCTCGTCTACGGCGCCCGCACCCCGGGTGACCGCCTGTTCAAGGACGATCTCGCCGCGTGGGACGCCCGCGACGATATCCACACGCTCTTTACAGTGGATCAGCCCGACGACTCCTGGACTGGCCGCACAGGCGTCGTCACCGAGCCCCTGCGCGACGAGGTCCAGCTCGATCCCGATCGCACTACCGCCGCCGTCGTCGGACCGCCAGTGATGTACCGCTACGTTGCGATGGAGCTGCTCGAGAAAGGAATGGCTGAGGACGACATCCTCTTCTCGCTCGAGCGCCGCTTCAAGTGCGGGATGGGCAAGTGCGGTCACTGTCAGCTCAACGATCTCTATGTCTGCCAGGACGGGCCTGTCTTCCGTTACACCGAGCTGCTCGGGCGCACAGAGGCCATCGAGGTCTGGGCGTCAGAGGACGAGAGGGAGTAACGATGGCTACGGAACGCACGATCGGCAGGTTCGCGCACCGCCCTCAGGTCGCTTTCTTCGACTTCGCCTGCTGTGAGGGCTGTCAGCTCAGCGTGCTCCAGCTCGAGGAGAACCTGCTCGAGATCCTCGAGCACGTCGATGTGGTCACCTGGCGTGAGGCGATGAGCGAGGAATCCAGCGAGTACGATATCGCGTTCTGCGAGGGCTCCATCACGCGCGAGGAGGACATCGAGCGCATCAAGCGCATCCGCGAGAAGGCCGAGGTGCTGGTCACGCTCGGAAGCTGCGCCTCCGGCGGCTGCCACAACGAGCTGAAAAACCAGTGGTCGATGGAGGAGATGACAGGTCTCGTCTATGGCGATCACGCCGACGAGATCGACACCATCCCCTCGCGCCCGATCAGCGCCGTCGTCGACGTCGATTACCAGACCTTCGGCTGTCCGGTCTCCCTGCCCGAATTCGTCACCGTCGTCAAGCGCATCCTCACCGGGCAGAGCTATGACCCGCCCAACCAGCCGGTCTGTGTCGAGTGCAAGCACAACGACTACCTCTGCGTCTTTGAGAAGGGCACGGTCTGTCTCGGCCCCGTTACCCGCTGCGGCTGTGGTGCCATCTGCACCGCCTACGGCGACCCCTGCCGGGGCTGCCGGGGACTGATGGACTCGGCCAACCTTGGCGCGTTGCTGAAAGCCTGGACCCGGGAGCAGGCGCACGCCATCCTGGGCAAGGTGGTCGAGCGGTACGGATTCACCGAAGAAGAGATCCTCGCCCGGGTGCGCGTCTACAACAACTGGCCAGAGCTCGAGCTACCCGATCTCTCGCCCGAGGAGGCTGGCCCCGATGGCGACTGACGCCACAATCCACGTCCACCACCTCACCCGCGTTGAGGGCCACGGCGACATCGTCGCGGAGATCGCCGATGGTCAGCTCAAGGAGGCGCGCTTCGACATCGTCGAGGCCCCGCGCTTTTTCGAGGGCTTTCTCCGCGGTCTTCCGCCCAGCGAGGTCACGCACATTGCCTCCCGCATCTGCGGAATCTGCGCGGTCAGCCACAAATGCGCCGCGCTCAAAGCCACCGAGGCCGCGCTCGGCGTTGAGATCTCGCCGCAGACGAACCTGCTGCGCAGGCTGGCCTTCCACGGCGAGGTGCTTTCCAGCCATCTGCTGCACATCTACTTTCTCGCCGCGCCGGACTTCCTCGGCCTGCCCAGCGTCATGCCGCTGGTGGACAGCGACCCGGCACTCGTCAGGCGCGCCATGCGCCTCAAGCAGATCGGCTACGATCTCGCCGCCATGGTCGCCGGCCGGCACACACATCCCGTCGCCATGACCATCGGCGGCTTCAGCTACCTGCACGATCCGGGCGACTTCCAGCCGATGCGCGAGCGCCTCGTCGCCATCCGCGAGGACCTCGACGCCTCGATCGAGCTGTTCGCGACCATCGACATCCCAGATCTCGAGCGCCCCACCGAGTACGTCTCCCTGAAGAACCCCGACCGCTACGCCTTCTACGAAGGCGACGTCTTCTCGAGCGACGGTCACCGCATACCCGCGCGCCGCTACCGTGAGGCCATCAGGGAGCGCGTGGTCGCCGGCTCCACCGCCAAGCACGCCCGCTGGAACCGCCCCGAGTACCTCGTGGGAGCCCTCGCCCGCTTCAACAACAACTACGACCAGCTTCACGACGCCGCGAAGTCGGCCGCCGAGCGACTGAGCCTGCACCCGCCGGTGCACAACCCGTTCATGATGACCGTCGCACAGCTCGTCGAGTGCGTCCACTGCGTCGAGGACGCCATCGAGCTGATAGACGAGATCACCGACGCCGGCATCGATCCGGCCCAGCAGCAGAGCCCCTGCGAGCCCGGAGAGGGCTGGGGCGTGGGCGCCGTCGAGGCCCCGCGCGGAATCCTCTTCCACGAATACGAGTACAACGCCGACGGCAAGTGCGTCGCCGCCAACCACGTCATCCCCACGGCCCAGAACCTCGCGAACCTCGAGGCCGACATGCGCCTGTTCGTCCCCACCATCGCCGATCAGAGCACCGACCGCATCCAGCATCTCCTCGAGATGCTCGTCCGGGCCTACGACCCCTGCATCTCCTGCTCGGTCCACTGAGCGACGTCCCGTACACGAAAACGGGGCCGACCAGATGGCCAGCCCCGGAGCGCGCGTGTTTCGGCCCGTCTCAGGGCGTCATCCACCCGCCGACCTGTCCGAACGATGTGAGCGTGTTGAACCACTTCACGTGTCCATCGCAGAATGCGAGGTTCTCGCCCCCGTTGTGGCGCGTCCAGTCGCCACCGCCGGCGAACTGCCCGTCGAGCGTCTTGTCGCACGCGCTCCAGCTGCCGCCGCCGTCGCAGCAGGACTCAGACCACGCGTACATTCCCACGTTGGTTCCGGCCATATGCGCCGAATCCCCGACCATCAGAGTCTCGGCTGGCGCATCGATCTTTGCCGCTCGCAGGCCGCCGCTGCCAACGTAGCCCGCGTCGCACAGTCTGGCGTTCCACGCATAGCCCAGACTCGAAGGGCCCGGGAACCAGTAGGTCGGCTGCACGCCGCCAAAGCTGTAGTACGCCCAGCCTTCCGCCGGCGCGCTGCTGTAGTTCGGCGGATTTGCTCCCGAGGGGCACACGTAGATGTCCGTGTTCTTCACGTAGGGGTAGACGGCCGCGGGTGGTGCCAGCGGCCATAGATCCGACCCCTGACGGCGATTCCACAGGGGATACGTCTCGTCGTAGTCCGATATGTACATCAACGTCCCGAGGGCAAGCTGCTTGAGGTTGCTCTGACACGAAGCCTGTCGCGCCTTCTCGCGAGCTCTCGCGAAGACAGGGAACAGGATCGCTGCCAGGATCGCAATGATCGCGATGACCACCAGCAGCTCGATAAGAGTGAAGCCCTTACGCATCATCCTCGTGCCTCCCGGACCGAACGTCCTTAACGTCGCCGGATCTGCACCTGTTGTCTCGGCGACGGAGCGAACAGGATCGCACGATGCTCGGCACTGTCTCGAAGGCACCTCCCATTCCGGGACTTCCGTCTCGATAACTGTATCCACAGACTTCGTTCCGTCTCGCCTTCTCACCTTCACCAACTCCCAAACCCTCTCCGAGCGTCACCTTGACGATTCTTGAACATGTCCCGGGCCGCTGACGCCTCAGAGCGCCATATCGGCTGCCGACAGGCGAATGTGGCAAAACCCTCGCAGCCGTCTTTCGTCTGGAAAAGCCAGCAAATATCAGAAGGGAACCACGGCACAACCCCGAAGTAGTTAACACAGGGGCCACGGCACAACCCCGAAGTAGTTAACACAGGGGGCCTCCGGTTGCGCTTGAGAGGGGATGAATCAATGGTCAATCTCAAGGACCAGATAGTCGACGGTGTAACGCGGCTGTGCATGGATGAGCAGCAGTTCATCTCCGGTCTGCGCAGAATTGCGCGCATTGGCAAGTTCATTGCGCCCGCCTACGGCCATCGGCGACAGCTGCGCATGCTCGAGGAGGCCATTGAGCAGAACCATCCGGCCGTTCAGCTCGTCCGCCGCATTCTCGACGAGTGCAATGAAAGCTGTGTGCGCTGCCTCGCCCGGCTGTTTGTCGAGCACAGCTGGGAGGGCTATCGTCGGCGCAGGCGCCTGCGCGAGAA
>JALGTR010000267.1 GCA_029821265.1 Candidatus Zipacnadia bacterium
AGGGAACGGCGAGCGCCGCTTGCAGTCGAGGCCGAACGCGCAGAACATCTGCCCAGGCGAAGAGGCAATGGCAAGTTCACCGATACGAGCGCAGATGATCTCGACGGGCTCGGCCCCCATGCGCTCGATGTACTCCGCCAGCAGCAGCCGCTCGCGGGCGAAGATGACCTCGCGGGAGGTATCGTCCTCCGCGGCCTCGCGGAGGATCTCGCGATCACGGGCAAGCTGGTCGGCGTCAGGGCGGCGGTAGTCGATCCGTAGCGTCTCGCCGGCGACGGCGATCGGAGCGTCGGCGACGAAGCGGGCGTCGGCGAGCACGCGCAGCGCCTCGCCGCTGAGCATGCGGGCGAAGCGCTCGATGGCCGGCTCACCGCGCTGCGGGACATCGAAGTCGGCGGCGACCTGGGTGACGTCACCCATCGCGCCGGGCAGAAAGACCAGCGGGACGCCGGTCGCGCGCTCGAGGGCGTCAGACCATGCGCCGGGATAGTCCGCGGAGAAGAGCGGGCCGGCGGCGAGGGTGCAGTGGCAGGTGAAGTTGCCCACGAAGCCCAGCGGGTCGCCCTCGAGCGAACGGGCGGCGAGCAGCAGCACCTCCGGGTCGCTTGGCCCGGCGCGGCCGATGACGTCGTCCCGCGAGGGATCAGCGTGGGTCTCCTGCGTGCCGTCGGCGATCTCCCAGCGACGGTTGAAGGCGAGGCCCTCGGCGACGCCCGCTCCCCAGGCGATCTCCGCGGGGACCATCCTCCGATGCGCCTCGGCGATCGCGCTCGCCACCTGGCGGACGATCTCCTCGCGGTAGTGCGCATCAGAGGGCGTGCCGAGGACGTCATTGGCCGGGCCGCCGGTGTGCGTATGTGAGGCCGCGACGATGATCGCCCCCGGCTCGATGGGGCAGAGGTCGGCCGCCATCGCCCGTGCGCGGTGCACATCCTCGGTCTTGAGCGAGACCGCGTCCACGCCCACCAGCGCGACAGCGTTATCGTCGCTCGCAAGGACGCACGCTCGAGCTTTCAGTGGGTCATGGATGCCCTGGGCGCGGCGTGGCGCAAAGCCGCCGGGGATGTTGGCCCCCACGGGAGGCGTGATATCTGCAGTGTGAAACCCCGCTCGCATCAACGTCGGTCACCTCGGGTCGTCGGAGACATGGATCGCACGTGGAGGTTCGGGCGACGGGCGCGCTGAACCTCCCGCGCCGAGAGGAGGCGGGACGATGATCATCGATTCACACGTGCATCTGAAGCACGGGAACGTCGAGCGGACCGAGTACACGCCCGAGCAGATCGTGGGGTACATGGACGCAGCGGGCGTCGATCGGTCGGTGGTGTTCGCGATGTCCACGACCACCGAGCGGTCGATCGAGATGGCGGCGAAGGCGGCGGAGAGATACCCCGGGCGGCTGATTCCCTACGTCTACGCACTGCCGAGCTACGAGCGCCCGGTCGCCGAGCTGCTGGCGCATGCGCTGGACGATCTGGGCTTCAGGGGCATGAAGATCCACGCCGGGGAGTGCCGCCTGCACCCGTACATCGCCGATCCGGCGTTTGCGGTCGCACACGAGTATCAGGCGCCGGTGATCGTGGATCTGGGAGGTGACATCTCGACCGCCACGCGGCTGGCGCGCGATTTCCCGCGCGCGAAGCTGCTGATGGCGCACTTCGGGCGCTACCTGTGCACCGACGCACGGCTCATCGAGAGCTTCATCACGCTGGCGGAAGAGCACGATAACGTGTGGCTTGATGCCTCCGGGGTGGTGCTCGACTGGACGATCGAGCAGGCGGTCGGTCGCATCGGCGCCGAGCGCGTGCTCTTCGGTACCGACGGGCCGCATCCTCTGCCCGATCAGGTGCGCTTCATCGAGCTGGCGATCAGACAGATCGAGATGCTGGACCTTACGGACGAGGAGAAGTCGCTGATCCTCGGCGGAAACATCGCGCGGATGCTTGACCTCGAGTAAGTGAGCCGCGGGCAGGGGGGACATTCGGTCGTCGAGGTGCGCTGCACGGGGGCCACACGCCCGCCCTCCAGGCCGATTGGGGCCCGGACTACAGGAGGAAGACCACCGCAAGCCCGGCGAGGAACGCGAAGCCAAATGAGGTGAGGACGATCCCGGCGAGCCGCCGCGTTCCGACGAAGGCCGCCAGTGCGCCCTTGGCGACGAGGTTCGAGATGTAGGCGATGACGATGATGTCGATCGCCTCCGCCGATGCGATACGGCCCTGCCCGACCAGACGCGCGGTGCTGAGCGTTATGGCGTTGACGTCGGTGAGGCCTGACAGCGCGCTGACCGCGTAGACGCCGGCCCCGCCGAAGTGGTGCTGCGCGGCGGCGAGGGCGAGGCTCACGAGTGCGTAGAAGATGGCGAAAAACAGCGCAAAGCCAAGCTGGACGGGGTTCTTGACATCCGGTGGTTCACCAGCGGACGTCCTCTGACCGAAGAACCAGTAATAGCCGAATGGGACCAGCGAGGCCGCGAAGACGAGTAGCAGCGAGAGCCAGGCGTCGGCGAGGAACGCGCTGTTGACGATGCCGATCTCCACCGCCATGCGGGGGACGGTGATGGCCGTGGCGATGATGATCGCGAGAGCCGCGGGGTAGCTGAAGTCCTCGGACTCGCGAGCGCGCCGCGAGAAGCTGAAGGTGGTGGCGGTGCTGGAGATGAGGCCGCCGAGAAGCCCTGAGACGAGGCCGCCGTGGCGGCTGCCCACAAGCTTGAGCGACACATAGGCCGCGAGGTTGATCCCGGAGACGAGCACGACCATCAGCCAGATGTTGTACGGGTTGAGCACATCGTAGGGTCCGAACGGCTGGTTGGGCAGTACCGGCAGGACCACGAATGCCACGAGGCCGAACTGGACCATCGCGTAGATGTCCTTCTCGCCCGCGCGGTCGGCCAGTGCGTGCAGCTGCGGCTTGCAGTGCAGCAGCGCCGCCGTCGCGACGGAGAGGGCGACGGCCAGCTCCATCGGCCCGGTGAAGACCATGATACCGAGGCCAAAGGCCATCAGGGCCGCCAGCTCGGTGGTCATGCCATGGCGGCCCCGCTCCGTCAGCCCGACATGGGCGGCGACGAGAAGCGCGCCGAGGGCGATGAATGCGGCGGCCAGCACCCAGGACTGGCCGGTGCGGTCAGCCACCAGCGCGATGGTCGTCGCCGAGCCGGTGATGAGCATGAAGCTGCGGATACCCAACGGCCGCCTCTCGCCTCGCTCGCGCTCGAGGCCGATGAACGCGCCCATCAGGATGGAGACCGCGAAGATCTTGAACAACTCGGCAAGCTGCGAGTAATCCACCGTCCGCCTCCTCAGCCAGTGCAGCGAAAAACCCTGTCCCCCCACGCCTGTGTTTCGTGATCGGGGGTGGGAAGCCCCCTATCGGGCCGGTCGCAGCGTGTGGCCCCCGTGCAGGAAGGTCCGGCCGATGGAGCCGTCGGGCAGCATCTCCACGAATGCCACGTCTGCGTCGGTAACGAAGCCGCCGAACTCGGTCTCTCCGCGTCCGTCGGTGAACGCGAAAAGATGTCGCGTGCCGTCCGGGAGGGTCAGCTGGCCCGCGAGCGCATCACCATCGGTGTCGATGGGTTGAAGCGTCTCGAACGGCGCCTCCTCTTCTGCCCTCACCGGACGCATGATCCACGCCGCCATCTGATCGCCGGCGCCGCTGAATCGGTAGACGGCCGTGGGGATGGCGCCGTCCCGGCCCGGTGCGGCCCACGACCATCCCTGCACCGGCTCCTCCTCGCGGCCCTTCACGATCTCGACCGCGTCGGTGCCAAGCGACGTGAGCAGCAGCCTACTTTCGCCCTGCGGAGTGATCGAGAGGACGCTGCCGTCGCGGCGTATCTCGGCCTCGTCGGCGTTGAGGTGGAAGAGCGCCTCGTAGCGGTGCTCCCCAGCATCCTCGGGCGCGAGTCGATCGGCGATGATCCAGTAGTCCGGGCGAACAAAGAGGATGTTGCGGGTGTGCTCAACGCGCACGGAGTTGTCATCTCCGTAGCCCGAGTCGTAGCTGCCCCGCACGAAGTCAAAGTCCTCACCGGTTGCCCAGGGGGTCCCGAGCGGCTGGAACGGGTAGTCGAGCGTGTAGGTCTCGCGCAGCCCGCGGCGGTGCTGATCGAGGCCGTCAACCCGAACGGTGTTGTGCCCGCGCGTTGACAGCACGTAGCGCCGCCAGCGGCTGTCGTCGTACATGTAGTTGCCGGCATCGACCACGTGCATGCGGCCGAGGGCGTACATCACGAAGGTGAGCTTGTCCTCGTGCTGGTGTCCCGAGCCGAATGGGCCGGCGTCGAAGAGCAGGAAGCTCGCGTCCGGGGTCCATCCGGTGCGCATCACGTAGTGCCCCGAGTAGTCGAAGGCGCGCGAGAGCCGGTCGGGGGGATCGCCCTCCCCCTCCGCGGCCCAACGGAAGTCCTCGCGTTCGGGGAAATACCGGGCGGCCATCTCCATGTAGCGCCCCCGGTCAGCGTTACCCGAGTCATTGAGGCCGGGCACCAAGCCGTCGGGCATCGAGGCGTAGAGCACGTAATCGAACATGCTCTCGATGCGGTCGAGCCAGTCGCGTGGCAGCTCATCGCGGCGGTTGTTGAGCACGGCGAAGTCGAGGACATTCGCGTAGTTGCGCAGGACCCAGAGGTTGTAGCCCAGCGCAAGCTCGTATTC
>JALGTR010000268.1 GCA_029821265.1 Candidatus Zipacnadia bacterium
GGCGCGTCGTTTATCTCCCACTGCAGCCTGATGCGGTCGCCGGTCACGCCGTAGACCCTGCGCGCCATGAAGGCCTCCCACAGGCTCTCGCGTGTGAGCTCCTCGGCGAGCGCGGCCATGAGCCCGATTCCCCACTTGCCGGCGAAGCCGCCCCCGTTATCGCCAGAGGCGATGATCCCAAGGCGATAGCCGCGGTCGAGCGCCGACTGCACGGTGTTCATGGATACGCGCGGGGCCATCGCGCCGTTGCGAGTCATCGTGAATGGCGTGTTGCAGCCCTCGGACGAGCCGTGCACCGAGTAGATCTCGACAAATGGGCTGACCTCCTCGTCGTAGTGGTCCCAATCCTTCCCGCGGTTGGCGAAGGCATAGGCGGTGTGGTGGGGGATGGCGATCGCCCCGGCCTCGCGCAGGTTCGCGTAGAGGTCGTCGATGTGCATCGACAGATCAAGCGGTGGATCGCCGCCGTCGGGCGTGCGATCGTAGGGATAGAAGACGTTGTGATCGCCCCAGCGGGTGCGGTCGCCGGTCCACTCGTAGCCCGGGAATGTCACCAGCTTCCCTGGCTCGTGGTATTCGCGCACGAGCTGACAGATCAACTCCCAGTCGCGCGCGAAGTAGTCCTTGTACCCGACGGTCTCGGCGCGGAAGCCGGTCTCACGGTCACGGATGAAGTGCGCAGGGTAATACACGATCGGAAAGAAGTCGAGGTAGTCTCGGGCGCCCTCGAATGCCCTGCGGACGAAGCTCTCGCAGTCGGCCATCTCCTCCGGTGGCTCGGCGACGGCATCGACGCCCTCGGCCTCCTGCAGTCGCATGTGCGCAAGGTTGAACTGGGCGTGCATATCGCCCCAGTAGATATTCCAGGCCATGGCGGCACCTCCGCCTCGGGCGGTGGAGTCGACGCGTACGGGTTTTTTCGCGGCCGGGGGCGGAAGCCCTTTGCGCGGGCAGCCGGCGTCAACACCTGCATGGGGGGCCGCCACGGCCTCCGCGCCCGCGACGCGCCCGGGGACTCTCACCGGGCCACCACCCGTGAGAAGGCCCGGGTCAGTGGCTCAAAGCCTGCGCCAGCTCCTGCGCCGCTTCGCGCAGGTCCGGGAGGACTGCCGCGGTGGGGGTGAGAGCATCGGTGAGCGCGATCAGCACCGCCTCGTCCCCAACCGCAAGAGCGATCACATGGGCGCCGGGTCCTCGGACCGACGCCTCACGCGGCTCGCCCCCGGCGAGGGCCAGCGCGGCGGCCTGCGCCGAAGCGAGCAACTCCGCGCCCAGCGCCGCCACAGCGTCGGGGTCGAGGCCATCCGCGTCGGCCGCGAGCGGCAGCCCGCTGCGCGTGCTCAGCACGACGCCCGTCAGCTCCGGTGCCGCCGCGCGCAGCTCGCCCACGCGCGCCGCAAGGCCGTTTCCGTTGTCCATCCGCGCCGCAGCCATTAGTCTCGCAGCGGCAGCTCGATGGTGGCGCCGCCGTTTCGCCACGATTCATCCATCGCGAAGCAGACCTCGTGGGTGTTCACCGAATCCTCGATGTCTACGTAGCTGTCCTCGCCGGTCTCGATACAGTCGAGGAAGTGCGAGATCTCGCCCTCGAACGGATGATGCTCAACGTCGCCCGAATCGGGAAGCACGGCCGGCACCGTCGCCCAGCCGCTCTGCTCCGGGAAGAGGTCACGCGAGTACACGCGGTTGTCGCGGATGGCGCCTCGGTCGCCCATCAGATCGATGTTGAACTGGTAGGGCATGACGCAATCGACCGACGACGAGAGCTTGCCGATCGCGCCACTGGCGAACTTCACCGTGCCGACCACGGTCGCCGGATACTCGTAGCGCTCATCCCAGCCGCCGGCATAGGCTCCAGAGACCTCGACGATATCCGAGCCGACGAGCCAGCGGATGGCGTCCACGGCATGGCATCCGCCGAAGAGGAAGCTCGAGCCGCCGTGCTCGATCGTCTTCGCCCACTCCCAGCCGCTGTACCAGTCGCTCACTCCATGCCAGTAATCGGCCTCGGCGTAGAAGATCTCGCCGATGGCGTTCTGCCGTACCATGCTCGCCGTGTTCATCAGCGATGGGTTCCAGCGCAGGCAAAAGCTCACGACCGTGCGGATGCCGGACTCGCGCACGGCATCGGCAAGCGCATGCAGTCCATCGAGTTCGATGGCGACGGGCTTCTCCATGATAAAGTGCTTGCCCGCCTCGCAGCACTTGATCCCGTGCTCCACGTGGACATGGTTCGGCCCGGTGATCGAGAGCGCTTGCACGTTCTCGTCAGCGAGCAACTCGTCCAGGTCCGTGTAGATCGCGACATCATCCAGGCCGGCCTTCGCCGCCGCGGCCAGTGCACTCGATTCACGCCTGCTCCCGATCGCCACGACCTCCGACCGCGGGTCGGCGATGTACGCGTTGATGTGCTCCTGGGCCACCCAGCCTGCTCCGAAGATCGCGCATCCGATGGTCTCTGGCATTGCTGTGGCACCTCCGTGCGTTGATGCCGCGGGGGGGACAAGACGGCTGCCGCCGCGGGATCGCTGTCCTCGTCGAGGCAGTTCCGGCAGTGGCAGCATGAATCCTTCACAGACGGAGCATAGCCGGGGAGCGTCCTGGGGAGGCGGGCGGGGGAGTGGCAGCAGCGCCCAGCCGTGGTCATGGCACCGCGACGATGCGCCGGGAAGTCGCGGCAGTGCACGATGTTCGACTCCTCCCGCCAGCCGTGAGGCTGTCGCAGGCGGATCGATTGCCGGGACTGCGCGCCGTCTCAGCGGCCGAGGATCACGTCCAGCCAGCTGCGCTTGCCGCCGCGTCTGGCCCGCCGGCCGGTTGACTTCGGGCGCTTCCAGGCGGGGCTGTCGTCGAGGGAGAACTCACCACGGTCGTCAGCGAGTTCTTCCTCCTGCTTGTCGTACAGCCTCCCACCTGCCGGCCACGCGTCACCTGGCGCCAGGCCCGTGATCCGGTATGTGGCTTCCGGATCATCGGTGACGCGCTCGCAGATGACCTCCGTATCGAAGCCGAGGCCGCCGTACTTCTCAATGTCCTCCTCCGTGATGCGAACGTTCCCGATGCCTCGAACGTACGCCACTGTCGGACTTGTGGGTGGTCCCAGGCTCGACCAGCGTACTTTCGGCATGCCACCACCTCCGTCGGATTCCGCGAAGGCGGATCGTCCGCGACCCGTCACCCTCCCTCAGGCGCAGTCGCCATGTGAAGTATACCCGAGCGCGGCATTCCTGAAGCGTCCATCTCGCAGATGCGACAATTGCTGATGATATCGTGACGCATGCCAACGTTGTGTCATATTCGGCCGCCGCTGCAGGCGACGGCGCTCTGTGAGGGCGCCTGTTCGCGACCCCGGCCCGCGGAACCGATGTTCCGGGAGGGAAGATTCTCACGCATCGTAGACGAAAGACTGGCTGTGCGGGACACAATACTGGTGACACCATGGTCGGGCCATCGCCACGATCCCGACAATGCATGGACCACACCGACGGCGGTTCGACCCGGACGCGAGGGACCATCCGGAGGCGGAGCGACGGTGAATGCGAGCGATGCGGCGCGCGACAGCAGGCTGCTGCGCAGGCTGGCCGGCGGCGATCCGAACGCTCTGGGCGAGATCTACGACGCCCATGCGCTCGTGCTGTACCGCTGGCTGCTCTCGACGGGCCTCTCTGCCGATCGCGCCGAGGACATCCTCTCGGAGTGCCTGCTCGCTCTTGTCGATCGCGGTGAGCGTGCGACGACGATCCGGAATCTCCGCGCATACCTCTTCGCCGTGGCCCGCCACAAGCTGGCCGGCAGCTCTGAGCGGGAGGAGTCGGTGGCGCTGGAGCTTATCGCCGAGCCGGCCGATCAGGAGGTGGACGCCGCACAGGCTGTTGCGGTACGCGAGGCGCTCGAGGAGCTGCCTGTCGAGCAGCGGGAGGTCGTGGTGCTGAAGATCTGGGAGGAGCACACATTCGCGGAGATCGGGGAGTTGCTCGAGATCTCCCCGAACACCGCGGCGAGTAGATATCGGTACGCGCTGGAGAAGTTGCGCGACCTTCTGTGGGAGATGCGCCATGGATGAACGGGAGCTGAGGGAGTATCTGCGGCGCGTGAAGCTGGCGAACCTGTCGCCGGAGCTTCGCTGGCGGATCATCGCCGCTGCAAAGCGGCGTATGCGCGGCCGTCGCTCCGACCGCCGCTCCGTTGGCCGGGATCGATAGCGCGGATCGGCGTGGAGCGGCGGCCCGCACGTGCGCCTCAGGCTGCGACTGAGGCGTGACGCACATTCCCCTGGAGATGGATGGGCTCACTTTGCGATTCGCTCGCGTCCACCTGCCGTTGGGGCCTGACGACAGCACAGCGCTCTGTGCGAGGGCCGAAAGCCGACAATCGATTGGAACGTCTCCTCCGGTGATGGCCGACATGTGGTATGAGGGGGTAGCCCCCGATGGCCCGTGGCGGAACCGCTGTTGTTCTCCTGTGGTGACGCGTGGGGTGAGATCGACGTCAGGACCCTCGTCCCAGGCGAACACACAGCAATCAAGATCGTGATTGAGGATTGAGCCGGGCTTCCACGCATCACACGGCGGGCCTGTGCGAGCAACGTCCGGCGTCCAGCCTGGCGCGGGAAGGTCGCACCACCCCTCGAGCCGAACC
>JALGTR010000042.1 GCA_029821265.1 Candidatus Zipacnadia bacterium
CCGAGACGCGTCCACACGGGCGATCCGCAATGAAGAGCAACTGACCACCGTAGCAGTCGCCCTCATCGTGTGCGCATCGGCGGTTGCGGCGCCGAACTGCCTCATCGACGTCCGTAGCTGGGACGGGCAGGAGAGCGCACGCGGGGTCTGCCTCTGGTGCGATTCTCTTCTTTGGCCAATACCATGCATCGACATGCGGGGTACCGGCGCCGTACGAGGGATCCTCGGGAGGATTGGGCGGACACTGCGTGGAAGGCCCCCGCAGTCGAACCGGCGATCGCCAGCGCAATCGCCGATGGCAGCACGTGACGTCTTGCTTTGACGGTCCGCCCTGTCAGACCGGGAGGGACGCGCGATGATCAGCCTGGCAATCGCAGCCACGGTTCTGGCCTCCTCTGCGCTATCCACCGCTGCCGTGGGCGTCGACCTGGTTCCGGCCCCCAAGTACATGAAGAGCTACCCCGGTGTGATCCCCCTCCCGGCTGGTGAGACCGTGATCGTGATCGGTGAGGAGGCGCCTGCCCCGGAGCGCTATGCGGCCGAGCGGCTGCAGGAACTGGTCCGCCGGCGGTTTGGCCTCGAACTGCCGGTGGTGACCGAGGGCCGGACCGGGCCAGCCATCGTCATTGGGCAGGTATCCACGCACGAGGCAGTCGCCCAGCTCTGCGAGGAGCGCGGGATCGACGGTCGGCAGATTGCCCCTGTGCAGGATGGTTACATCGTGGATGCGCGCTCCGAATCAGGCCAGGTCCTTGTCTGCGGCGGCAATGCGCGTGGCGTCATCTACGGTGTTCAGAGCCTCTTCAGGATGCTTGAGCCCGCCGAACGTGGTCTGGCAGTCCCTGCTGTGTTCATCCGCGACTGGCCGAGCATCGCCTGGCGAGGAAGGCCCCACTCCCACATGCCGACACACCTCGAGCCGGGGGTCATGGACGCCTACCTGTGGGCCGGTCTTAACTTCATAGATGTCCGGGAGGGCGCGTTCGGCTTCGCCCCCGGCGCGGAACTTGATCGTGAGCTGATCGGGCGCTGCATTCAAGAGGCACACCGCCGCGGTCTGTTCGTATTCGGTACTGTTTCGTGCGGGGTGAGGCCGGAGCAGTTCGGTGGCGCCATCCACAGCTTCGAGCAGCTCATCGAACTGGGGGTCGACGGTCTGTGGATATCGTTCGACGATCCGGGCGGTGGTAGCCAGACAACTGAGCTCGCCCGGCGCGTGCTGCAGCTCGGGCGCGAGCACGGCATGAGCGATCGCCGGATCGCGACGACGCCGCCAACGGGGTCGTATCAGCACATCGAGACCGACTTCAACCGTCGGATGGCAGCCGTTCCGGGAATGGCGACCGCGACGTGGTTTTTCACGCGTCCGCCAACTGCCGGGGACGTGGCATCAGCGCGTCGAATCGGGCTGGAGAGCCTCCCGGCGTGGTGGCACAACTGGCCGCGAACCGATGCGGGGTTCACTCACGGCAGCTATGGCGGCGCGTCATTCCGGCCCGGCGGAGCGCCCTCCTACATGGAGGTGCCACCACTCACCTGGGGCTGGCATAGCCCCGAGTACGATGATCTGCGTGATGCCCCGCAGAACACCGATACGGTCATGATGTGGGGCGGTTGGCAGCCGGAGTACACCGCTTGCGTTCTCGGAATATGGGCGTGGGATCCCGAGCGACACGACTTCGAGGCCACCCGGACTGCGATCTACCGCACTGTCTATGGCCCGGACAACGTCGAGGCGATGGTGGAGCTTGACGACGGCTTGCACCAGCTCAAAGACCGGTTCTCGCTGCCCCAACGTCAGGCAGACCCGAGCGCGAACTTCCCGCCAACGCTCAAACCCTTTTACAGTCGCGACGAGACCCTGGCTGAGATCGCGCGTCTGCAGAAGCTGGCCGGCGAGGTTGCCACTCGCGCGAGGGCCGGGTCCCTGCTTGCACCGGACCGTTTGGAGCGGCACTTTCTGGAGCCGATGGCAGCCGAACTGCAGGTCGCCCGTGTATTGCTCGAGATTGAGGAGAGGCCCGAGGACTGGTGGCCGGAGCACGAGGCAGCGGTCCTGGCGCGCATGCGGGCCGGCGATCTCGAGGCGGTTGAGCAGTTGCGCGAGGCCGTTCGCCCGCGCATAAAGAGCCAGGTTCGCGACATGACAGAGGCATTGTCCGGTCTGCTGACCATGGACACATACGAGCAGTACTGGCTCGAGCGCGCGGAGGCCGGCGTCGATTTCTGGCGCGAGGAACTTCAGAGGCGCACGGAGGCCCTCCGCACTCGAATTGCGGGCCGCGAGGAGGCGCTTGATCTCGACGCAATGCTCGCGAGCCTCGAAAGCCCGCCGCCGGCCGCCGAGGTGATCGATGTCGTCAGTCCCGAACAGCTTGCGGGCTCGCCGGTGATCTCACAGGGCGCGTGGCTGTGGGGGCTCTATCCAACGGAGAATCCGAGGGCGTTCGTCATGAGCTTCCCGGGCAGGACACCCTCGAGGACCGGCGACTTCTGCCAGGTCGAGTTCACCCTCGACTGCGCGGATGCGCACGGCAACCTGCATCTGCAGCTGTATCTGACCGACGAGTACGACAGCGACCAGTGGACCGGCTACCGATTCTACCGGCTTCTGCATGCCGGCGAGCCGATCTGGGAGGAGGACATTGCCCGGACGCGGCGCGGCGGCAACGAGTGGAGCAGCATCGACGTATCAGAGCTTGCCGCCGATGCCGATCATCTCGACCTGACGCTGCAGGTGATCGACAGGAGGCCTGTCGCCAACTACACGACCACGATCTTCGTCGGGCCGATCCGGCTTGTGCGTGTCGAGCACGCAGATCCTGCGCCTTGAGGGTCTGTTCGCCGGTGATTGCGCTGTGCAGCACACAGAAGTACGAGTGGCGATCGTTCCAGCGCCCCCGAGCGCGGGACATCGATGGTCGAGCCGGAGGGATGGCGATGAAGTACCACCATTTCGATGAAGAAGATCTTCAGGCGTGCCAGCGCGTGCTTGAGAGGGGGCAGCTCTGCTCGATCAACGGGCCGGAGACGCAGGCCTTCGAGGCGGAGTTCGCGGCGGAGATGGGAGCCCCGCTGGCCATGGCGATCTGCAACGCGATGGCCGGTCTGCACTGCGCGGTTGTGGCCTCAGGTGCGCAGTTCGGAGACGAGGTGATCGTCGATCCGCTGGTCGTCTTCGCCTCACTGGGCGCCCTCTACCATCGCTGCATACCCGTCTACTGCGACGTAGACCGCGAGACTCATCTGATGGATCCCGCGAAGCTGCCCGACGTGGTCACCGATCGTACTCGCGCGATCATCGTCACCCAATTGTGGGGCATGTGCGCCGACATGGACGCCATCAACGCGTTCGCTCGCGAACACGACCTGCTGGTCATCGAGGACTGTGCACACGCGATCTACGCCAGCTACGACGGCCGGTACGCGGGCACGCTCGGCGACATCGGCGTGTACTCATTCCAGCAGTCGAAGCAGATGGCTCTTGGCGACGCCGGAATGACGGTCATGAAGAGTGCTGAGCATCGCCAGATCATGGAAGAGATGACCACCTTCGGAACCGTGCCGGCGCGGCTGGGGTGGAACTACCGTATCAATGAGCTGGTTTCGGCTGTTGGTCGCGTGCAGCTGACGCGGGCCCGGGAGTACGTGCGCATCTGCCAGGAGAGTGCTGCGCACTACAACGAGGCCGTCGCGGACTGCGAGTGGATCGTCCCCCAGGTCGCACAGGAGGGTCGTGAGCACACCTATCACATATGGGCGGCGGTCTTCGAGGGCGAGGACTACGGCATCTCCCGCGACCAGTTCTCCGAAGCGCTGTCCCGGCACGGGGTCGCGCTCAATGTGGGCTATATCGGGCGCCCGGCGTACGCGCAGGACTGCATCGCGCAGTTCCTCGACGACGAGCCACATTGTGAGGTGGCGGAGTACCTCATGCCCCGGCTGCTGATATCCGGTACCGGAGGCGACCCCGCGCAGCATGCCGAGAACGCCGAGAAACTCGCGGCCGCGATCGAGAGCCTCTGACCATGCTCCCGGCAGAATGTGGGCTCGTTCACGACGAGAGCGCCCGTGTCACGGCCAACGAGGCAGGGAGCAACTACTGGCCGCTTTACGCGCGTGAGGTGCTCCGAAGGATCGGTATGCCCTACCACCTCCTCGCCCCCCACGAGCTGTGCACCGAGGCTCTCGCGCGGCTGTCGATCCTCGTCATGCCTCCGCTTCCGGAGTGGACGCTCGATTCGGAGCAGGTAGCCAGCATCCACGCATGGGTGCGCGCGGGCGGACTGCTTGTGGGCTTCGCGACCCGCGGGCTGGACCGTCTCTTCGGAGTCGAGATTGAGGGCACCATCGACCATCGCGGGGATGAGTTCACCCCTTCGGTGTGCATCAGCCTCTGTGACGATGAGTGGACCGCGGCGCTGCTCGACAGCTACGAACGTGCGACCGCGCTTCCTGTCATCGCCCCGGCGTTTGAGGTCACCGCTCCGGACTGCCGGGAGCTTGCCCGACTGCTCACCTTTTTCGAGAGAGACACCGGCAGGCCGGCGATCACGTACCGGAATGTAGGGGATGGTGCGGCCCTCTGGTGGGCCTTCGACCTCGGAGAGTGCCTGTGGAAGATGCAGCAGGGCCGCCCGGTCTACGAGGACTTCGACGGCGACGGCAAGCTGCGCACCATGGACCAGATAACGACACGGCCGTGGGACGGGTCAGTGCCCTATGCCGATCTGATGACCTTCGCCCTCCGCCGGGTACTCGCCGAGCACGGTGCTGTCTTCGTGCATCAGCTCCCACCGATGCCGGACGGCACGATACCAGACGCGGTTATTCACTGGGGCGGCGACGACGAGGCGGCCTCGGACGTGCAGGTGCCCGCCGCGGAGTTCATGGCCGAGCTCGGGTTGCCCTACCACATCAACATTATGCCGGACGCCGACGGCGTCTTCGGTCTATCCCCCGAGGATTTCGATCGACTGAAGGAGATCGGCTG
Organism: Candidatus Zipacnadia bacterium; assembly: GCA_029821265.1. Taxonomy (GTDB): domain Bacteria; phylum Armatimonadota; class Zipacnadia; order Zipacnadales; family UBA5352; genus JALGTR01. Next base: position 4,994 of record JALGTR010000042.1, read on the forward strand.
CGAGCGCTCGATTCACTTCAACTTCATCACCGGCGTCGAACACCCATACGCCTTCACGCAGGCCGATCTGAAGCGGCAGCTCGACGCCTACCTCGACACCTTCGGCGAGATGCCGATCTGCACGGTCTTTCACTGGGTGTCCTGGACGGGCTGGGCCGAGCCCGCCCGATGGCTCGCGGAACTGGGGCTTATGGGCGACAACAACCGCATCCACTGGCGGTACCCGCCCGTCAATCCCGTCAACAGGGTCGCATACGCCTTCGGGACGGCGTTCCCGTTCCACTACTACGATGACGCCGCTCACGGCAACGAGCGCATCGACTTCGTCTGTCTGCCGATCACCGGGTACGAGGTCGGCCACTGGCGCGGCGAGCTTGAGCCCGCTCAGCTTCGGCGTGCGATCGAACACGCCGCGCGCTGGCAGCTCACCACAAGCATCTTCATCCACCCCGTCCGCCTGACTGAGCAGGCCCCGCGGGACGCGGTCCGCGAGGCGCTGGCCCATATCGATCGCCTCGGCCTCCGGGCTCTGCACATGGGCACCGATGAGCTTTGCGTGTGGTGGCATGAGCGGGATAGGTCAACCATCGACCACGTCCAGCGAGACGGCGAGACCCTCAGCATCCGGGTCGATGCCTGCAGTCCACGCGGATGTATCGTCCAGATGCTTGCCCCCGATGGCGAACTCGATGTGCTGGTCAACGGCGCTCCTGCCAAGGCGCTCATCCGGGATCAGGCCGGTACGCGCTGGCTGTTCGTGGCTGTCCCAACCGGCCACAGCGAGATACTCGTCAGTATCGCATAGGCCCGCAGCCGGACCCGCCTGGATCGCGTTCGCGGCCGCTCGATATGTTGGGTTACGCCGAGCCGGACCCTCAATCGTCGAACTGCAGCACCACGCTGTGCAGGCCGAACCACGGCCTCTGGCCGGTCGGGCCCTCTGGCACCAGGCAGCGGATCTCGAGACGATTCTCGCCCGCTCGGATTGCCTCGCGGGGTACAATGAGCGTGTGATCGCTCAGCTCGACGTTCGCGAACGGGGCCGGGCCCTCGAAGATTGTGTGATCGTTCCATCGCACCGCGATCGGCACCGGCTCGTCCTCCCGCTGCTGGATGGTCCCCGTGAGCAGCAGCCGCAGGTCCGCCACGGGCCGCCCGGTTACCTCCACCGGCAGCACCATGCGGTCATAGGGCTCGTTGTTTGCCGCGTAGATGAAGTTCGCGTGTTCAGACAGCACGCCGCCGGCGCGTAGCTGGTTGCCGTACTCCAGCGCGCCGCCGAGGCCGAACTGAGCCCCGGTCACGCGCACCGGATCGCCCTGTGGGCCCAGCGTTACAGGCTCGATCAGCACCTCACCGTAAGCCGCTTTCAGGCGATGCCAGGCGGCTGTGATATAGGTGGCCTCGAAGGCGTTCGCCGCGGAGGCGTGGGAGGAGGAGAACGAGACGGGATCAACCATGCCCTGCAGGGCGCTCTGCCACACCGCCCCGTGCCTGAAGCAGCGCTTCGCACCCTCAGCGTCGCCCGCCCGCTCCAGCCACATCGCGTTGATGACCGCGTCGTAGAAGTGCAGGAGTGCGCGCGCGTACTCGATCGGATGGAGGTCCTCCAGCATGCGCGCGTTGATCAGCTCCTGGCCCTTGCTCCGGGCGATAGCCTCCTGTACCGTGCTCGATGCCGAGTCGATCGCTGCGAGGCACTCGAGGAAATCTGGTCCGTCGTTGATCTCCGGCCGGGAGGTCTCGTAGCGCATATGCTGACTGGTGAACAGTTCCTCCGCGTTGCTGGATATCCGCCGGGCAAGGCGGTACTTCAGGACCGTTGCGTTTGACAGCGCGGTGTCGAGGTCCGCGTAGACGCTGCGCATCTGCTCGGCCGCCGGGCCATAGCGGCATGCGAGATAGTCGTCGATCAGCGAATCGGCGTCCTCGTGCGGATCCCACAGAAGCCGCGCCAGCAGCCAGTTGGTGAGGGCCTTCGTCCCCCACTTGCGCGTTGTGCAGTGCATGTAGTGCATATGCCTCGCGCCGCGCTCGTAGTAGTACCGCACATCGTGGGGCATCGTGCGCGCGAAGTTGATCGGCAGGCACTTGAAGCCCGAGATGTTGTAGTATTCGCCGATGCAGATCTGGCCGCGGTAATGCCGGTCCGGCGCGGTGGCCCAGCCGTGGAAGTGGCCATCATAGCGGCTGTTGAACTCCGTACAGGTGGGGTCATCGAGGGTGTGCACGTAGCAGCGGCCGATCGGGAAGAACGTGGCGATACAGTTCTGGTAGTCGAAGCCCTCCGGGAGCGGTCGCGTTGGCGGCGCGACCACATCGGCGTAGGCCAGGAAGTAGATGACGATGTTCCGGTGCAGGCGTCCGTCCGCAAGAGCGCGCTCGATCTCCTCGCGCAGGCGGTGAACCAGCAGGAGGTTCCGATCGGTCGGGGTGCCCAGCGCGCGGCAGTTCTCGCACTCGCACCATCTGCCTCCGTCGAGCATCCAGAAGTTGATGCTGTCCGCGTCGCGCCACTCCCCGTCCGCCAGCTCTGCGACAATGCCTTTCATCAGCTCATCGGTCGCATGCGGGTTCGACGTACAGTAGTTGTCTCCGCCATCGCCGTGGATGTTGAAGCTGCGCTCACCGCCCCGCAGGCCGTACCATTCCGGATGGGCCTCGGAGTAGCTCAGCACGCCATCACCGTTCACGTCGCCGCGGTACTGCTCCACCGGATAGGGGTCCGCGGGCCTGTCCTCGTCGCCCTCGAAACGGGGATGATCGTACGGATAGGCCGCGCGCGGGTTGAGGAAACGCGACTGATGCAGATGCCCCCCGCAGGTGAGCCGGATACCGCGCTTCTTCAGCTCCGAGCGTTCGGCCTCGGCGGCGGTCCAGAAGTTCATCCGGTTGCGCGCCATCCAGTCGAAGAACTCCGGGTTCCCGCGATCCTCCCACGCCCAGAAGCCGCGCACGCTGAAGGCCGGCTCCTCGCGCATCTGGATATCCGGAAGGCCCTCCCACGCAAGCTCCGGGACATGCGTGTTGTGCGCCTCAGGCCCCAACCACCGCACGCCCAGCCGCTCGAGGAGGCCGTAGGCGCCGTAGAGGGCCCCTGTACGGTCGCCTCCGTGAATGACCAGCACATCGCCAGATCTGCCGATCGCGAAGGCCTGCGCCGGCAACTCAGCCAGCGCCCCGATCTCCAGCCCCGCCGCGCGGAGATCTGCCGGCGCGGGCAGCTCCGTGCAGGAGAGCACGATCCGCGGGCCCTCGGTGTCACCGAGAGCCCTGATCGGGAATGCGTCCTCGCTGCCGGCTGCGTAGATCCGTGCAAGGTGCGACTGCAGCTCCAGCGCCGCGAAACCCAGCGTGCAGCGGGCGTCTTCCACCCGATCCGCGTCTGCCCAGTCCACCTCGACAGCCGACGCCGACGCCGCCTCCGCCGAGGGGAAGCGACCGAGGTCGAGGGTGATCGTAGCCATCTGCGCCTGCGCGACGCTCGCCAGAACGATACCGCTGAGCAGGGCCGCCGAGAGGTGACGTGATCGATGCATTGCGGGTCCTCCCCGTAGATTCCTGTCCGCCGCCCAACCGCCTTGCCGTGAGCCGGCGGAACCGCGTGCCCGTCCGGCTCACCGGCCCTCCTTCACCCTCCGGACGTCATCTCCTCCGCGCAGGCTTGCGAGAAGGCCTCACAGGGGCAATCGGCGAAGCGTCCTATCGTCGGATCCGGGCGCCGCAGATAGGGGGCGTTTTCGGTTCGCATATCCTGCGTTTCGGGGAGATGGCCTGCATGTCACTGCGGACGAACTTGGGAATGGCCGTCATCATGGCGCTAACGACGATGATCGCCGCTGCGCCCGCGTGGTCGCTGACGAACCTGCTGGCGAACCCGTCGATGGTCGACGCCGACGCCGATGGTGTCGCCGACGGGTGGTCTCCGCAGATCTCCGACCCCGAGGGCGAGCTTGCGATCGACGCCGAGATCGCGCACTCCGGCGAGACCAGTCAGCGCATCGAGCACATCGGCAACAACACTGAGTGGATCCGCATCAGCCAGACGGGTCTGCCCGCCCGGCCTGACACCACCTACCGCGCCGACGCCTGGGTGCGCGCCACGGGCCCGTGGCAGGTGATCCTCTACGAGTTCTTCGGCGAGGAGTACGCAAGCCACTCCGTGGCCTCCGGAGAGAGCACCGACGGGTGGCAGTGTGTATCGAGGATCGTGACGACCGGACCTGATGCCACGTCCTTCAAGCTCTCCCTGATCTCGAACGGCCCCGGGACCGTGTGGTACGACGACGCCTCCCTGGTGCAGATCACCGAGCGCCCGAACCTGCGCGTTCCGATGGTCCAGGAGGCGCCTAAGATCGATGGTGGGCTCGAGGACGCGGCCTGGCAGTCCGCCGCGGTGGCGGGCGATTTCATGATCCTCGGCGGCGAGGGCGAGCGCGCGCCGGTCGCGCCCACCGCTCTCATCTGCTTCGACAGGGAGGCGCTGTACATCGCGTTCCAGTGTCGTGAGCCGAATGTCGAGGGTCTGGTTCGCGACGCGGAAGAGGACGGCTCGATGGTCTGGGGCGATGACTGCGTCGAGGTCTTCCTCGATACCGAACACGACCGCATCGGCTACCTGCATCTGGGGGTCAGCGCCAGCGGAGCGAAGTGGCAGGAGCGCCGGCTTGGCGCGAGGTTCTACACGAACTGGTATGACCCCAGCGCAGGTGGTAAACCCCCGGATCCCGAGTGGAGCGCAACGGCGCGCGTTGGCGATGATGTCTGGTTCGCCGAGATGCGCGTGCCGTGGGATGAGATCGGTGGTGTCCCATCACTCGGCCAGACCTGGGGAGCGAACTTCTGTCGCACCCGCCGTGCCGCCGGCGAGGAGCAGAACTTTACGTGGTCCTACACGCCTGGCCAGTTCTACGCCGTCCCCGATCGCTTCGGCACCCTCGTATTCGCCGCGGGACAGGCCGCCGAGCCGGTCGAGGTATCTCACGGCCGCGACTACCGCCCGCCCAGGCCCATCGTGATCCCCCGGCCCCGGACCCTGACCTGGCGCGATGGCGCCTTCCGGCCGGATACCGATACGGTTATCGCGGCCCCCGAGGAGCTTTCCGTGGGCGCCCGGATGCTGCAGAGCGACCTCGCAGATCGCTTCAGGCTCAACATCGACGTGACCGGACCGGCGGACCCCGCGCCGAACGCCATCACCATTCGCGTCTCGGAGGGACCGGGTCTCGAGCCCGAGGGGTACCTGCTGCTGGTCGCGCCGGATCGCGTCGAGATCACGGGCGCGGATGTCCGTGGCGCGTTCTACGGGATCCAGACGCTGCGCCAGATGCTCACCCGGGACACGCGAGGGCCGATGCTCTACGCCTGCCAGATTCGGGACTGGCCCGAGATTGCGTGGCGAGGCTGGCATGTCGCAAGCCCGCGCGCGCACGAGCTTGAGATCTACCGCAAGTGGATCGACTTCATGGCCGCGCTCAAATACAACACGATCATCTGGGAGGTCAACGACCGCCTGCAGTACGAGAAGCACCCTGAGATCGCCGCCGGCGACGCTCCCACGAAGGCGCAGCTCCGCGAGCTGATCGAGTACGCCCGTGCGCGCCACTTCCGGGTCTTCCCGCAGCTGGCGACCTTTGCGCATTTCGGCTACGTGCTGAGCAAGCCCCAGTGGCGGCACCTCGCCGAGGCCGAGGAGACCACGCTGGGCCACCATAGCCTGTTCAACTACTGTCCGTCGCACCCGGAGACCCACCCGCTGGTCTTCGATCTGATGGACGAGGTGCTGGAGGTCTTCGACTCCGAGTACTTCCACCTCGGGCGAGACGAGGCGACCTTCGACGACATCGGCACCTGCCCCCGTTGCCGGGACGACGATCCGGCCGAGCTGTTCGTCAACGACCTGATCACACTCCACGACTGGCTCGCCGAACGTGGCGTCCGGACGGTCATCTGGGGCGATATGTTCCTGCCCTCGCACAACGGGATGAAGTACGGGACAGCGGCGTTGACCGATCGGCTTCCCAAAGACATCCTCATCTGCGACTGGCATTACAGCGCAGGCTATGACTTCGATTCAAGCCTCAGCTACTGGGAGGAGCATGGCTTCGAGGCGCTCGGCTGCCCGTGGTACGAGCCCCGCAATGTCTGGGGCTTCGCGGAGGCAGTCGATGAGCATGACGCCGTGGGGCTGCACGGCACCACGTGGTTCTGGATCGGCGGCGCGGTGAACAATCTTCCGCACCTCGGCGTTGCGTGGTTGCTGGGCTCTGAGAACAGTTGGAGCGTCGGATCACCGCAGATCGACGACCTCGGCTACCTCCCGATCCCCCAGTTCAACCGGCTCTGGCGCCTGAACGAGGCCCCGGAGCCGCGGCGTTTCCAGCTCGTGGACCTCGCCCCGTTCTGCAACGTAAGCACCATTGACACCGAGCGGCGCACCGGCTGGATGGGCCTCGGCCCCGATTACGACCTCAGGGACCTGCCGACCGGGCAGGTGTGGATCGGCGACACGCCCTTCGAGATCGTGGATCCGGCGCAGAACGACGGCCGCTCGTGCGTGATGCTCGCGGGCGAGGCCTCGCCCGCGGACGTCTACCCGCCTGGCGTCTACGAGATCCCTGTCGGTGAGGCGGTTCGGGCCATCCGGTTCCTGCATACCACGAGCGTACCGGACCCGCGCGTGCGGCACCTTTACGACCGCAACGGCGAGCGGCCCGGCCGCGTGGGCCATTACGTTATCACCTACGCGGATGGATCCGAACTGACCGTTGAGCTGCGGTACGAGGCGAACATCAGCGACTGGAACTCGCAACGCGGTCCCGTCCAGGCGATCGATCTCTGGCAGGGCAGCACGCGGTCGGGCGCCCTGGCGACTCTCGGGGTCTGGGAGTGGAGGAATCCCGACCCCGATCGCGAGATCTCGTCGATCGGCTTCGTCTCGGCGCAGGGCGAGCTGCAACCCGTCCTTCTGGGCGTGACGCTGGTCCCGTAGCGCCCGAGCCGGCCAGGCCGTGTTTCCGCGCCGGAGAGCCGTGCGCAGCGAGGGTGCGGCGCACGGCCTGCCGCGTCTACCGTTCCACCCACAGGACGCCGGGCATACGCAGGCGGTCGCCCGGGCCGGCATCGACGATCCAGTAGAGTCGCCGGCCGTCGCCGTCTGCGTCCGTGAACACCGCCTCGAGGTCGTCGGGCGCGCCCTCGAGCGTGAACTCGCGCCGGGTCACCTCCGCAATGCGAAAGCCCCGTGAGCGGTCCTCGGTGTACAGCCATCTGCCTGCATGGCGCCCCGCATCGATCCGCCCGTATCCGAGGAGGTCGCGATCGGCCATGACCACACCACCCTCAGCGATGTCCTCGACCGCGCCCATCCCGATGACACAGAGGACGTCACCGAAGCCCAGCCGCGTCCCACCCTCGACCGATCGGGCCTCGGCCACCGTGTAGCTGGCGCTGTGCAGGTCGTTTTGCAGCATCACGACGCGACCGACCAGCGTCTGTGGGTCAGTGACCTCCGTGTCGATGACGATCGCGTTCGCGTCGGGATCCACGGCCGTGATCGTGGCCTCCAGCGCGGTCGCGCCCTCGAGCACGAAGTCCCCGAGCCGCAGGCCGCCTCCGTTCACGAGCATCGCCCGTGAGACCGCGCCGTCCACGAGTGTCACCACTGCGTATTCGGCATCGACCGTGAGCGTTTCGTCGCCGAGGCTCCACTCGCAGGCCTCGCGCTGCAGGGCGCTGTGGACGAGGTCGACTGCGCCGTCGCGGTGGATCGCCACCCCCACGGTCTCCTCGCTCGCCGCTGTCCCCTCGAGCAGCTCCACGCGCTCGATCATCGCCGCGCCGCGGTGCGGCTCCACCGCTGCCACGAAGCACGAGAGCGCCTGCTCGCCCGCATCGACCTGCGCGTCGGTCAGCTCACGGCGAGCAAGGACATACTGGATCTCGTCGGGGTTCCCCGGCTGCAGCTCCGGCGAGGCGTCGCAGACGATCACCTCATCCGCGATCCCCGCTGGCATCGTCATCATCAGCCCGAGATCCCCGTCGGCGCTGCGCCAGCTGGCCCGCCACTGCCCCTCCGGGGTCATACGCCGCACGTTATACAGGCCGTGGTAGCCGCTGGTTCCATCGCCGATCACGCGCGGATGATCCAGCTGCGGATCGTCGCTGAGCACAAGCTGGTCGATCTGGATGTAGCTCTGTTCGACCTGTCGCGCCGTGAGCGTGAGCTCGGTAGCCGGCCCCGGCAGCGTCATCTCACCCTCGATCCAGCGCCAGCCCTCCGGCTCAGATGGGCCGTAGCGCAGCATGGCGGTCTCTCCGCCGGCCTGCACTTCCAGCAGGTTCTCGCCACTGTCGTAGGCGTACACTCTCGCGAAGACCCGAACGCGCCCCGACGGCGTCGGCACGGTCGGCACCGTCATCTGAGCGCCCTCGAGCTTCGTCAGCGGCGACATCCCGAACAGCACCCAGCCCTCCTCGGACAGGCTCCGGTAGTCCTCGCCCCGGAGCATCGGCTCGGCCTGCAGCAGGTTCAGCGCAAAGCCATCGGTGACGTTCGCGGGCGGCTGCTGGCCGAACTGGACATTGGGCCCCGCGAGGGTTCCGTGCTCCTGCGCGGGCCCGATCTTTCCGCCCTCGAGTGAGAGGTCGAAGAAGATCGGCCCGTGGAAGCACCAGTCGTGCCGCCGGCCGCCCCGCACGCGGAAGATATCGAGCAGATAGCCGTCCTCGTCGGAGATGTCGATGAGCGCCGCCGTCCGGCGGTAGAGTGAGACGTGGTTCGGGTATGCGATCTCGCCCGAAGCGTCGGCAAGCTGCACGTGCGGCGTGGAGACGAGCGCGTTTAAGTGCCCGGCGTACTGGGTCTGCTGGGTCGTCTCGTCCACGACGACGCAGTAGTGCTTGTGCGTATCGGTCGATCGCCAGCGCCAGAAGTCCGGTCGCGTGAAGGGGAACGGGTAGCCGTCATCGGGCAGCACAGGCCGCTCCAGGGCCCACATCTCGATATTCAGGCGGTCGTGATGGCCGTGGCCGCCAGCCGCCGAGCCGTAGTACAGGCTCAGACCACGCCTGTGGTCGTCCTCACCGGCCTCGAGGATCGCCAGCCCGTAGCCGCCGAGGTCGCGGGTGTGGTAGTCGAGTTCGCTTCCATGCTCCTCGACGACCCGCGCGACCGCCGCCTCGTCGAAGTGCTCCTCGAAGAGATCTCTGGAGGTCGCGCCGATCTGCGCCAGAAGCTTCGCGAACCGCACGTCGCCGTAGCGCGTGAAGGCCCGGCCCTGCAACGCCGGGGTCCGCGCGACCGGCCCGCCTCCCTTCGCTCCGCCGCAGTCCCCGATGTCCGGCCCCCACCGGCCGTTGACGGCAGTGTCGATTCCGACGTCGGCCATCTTTTTGAGCTTCGGGTTGTCCCAGATCTCGACGCCCAGCCGCGGCAGCAGATCCGCGATCTCGTAGAAGTTCACACACCAGCCTGAGGAGTATCCCGGGGCGCTCTCAGCCCCCAGACCGTCGCGCCAGAAGCCGTTCCACAGCAGGTCCTCGACACGGCCGGGGCCGCTCATCAGCCATTCGCGCATCTGCGTGGTCGTTGGCCCGCGCTCGGGGTCCTCGTTGTCGAGCACAATCGCCAGCGTGCAGAGCGTACGCTGGTGCATGCCCATATTCCCGGCCGCGTTCACGCCGCCCATCACGTCCTGCGCCATGACGTTGAGCATGCCCTGCTCGATGGTCTCGCGAGGATCGTCGATGCCCTTCCCGCGCAGGAAGCTCTGCAGCTCCGGGTCCTCGTCGAAGATCGGGTAGATTGCGTCGTATGCCAGCGCAATCGTCGTGTCGTGGCCCGTCGTCCAGATGCGATCGGCGATCCTCCCCGCCACGCCGAAGCGGCCCTCATGGTACCCCTGCACGCGGTAGTCGAACCGCTCGTACTCGCTTGCGAGCTTCGTCATCATCACCGCGCAGGCGCGGCCGATCTCGCGATCGCCGGTGAGCAGATATGCCTGTCCGAGCGTGCGCATACCCCCGATGACGTCCTTCACCCAGCGCTGCCAGAACACGTAGTAGGGGATGAACCAGTAGCGCCGGCCGTCAGGTCCCACCCAGCCGAGGCCCCGGTCGATGATCCTCTCGCCCGTCTCAGGCTCGCCCTCCAGGCCCTCAGTGTTCCACGGCTCGAAGTCATTCTCTGGGAAGACACGCTCACAGACGGGGCACTTGAGCTTGAAGGGCATGTCGCGGTCGAGGATCCACGGGTAGTGGCCTGCCTTGCGGGTGATCTCCGGCCCGCAGTAGGGGCAGTCGTGGCCGATGTGCACATTGATCGCCCGCATCTGCTCCGGCGGCGGGACGAACTCCCACAGCTCTTCCGGGCTCATCTGCAGATACCACTCGGCGGCTCTTCGCGCCGCCTCCACCTGGTCCCGCGCCCACTGGTGCGCCTGGATCTTCTGCCGCACCCGCTCCATCGTCGCCGCGTCGTAGTACGTCCGTCCGGACTTCGCCCAGCCTACGGACGCGACGCTGACCATCATCGCGCAGATCAGTAGGCTCTTCATGCTCGGCACACCCTCTCGCGCGGCCCTGACGCTGTCCCATCGTCCGGCTGCCTACCCCCACATTCCCGCCGGCCGCCCTCAGTCCTGCATGCGGCGAAGGAGGCTCAAAAGCCACAGGTTGCGAACTCTCTTTGTCGACCGCACCGACAAAGGACGCCTGTGACGACATCAACAGAGGTGAGAGGCGTGGACAGGCTCAGGATCGCCTGCATCGGCGCAGGATCGACGCTCGGAAGCCGCACCAGCGGCTTCCTCGAGGTCATCAACCAGCTCGATGATATGTACGACCACTGCGCCATCATGGACATCAGCGAGGAGAACGCCCGCGCAGCCGCCGCCGCGTACGACATTCCAGAGGTCTACACGGAGCTGGATGACCTGCTTACGAAGTGCAGACCGGATGTCGTCGTCCGACTCACGCCCACAGACTCCACCTTCGCCGTCTGCATCGCCGCGGCCGAGGCCGGCTGCCACGTGCTCAACGAGATCCCCATTGACTTCAGCCTGCCCCGCGCCGATCGTATCATCGCGGCCTGCGAAAAGAACGGCGTGAAACTCGAGGTGGCCGAGAATACCTGGACGTGGCCACGCGAGCGCCTGAAGCAGATGATCGTGGAGCAGGGCCTCCTCGGAGAGGTCACCCACTGCCGGCTGCGCTACCCCTGCGGCGCCTATCATGGCTTCGCCGCGATCCGCAAGCTGGTTGGCAGGGAGGCGAAGCGTGTGCTGGGCTGGGATGGCGCCGTGCCGGTCGTGAACATGATCAGCTACGGCGGCGAGCCGATGTCCGAGACAATGTGGGACGGCGGGCTCATCCGCTTCCCCGGTGATCCTAACTCACATACCGTGAGCTGCATCTTCGAGATGCCCCCCAAGCGCCCGGTCTGGCGACACTTCTGGGAGGTCGAGGGCACGAAGGGCTATCTCGGAGCCGTCTCCGCCATCGCTGACGGTGCCAAGGGCCACAGGCAGGGCGAGGGCCTCGTGCTCGACGATCCCGAGACTCTTCAGCAGCTCACCGACGACTTCGAGGCCGCCGCCGACGAGCGCGAGCGCGAGTATCCTATCGAATGGGTCTACGGCGAGCGCGCCGGCCGCGAGGTCCTCGAGTGCGTCCGCGTCAACACCGACCCGCCGGTGGTCTGGGAGAACCCCTACGCCCGCTATGGCATATCCGGCGATGACGCGATCTCCAAGGCCACGTACCTCGAGAGCATGTACCGGGCGGTCGTCGACGATCAGCCGCCGGTCTACGGAGCGGAGAACGCCCGTCGCGACATGGAGCTTTGGATCGCCATCCGCGAGAGCGCGTGGCGTGGCAGCGAGTGGATTGACCTGCCCCTCACGGAGGTCACCAGCGTCGAGGACGCGATGCACGAGGAGTTCGAGCGCCGCTACGGGTGCGACCCGCTGGGTGATATCGACAGGCAGTTGCGGGTAACCTACGACCGCACGCCCGTCATGTGGACCGTCGCCGGCTGGCTGTAGCGCCCGCGGCCCGCCGTTGGCGAGGTGATAGCCGCATCCCCGGGGAATGCCCGGGTGAAGCAGGCCCAGTGAACGAGCGGACGTCCGGGAGGTGACGGGAGCATGGCGCTTTCGATGGACTCCGAGGCGCTGCGCGACGCAACCGTCGAGTTGCTCGGTAGGGTCGGTATGAAGATCGAGCACGATGAGCTGGCTGAGCTGATGCTCGAGAGGGGATGCACGGCCGGTCCCGAGGGGCGGATCCGCATTCCGGCCGCGTTGATAGACGACTTCGTCGCGAGCCAGGAGCCCACGCGCGCAGAGGACAGTGACGACCAGGCCCTCGTCCCCTGGTGTGGCCCTGACTGGGCGCACTGGCTGATGTGGACCGGGCAGAAGCAGCAGGTCCGCGAGCGTATGAAGAGCCAGTTTCTCATGCCCGCTTTCGACACCGGGCCGACGCAGTACTACGACTACCAGCGAGGCCAGCTCGTCCCGGTCAACACAGAGATCTTCATCCAGATGAAGAAGCTGGCCGAGACCACTCCCGAGATCGGCTACATCAGCACCTGGTACCGGCAGGACGTCCCTCAGCCCACCGAGCGCATCGCCTCGCTTATCCTCGGACTTCAATACACCTCGAAGGTCGATGGCATCGAGGCTATCGATCCGCGCGCGATCAAGTACCTGGTCGAGATCGGTGAGATTATGTCAGGCAATCCCGGCGACGGTCGCTACCTCGCCGGGTCGCAGTGCCTGATCTCTCCACTTATCCTCGACCACCGCGCTGCTGAGGACATCATGGAGCGTCATCGCGTCGGTGTTGATCGCTATCACGCGGCCTCCATGCCCACCATCGGAATCTCCACGCCCGTTACAGTGCCCGGAGCGATCGTCATCGGCGCGGCCGAGAACCTCGGTTGCATGGTCGCCGCGTGGTGCCTGTGCCCCGATGGCGACATCACCGGGCGCATGATCTCCACCGTGGCCGATATGCGCACCGCAGACGCGGCCTCCGCCGGCCCCGAGAACGTCATGGTCATCGCGGGTGTGCGGCAGCTTTTCGACGAACATTTCGGCGGGCACCTGTGGGCCGAGGTCTACTTCAGCCCCTCCACCAACCGCCCGGGGCTGCAGGCCGTCTACCAGAACTTCCATGCGGCTGCCGGACGTGCCCTGCTCACCGACGATCCACGCCTGCCGTACCCCGGCATGGGCACGCTCGACAACGGCGGCGTCGGCTCACCGACCCAGCTGATGCTCGACATGGAGATCCGCCGCAGCCAGTATGCGTTGAAGACCGAAATCGACGTGAACGACGAGACGCTCCCCCTCGACGAGATCTGCGAGTATGTGCGCACAGATCAGACGTTCCTGAGCAGCGAGCACACGATCGAGCATTTCCGCGAGCTCTGGACCTCTGAGCTGTTTCCGCTGAGCATGCCCGAACCGAGCGGCGAACTGACAGACGAGCGGCGCATCCTCGATCTGTGCGAGGAGCGCTGGCGGAGCAATATCGAAAGCTGGGAGCCACCGGACCTGCCCGACGAGACGCTCAGCGAGCTCGAGGGCGTGCTCGAACGCGCTTCGGACGAGTTGCTGTGAACCACCGGGCGTGCCGATGGCCCGAAGGGTGAGATGCCATGTCCAACCGCGACGAATCGCCGGCGGTCGAGTACAGCGAGCGGACCCGCGCCATGCAGCGCGACGCAATGCGCCACGTCCTTATCAGCCTCAGCCACTACGAGGACGTGGAGCGCAGCGGCGTGAAGATCATCGAGCGCGGCGAGGGCTGCTACATCTTCGACGCGGACGGTCGCCGCTATCTCGACACCTTCGCCTCGCTGCTCACCAGCGTCTGCGGGCACGGGCGTCCGGAAGTGCATGAGGCGATGCTCGAGCAGATGCGGCAGATCGAGTTCTACCCCCTCTATCACGACTGCATGACGCCGGTCGTCATCGAGCTCGCCAAACGCCTCGCCGAGGTCGCGCCCGGCGACCTCGAGGTGAGCTTCTTCGTCAGCGACGGCTCCGACGCCACCGAAGCGGCCATGAAGATGGCACGGCAGTACTTCTGGGAGCGTGGGGAGACGGGGCGCACCAAGATCCTCTACCGCCGCAACAGCTATCACGGAGCCTCAATGGGCGCGATGGCGGCCACCGGACTGCAGTGGTTCCGTGAGCCGTATCCGCCCACCGCTCCGGGCTTTGTCCAGGTCATGGCGCCCAATCCGTACCGCTGCGAGCTGGGCCTCGATCCCGAGGAGTCTGCCCGTATGGCCCTCAGGAACACCGAGGCGATCATCAAGTGGGAGGGCCCGGAGAGCATCGCCGCCATGATCCTCGACCCCATCCCCGGCTCGAACGTCGGCTATCCCGTCCCGCCGGACTTCTACCTGCCCGAGCTCAAGCAGCTGTGCGAGCGCCACGGGATCCTCACGATCTACGATGAGATTCAGGTGGGTATGGGCAAGACCGGCCGCATGTTCTGCTGCGAGCACTGGGACGTCGTGCCCGATTTCCTGTGCCTCGCCAAGGGGTTCCCCTCCGGTTTCGCGCCCATCGGGGTCGTGCTGACCACATGCGAGATCGCCGACACCTTCCGGCGCCCCGGCCACGACTTCCGCCATGGCCACACCTTCGCCGGCCACCCGGTCTGCGCGGCCGCGGCCCTCGCCGTCCTCGACATCTTCGAACGCGAGAATCTGGTCGAGCGTGCGGCGCGAATGGGTGACTACCTCGGCGAGCGCCTCAACGCGCTCTATCGGCACCCGATCGTCGGCGACGTGCGCGGCATGGGCCTGCTCCGCGCCATCGAACTGGTCGCAGACCAGGATACCCGTGAGCCCCTCGCCGACGACCTGAAGGTCGGAAACTACGTTCGGGACTGGTGCTACCGAAACGGGATGATCCTGCGCAACAACGGGGACATACTGGTGCTGGCGCCGCCACTGGTGATCACTGAGCAGTTGATCGACGAGATCGTGGACAATATCGACGATGGCATCATCGCCGCGATGGAGCACTTCGACCTGGCCTGAGCTCGCCACATATCATTGCCGCGTCCGGGCGGCGGATCGCTCCCTCGCTTACGATTCAGCCTGAAGAACCGGTCAGAGGAGCGTCAGATGTCGCAGGTCGCGCTCATCAATCCCAACACTACCAGGCCCGCCATCGCGTCGCCGGGAGTTGGGTTCGTCGCCGAGCCTGTCGCCGGCTGTATCAGGCCCATGCGGCGGTCGTGACATTGCGCGCGTGCCCGGCCTTGCTGCGCCGATCCACTCAGCAATAACGCTTCCGAGGAGCACGTGCGCGCGGTCTGCAACGAGCTGATCACGCGCGGACCTGGCGATCCGGTGCACTGGTACAGATACGTATCCCCGACGCCCTTCTCGGAGGAGCTGGCAGAGCTGATGTGGCGCGCCGGTTGTCGGGGCATTGACTTCGGCGCCGAGAGTGGCACCGAGGAGATGCTCAGGGCGTTGGGGCGCGATTTCACGCCAGAGGACACCGTCAGGGCGGTTAGAGCCTGCCGATCGCAGGGGATCGTGGTCATGCTTGAGCTGCTGATCGGCGCCCCCGGTGAGACACCCCAGACCGCTCGCCAGAGCATCGAGATGGCCCGTCAGAGTGAGCCGTCGTGCATCGACATCTCCCTCGGCGTCCGGG
>JALGTR010000269.1 GCA_029821265.1 Candidatus Zipacnadia bacterium
CACATACTCGTTCGCCACGATGCACTCGGAGTACGTGAATGTGATGCTCCGCCCCCCGAGCTCCACCACCTGATCGACCAGTGCGGTAGGCGGCAGGTTCTTGTTATCCGTCAGGTCGGGCGTGGAGCGGGCAAACTCCCAGTTCTGGCAGTATCCGCAGTCAAGGTTGCAGCCGGCTGTGCCCAGGGCGAGCGTCTTCGTGGCCGGCAGGAAGTGATAGAAGGGCCCCTTCTCCATGGCCTCGGCCCGCACCAGCGCCGGCTTACCGTAGACCTTCGTCACCAGCTTCCCGCCGAGGTTCTGCCTGTTTCCGCAGAATCCCAGCTCGCCAACACCCAGCTCACAGTTCCGCGGACAGACCTGGCACTGCACTCGCTCGCCCCCGAGTGACCTCCAGTAGTTCGCAGGATGCCGGGAGGTCTTCCCCACCGCGCGCGCAAGTGCCCCCGCGCCCTCGACGAGCACATCCGTCCCGGGCATGATCGCCAGCGCCGCGCCGGCTCTGGCGCACAGTCCGAGGAACCCCCGTCGGTCGATCCGATCGCCCATTGCTGACCGCCCTCTGCACAGTCTCGCTGCTGACGGCACGCATGGCGGGCGGGCAATCGGCCCCGCCCGCACCTGCATCAGTCTATCGTCCTCGCCCGGTGGCACCCGGCACCGGATCATCCGCCCATGCGACCGGCGACCGGCAGTCCCCACTGCCGAAGCTGCTGGCTGCATGCGCCATCAAACGCCCGGTTCAGCGCGTAGGCGAAGAGCGTCCGCCCGCGCGCGGTCGGCTGCTCGCTGAGCGACGCGAAGAATCTGCGATACGGCTCGCGGTCGATCAGCGTCTCCTCGGAGTATCCCTGGCTGTCGAGCACCTTGTAGAGCATCCCCGCAACCACGTCTGGCCCCGGATCCCCGCTCCGGCCGGTACGCACCCACTCATCAAGCGCCGACAGCGCCCGATCGCGCGCATCAATCACATCCTGTTGCGGAAGCACCACCGCCGACGCGCTGCCAATCGCGTCACGCGTCCTCGCCGAGGCAGTCGCCGGCAACTCGCCGGATCGTCTGTCGCGCCAGGCTCTCGAAGCCCAGCGACCACTTCGGCGGGTCAGCGATCTTGCAGCCCGGCAGCAGCATCGGGTTACCATCCGCCGAGCGGCAGCCTGCGTCGATGCAGATCACGATCCGATCCGGCGCCTTCTGCCCGGTCCACTCCTCGAGCAGCACCTGCGACTGCTCCCAGATGTTCGGCATGTTGTACTGCCGCATCTTTGCGCTCACCGTGTACGGTGCGAAGATCACGATCCTGTCGCCCACATAACAGTCTACGTTCCCCGGCGAGTAGTCGAGGCTCTCCCTCACCGCCCGCACGTACTCCGCCGGCGCCTCCTCTCCGAGCCGCGCGATCGCAAGCTGCGCGTCATCCGCCAGTCCGGAGTCCGGATACTGCGCTGCCACCGCCCGATAGAGCTCCCCGGCGCGCTTTTCGTTGCCCTCACGCTCGCAGCATTGTGCCAGCAGGAACATCGCCGGCGCACAGAAGTCATTCGTCCGTAGAGCGAGCAGTGGCTCGAGCTGCTTGCGCGCCAGCTTCCACTCGCCGCGTGACATGTTGATCGCCGCAAGGTAGAAGGCGGCGTCGGGCCCCAGGTCCGCGCAGGTCACCCGGTACGGAATGTGATGCTCGTGGTACTCGAACCACGCAAAGCTCACGTGGGAGTAGTAGGCCCGCATCAGTGTCAGGAACTCCAGCTTCGCCGATGCGAGGCCTTCGGGGAAGATGTTCGGGAAGGCCGAGCTGAGCAGCGGATACATCGCCGCGGCGTTCTCGTAGTTCGCCGGGTTCGAGAAGTACTTCAGAACCTCGTAAAGCGCCTCCATCTCGTATTCGGAGCCGGGGAACCCCGCCACAAGCTGCGCGTAGGTGTAGACCATGTCCTCCTCGAGTTCGGAGTCCTCGTAGGTCTTGGCGATCTCGTACAGCGCGTCGTCACGCAACGAGCTGCCGATGAGGTTATTCACGACCTCCGCGAAGGCCGAAGCGGCGTCCTTGACTGCGCTCAGATGCTGGCCGCCCGGGATCGATGTGCGCTTGCCGATCGCGTCCGCGAAGCGATCCTGCAGTCGGTACAGGTCCTCAGGCCCTTCGGCCTTGTTGATGTCCTCAAAGAGGATGTTCATCTGCTGGTAGCACACGCCGATGTTGAAGATTGCGTCATCGAAGTAGTCGCTTCCGGGGAATGTCCGCACGAACTGCCGGTAAAGCTGTGCCGCCGACGTGAACTGCCGGTAGTTTTGCAGATGCCTCGCGTAATCGAACATCTCCTGCGCGGCCTTGCCGGCGTCCTCTGCCTCGGTGTTGTACATTCCTGGCGCGTCGCGGCCCGCCCCTCGCAGGTTCTTCGCGAGGGTGTTCGCCTCCCGCATGGCCCGATTGGTCAGGCTGCTGCCCGGCAGCCCCTCGATCAGCTCCCGGTAGGCCTCCAGCGCACCGTGCGGATCGCCTGAGTGCCGCAGGCTCTCGCCGATGCAAAACAGCGCGTCGTCGAGGTAATCGGAGTAGGGATAGCGTGCGATCAGGTCCTCGCATGCGGCGATCGCCGCCGCGTAGTTCTCAACTTCGCGGTACTTGTTCGCAAGGTCGCTCAGGCCACGGGCGCAGCAGTCAGCCCGGGGGTGCTTGCGCACCATCCCCTCGAGCGCCTGCAGGTAGCCGGCCTCATCGTCCACCTCGCGAAATTCGTGGGCGATCGCAAGATGCGCGTCATCGGCCCACGTGCTCTTCGGCCACGTCGTGATCAGCTTGTTCAGAGCATTGATCGCCGCCACGTGATCGTGGTCGGCACGGTACATCCGCGCCAGCCCCCAGCACGCGTCATCGGCCATGTCCGAGTGCGGGTAGCGGTTGACGAGCTGAAGGTACGCGCTGAGCTCCGCCCGAAAGTCCTTCTTCACCGAATTAACTCGCGCGGTATGCATCAGCGTGTCGTCGGCGTAGTCCGAGGTGGGGTGTGACATCAAGAACGCCGCGTTGGCGCGCAGGGCCTGCTCGATCTGCTTCTCCTGCCACGGTTTGCAGCAGGTGTAGGTCGCCCGGGCGGCGTCGTCGTGCTGGTTGAACGAGGTCAATCTGGTGGGCAGCAGGGCAATCTCGTCGAAGGAGCGGCCTATCGCACCGCTGAGATCGAAGACGTCCTGTTGCGCCACGGCGGAAGTGGCGCAGATGACGGCGAGCACCACGAAGGCGGCGCGAGCATGTGCGGTTTGCGAAGCCCCGGCAGGGCTTTTTTACTGCGCGCGTCGGAAGCCGGTAGGCGGACGCAAGCCGGTGGGAGTGGAAGCGGGGCGACGAGACGATCGCCCCCGATGACGTGCCCGGCCTCGCCGAGGCCCCGGTCTACGAGGATCTGACAGTCCTCGGTCTGGTGGGGGTAGTCGGCCCGCCCAGCGAGGAGGTCGCAGGCGCCATCCGGCGTTGCCAGGACGCCGGCATCCGCTTTATCATGATGACCGGCGATCAGCCGCTCACCGCGCTGGCCATCGCGCGGCATGTCGGCCTCGTCTCGGACGACGCGGGCGATGACGAGGTCGTCAAAGGCCCGGAGCTCGGCGACCGCGCGCCCCCGAGGAGCCGGTCATGGCCAGGGAGCACTGGATCGACCTCGGCGCCTGGGGCGTGATGATCGCGGCGGCCCAGCCGTGGCATGTCTTCAACACGCGCGATCGCCGGGCGAGCGTAGATAGGAATAGCCAACCTAACCCGCGAATCATGAATAATAGATACACACCATCGATTGAGTCCTCTCCACCTCATCGCGCGTGGAGGCAATTCGTAGTCAGACAGGAGGAGCGATGAGATGCTGACGCAAGAGATGCTCCAGCAACTTGCTGAAGAGCACGACGGTCCATGTGCAACGATCTACTCATCCACCCACAACTCCGGCCCGGAGGCCGTTGGGGACCCAATCCGCCTCAAGACTGGCATTCAGAGGGCCGAGAAGATGCTCGAAAACCTCGACGTCGAGCCGGAACGCATCAAGCGGATCCTCGAGCCGGCCAGGGATTTCCAGGCTCGAATGGGGCCGCATGACTTCGGAGCGGGCACGCTCGCCCTGTTCCTCGCAGACGGCTTCGAGAAGATCCTACACACCCCCGTCCAGTCGGAGGACGGCGTCTTCGTGAGCGACCGCTTCCACGTCAAGCCACTGGTGCCCGTGCTTACCGACAACGCGCACTTTTACGTGCTCGCGCTCAGCCAGCACCACGTCCGGCTGCTGGAGTGCACACGATACACGCAGGTTGAGGAGCCGCTCTCTGAGGGTGACGTCCCGCGGCACATTCTCGAGGTCATGCGTGATATCGAGCCGAAGAAGAGCCTGCAGCTGCACACCGCCCGCCCGCACATCCAGCAGGCCGGCGCTCACGAGGCCGCCTACCACAGCAGCGACAACGAGAACGCGCTGCGCCGCCACCAGCTCCATCACTTCTTCCGCGATGTGAACGATGGCATCGCGAAGTACATGGACGGCACATCGCCGCTGATCTTCGCGGGCGTGGACAAGCTCTTCCCGCTTTACCAGGATGTCAACACCTATCCGCATCTGCTCAAGGACCACATTGGCGGCAACCCCGAGCACCTGCGCCCCGAGGAGCTGCGCGAGAAGGCGTGGGAGTTGCTCGAGCCCTACTTCCACCAGCGGCTCGAAGACATCCGGGGCAACTTCGAGGCATCGAAGGCCCACAACATGGCCACCGACGACATGAAGGCCGTCTGCCTCGCAGCCCGGGACGGCCGCGTGGGCATACTCGTCGGCGCCATCGACCAGCACTACTGGGGCCGGGTACCCGATCAGGGTGAGGACGTGCAGATGCGCGCCGAGCCGGAGCCGTGGGACTACGACCTGATCGACTACGCCGCCGCGAATGTCATCCTGCACGGCGGCAAGGCCTACATGGTGCCCTCCGAGCAGGTGCCCGGCGACAAACACCGGGCCGCGGCCATCCTGCGCTACTGAAGCCCGGGGCCAGAACCACAACGGGCGGCCGGAATCGCCGGCCGCCCCGGTCCCTTCCTGGAAGCTACGACGAGAGGACGAGCACGACTGCGAGCGCTACGACGAGCAGCATCGCCACCAGCACGGCGGTGGCGACCCATCCGGGCGTCATGTGGAGCCCGGCCTCCTCGAGGTTCTTCGCCACCCTGCGGTAGCGATGCTCGGCCAGCACGACCATTCCGAGGCCCACGAGGATCATCATCAGCCCGAGCCACATCGCGGTGACCCGGTGCTGCTCGGGCGCGAGGAGCCGGGGCACGGCGAGCCCGACCCCGATCGCTGAGAGCGCCGTCCGCAGCCACGCACTGAAGGTGCGCTCGTTTGCCAGCACCGTCCGTCTCGACGCATCGACCGTGCGCGCGTCCGCAAGCTCAGTGCGCCGCCGCGCGAGTTCGAGGCGCTCGTCGGACGCCTCCTCGCGGCGAAGATCCTCGCCCGACCGATCGCCGCTCACGGTTCGTAGCCCTCGCCGAACACTCCGGTCTCGACCGTCTTCGCGTAGCCTGCGTTGCCCTCCGGCCCGCCGCAGATCCGCCACTCAGTGGACATCACCACCCCGTCGCCGTACGCGCAGATCTCCCGGGTCGAGGGAATGCGCTCGAACAGAAGCTCCATCATCTCGCGCGCGGGGAGGCTGTCGCCGGGCATCATCCCGAGCTTCTGGAAGCAGTCGAGGTCCTTCTTATAGTCCCGGATCAACCCTCCGGCGTGCACGCATCGCCCGGTGTCGGGATGAAAGCCATCACAGCAGTCGCAGGCCGAGCACGGGCCCTCGACGAGCACGATCTCGACCTCCGGGTCCTGCCGCATCCGCTGCAGTATCTCCGCAAGCGTATCATTCGGCCGAAGCCCGCTGGCCTCGCCGCCCGCGTACCAACAGGACATGCACATCAGGTGGTGTGGGCGCACGTAGATGCGGTCGCCCTCCATGATCTCCCTGACGTTCCGCTCCCGAAACTCCTCGCGCTCCTCGTCACTGCGGCAGTAGACGACCGCGTCCCAGCCCTGCGAACGAACGGACTCGAATGCCCCGCTGGTCGCGAGGGCACAGCCCTCCCACCCCTCGGTATCATGCGCACAGATGCCGTGGGGGGTCTCCACCCGATCGAAAAGCAGCTCGAAGATATACCGCGACCGCCGCGTATCCCCCGGGCACAGCCCGAGGCGCTGCAGCACATCGAGATCACGCTTGCGATCGAGCACATCCTGCGGGCTCTCCGCCCGGCGTTGGTCGTCCGTCTCCTGCGTGTAGTGTCGCAGCTCGTCGCAATGGGAGACAAGCTGGATGGTCACGGTCGGGTCCTCGGCGAGCCGCGCGAGGATCTCCTGGGCGCTCTCCGCGTCGATCAGCGGACACTCCGCACCGCCCTTGCGACACACCAGCCCCAGCAGTTGTCCGGGCGTGATGGCGATCTGGGGATTGCACAATCCGTCGGTCACATCTTCGCGCTGGGCCATGGAGAGAGACCTCCCGTCGGTTGATCGTCGCCATGCCCCTCTTCGGCGCCCACCTCGGCGTCTCCTCCGCCCTTATGCCTTCTCTGACCAATCTCGCCGCCTGTGTGCCGTTCACGGTTCACCCTCAACCTCGCGTTCTCATGCCGATACCCGAACGTGGCGGGCGAGGGCGCCCTCCGATGTCAACTATCGTTCTGGAGCGCGGGCACCCTCGCCCACGAATGCCGTTGCCGTCGATCCTCCGCAACGAGCGATGCTCGCCCCGCGGCCCGCCTCGACGGCACCGAGACGCTCAAGCCAACCACCGGATGCACCGATATAGCAACCACCATTGCCGTGACTGCGCCGCTGAATTCTCCCCCGACACGGGAGGCGCCAGAGATGCCGCACACCACAGTCCGCCGGATGTGCGTTGCCATTCTCATTGCCACGGTCGCGACAGTCGCCTCCGCCGAAGTCCGCGTCATCGCCAGGCAGCCTGCTGGCCTGTTCATCACCGGCGAGCCGCTCTCTTTTGTCATCGAGACAGATGGACCCGCCGAGGAGATTGCCTGGGCGGTGACCGACTACCACGCCGCCACGGTCGCCGAGGGCACGCTGATGGTCGGCGGAGGGGCGTCAACGGAGCTGCGCATTAATGAGCGCCTCGCAATCGGGTACTACACGCTCCGCCTGAGCTTCGCCGCCGGCGGTACATTCGACCGACCGTTCTGCGTGCTTCCACCTCCCGAGGACGGCCGTGGCGACGGCGGTATCTTCGGCGTCGGCTACGAGGCGCGCTGTGAAGCCGAGTGGGACATCCTCCAGCGACTTGGCGTCCGCCATGTGCGCAGCGAGTTTCCATGGACGGTCGTTGAGCCTGAGGCCGGGCGTTTCGACCTCAGCCGGGTCCGCGAGGTCATCGAAGAGGCCTCTGAGCGCAACCTGCAGGTCACGGTCCTCACCGGACACACTCCGCGCCACTACGGTCAGAAGCCCGTGGACGCCCGTGGCCGCGTGGAGACCGCCTGGTACACCTGGCAGCCCGCCACCACCATGGAGTGGCACCGCTTCATCTCGGTGATGGCCGACAACCTCCTCGGCCATTCCCTGCCACCCGATCCCCCCTCCCCCACCGACACGCTCGCACGCACACCGCGACCGCTGGTGCGCGGGTGGGAGATATGGAGTGAGGCGGATCAGAACTTCTACTAC
>JALGTR010000270.1 GCA_029821265.1 Candidatus Zipacnadia bacterium
CGCCTCCGAGGCCGTCGGTCGCGTCTCCGGGTCGAGGAAGATGTCCACGACATCGAACATCGGCCTATCCCACGTTTGCGGCCCGAAGAGGAACATCTCGGTCGATGCCGTAACCTCCACCTGCTCGGGCAGCTCGCCCAGCAGCATCGCGTAGAAGCCGCGCAGCAGGCACTCGTAGAGATCGGTCAGTGTCGCCTCCTCGTCACCTGAGCCGCACCGGTCAATCTGGTCCTCTATCGCCGCAAGCAGCCTGTCAGCGGCCTCCTGCAAGCTATCGCCGACGAGCACGTCCTTGCTGCGGCCGATCGCCCACTCCATGAGCGCCTTCACCGTCGGCGCGATGACCCGGGCGCCGATATCGCAGGCCACAGTGCGGCCGACGCTGTGGTTCGCCACCCCGCGCCAGCCCCAGGCCATCGTTGCCTCACGGTAGAACTCCTCCGGTCCGTCGGGGTGCTTCCGTGCCAGCCTGCGTAGCGGAATGCCGGCTGCCCGCAGCTCCGCGCGGGTAACCGGGTACTCCGTTCCAAGCAGCGCTGAGGTCTCCGCCACCGCCGCCCACATCTGCGAGGTGCGCAGATCGTCCCGCGGCTGGAGCGAGAAGCCACCGTTGGACACCGTCGGCTCGGGCAGCTTGCTGAAGTAGTCGGTGTCATGCGCGCCCGCGATCAGTTTCAGGTCCGGCGCATGCTGCCGGGCCGCCTCCACGATCATCGACTTGAGCAGCTCGTCCCAGAATACCGTCTGCCCCAGGGCAAGCATTGGCACGCCGCGTTCAGCGACTGTAGTGATGCAGGCGATCAGCGAATCATCAAACCGCACACCGCTGAACGCCCGCGGGAAACCCGTCATCGGGCGGTCCTCCCCATCGGTGCGCCGTTTCTGGCGCTCAAAGCAATGCGCCACCCGTTCCCGAGCGGCGCACTCGAGTATCCAGATTCGTCGCATCCCGCCCCGGTCCTGCCGGAAATCTCGACCTCACAGTCCCAGTACTGCGCGCAGGTGAGGCTCCAGGCCGTCTGCCATCGCCACGAAGCCGATGTCGTTGGGGTGCGTCGAATCCACCAGACCCTCGCGGTCGTCGGGGCCGAGGAGATCCGGGCCCTCGACGAGGTACAGGTTCGCGTCACCGGCCTGCACCCGCTCCTGCACCGCCTCGCGGATGATCTCTCGCATCCGCGGCTGTCGCGCGCGCTCGGGGCTGACGACCTCGCTCGTCGAGAAGATCGCCGTCACGCAGATAATCGGCGTCTCGGGGCGCCACTCGCGTATGCGCCCGATGAACGCCCCGTAGCGTTCCTCCAACTCCTCGAGGGTCGGGCAGTTCTGGCAGAAGTCGATCACGTAGCAGCTTGCGTCGATCTCGGCCATCGCATCGGCAAGCTCCGGCTCCCCGCGCCCGTTACCGGAGAACCCGAGGTTGACGAAATCCACGTTCAGTCTCCGGCTGACGATCGCCTGGTAGCTCATCGACGCGCGCGTCGCGCAGCCGCCCTGGGTTATCGACGAGCCGTAATAGGCCACCGGCTTCTCAACTGCGAACGGCGCCGGTGCGTCAATGCTCGCCCCAGCGTCGAGCCCTATCGCCCGCAGCTCAACGGGCGCGTAGAGCCCCAGATACAGGCATATCTCCCGTGTTCGGGGCTCATGACCCTCGAAGGCGATCTCCTCGAGGTCGCCTTCATCGCCGGCCGGGAAGACCGGCCTCCAGTACTGCCCATCCACCCAGACGTCGATCCCGAGCTGTCCGATGCGCGGCATATTGTTCATGTGGCGCAGGCTCGGCCAGTGTGCTCGGATGCCCAGTGAGCCGGAGTCGGTCGCGAACCGAATACGTGCGCCGCTGGGACTCTGCGCGAGATTCCACACTGGCGGTCGCACGCGGCCCTCATATCGCTGCGGCAGGCGGATAAGGCTCGGTCGCGTCTCACCCCACCATGGCAGTCCGTTGACAGTAAAGCGGTCGTCGGGAAAATCGATCCACTGCATAACGCTCGCGGCCAGTCGCCGCGCTCACCTCCTCGCAGGCTCTGTGCGCCGGGCCCTTCTCCACACGCGCCGACGCCACCTGCCGCGGAAGGTGCCTCGATGACAGCGGAGAAGACTATCTCCGGCGCTATCAAGAACTCGGGAGGATGCGAAATGAACAGAGCTGTAATCGCTGTGACTGTCATCGCCGTCCTGGCCGGGTACACGCTTCTCTTCGCCGGCTGCGACAGCGGCACCACCTACAACATCGAGGGTGACTGGGACCTCGGCACCGTCCAGTTCGACTACGGCGGCGGCGTCACCTGGACGCTCAACAACGTGCTGCTGTCCGTGGACACCGTCGACGAGGTAATCTACTTCTCCGGCTACGATCGCAACGGCCTCCTGTGGGGCTACGCCGGCGATTACAGCCGAACGGCGAACCGCGTTATCGCGCTTGATCTTCCGGAGATCGACTTCGGCTCCGAGGATCAGCTCGATCTGCGCCTCGAGTTCACGAGTAGCCGAGTCAACGGCGCCGCGATCAACTGGGTCTACGACGCGGGCGAGCTCGAGGACGTTGGCGCTGCGCGCGTGAGCGGCCGGAAGGTCTTTGGAAGCTCGGTCCGATCCATGGCCGCGACGGGCAGTGACGAGAAGGCGCCGAAGTTCGAGGGCGTCGAATAACCGGGGCGGAGTGACGGCTCTGCCGGATGAAGTCGAGCCCGGCCGCGTTCCGGGGCAGGAGGGCGGCCGGGCTCCTGAGCACGTTCTGAGGGAGGTACGGCTCAGAGATCCGTGCTCAATCCCGCGAGAATGCTCAGGCCCGGCGACGGGTAGTTGGCCGTGGCCTCGTAATCCTCGTCGAGCAGGTTGTTCGCGCGCACCCACAGCTCGAGATTCGAGCCGAGGTCGTGCGTGGCGCCCAGGTTCACCAGGTAGTAGCTGGCGACCGGGTCGGGGCCGGGGAATGTCACCGCGTCAAGGCGATCCCCGACGTAGAGGATGTCCAACTGCGCCTGCGTGCGATCAGCGTCGTAGCCCACCGAATAGCTGGCCGTCCAGTCCGGTCGGCGCAGCAGGGGATTGCCGTCGGTCCACCACTTCAGGCGGGTGACGCTCAGCCGATCGGACCAGTGCTCGCCGTGCTGCCTCCGCGCGGAGACCTCAACGCCCTCCGTCCGCGCCCTGGCCACATTCACCGGCTGCCAGACGAACTGCTGCACCTCGCGCCACTCGATCAGGTTGTCGAACTCATTGTTGAAGTAGACGATATCGATCGTTGCGCCGTCCAGGCTGTTCCAGAGGCCGACCTCCCACGAGTCGGACGTCTCCGGGACCAGGTCGTCGTTGCCGGAGCCGGGGAAGAACAGCTCGTTGAACGTCGGGACCCGGTAGGCCGTTCCGTAGTTGGCCCACGCGCCCCACTCGCCATCGTTGAAGATGCGCGTGACCCCCGCGCGCCAGGTCGTCTCCGAGTCGAACAGGTCGTAGTCCTGCCAGCGTCCGCCAGCGACGATTCGCCACGGCCCTGGGCGCAGCTGCACCTGCCCGAAGACCGCCTTTGAGTTGTCGTCCGCTGAGTAGTCGCCCAGAGAGGTGTCCGAGTAGTCGGCCTCCTTCGTCCGCCACTCACCGCCCAGCGTCCAGGTCGCGTCTTCGGTCATCCAGTCGCGCTGGTAGCTGGCCTCGAAGAACGTCGGCTCAGCGGTGGACATCTGCGTGGCGCCCTGGAAGTCCATGTAGTCGTACTCATACTCCTCCTGCCAGTAGCCCAGGCGGACGGTGTCGCGGCTCGAGAGCCCCTCGCGCGTCCACACC
This sequence comes from Candidatus Zipacnadia bacterium, assembly GCA_029821265.1. Classification (GTDB taxonomy): domain Bacteria; phylum Armatimonadota; class Zipacnadia; order Zipacnadales; family UBA5352; genus JALGTR01. The sequence continues at coordinate 3,790 of JALGTR010000270.1, forward strand.
AGCGAGGCCAGCCCGGTTGTGGTGCTCTGGTGGTCCTCCGGGGTGGGGAATGTCGTCGGCCCCGGCACACCCAGGTCGTAGTCGAACCAGCGCGCTGTTGCGGTCAGCACGCCGCCAGCTACAGGCTGGTCATAGCGGCCGGCGACCGTGTACCCATCGTAGTCGGAGTTCTCGCGGACCCCGTCCGTCTGCAGCCAGCTGCCCGAGATCCCGAGGCCCTGCAGGCCCTCGCCGGTGCCCCATGAGAAGTCGACCCGGCGGCTGCCGTAGTTGCCCACACCCGCGCGGACGTTGTCGTCAGTCTGCGCGCCGGATGCGGTGAAGATCTGCACGACGCCGGACATCGCGTCGGCGCCGTAGAGCGTCGTGAACGGACCCTTCACAACCTCCACGCGCTGGACCTGATCGAGCGTGAGGTTCGCCAGATCCGCCCCGCCGAGCATCGGATTGTTGATCCGGACCCCGTCGATCATCACCAGCGTCCCGGTGCTGTTGCCACCGCGGTTGACGACGGTCGTGGCACCACCGAAGCCTCCCTGCTGGATGACGTGGATGCCCGGAAGCATGCGGAGGAGGTCCTCGACGGTCTCCGCCTGCGAGCGCTCGATCTCGTCCCGATCGATCGTGTACACCGATGCCGCAACGTCGGTCGCCCGCTCCTCAGTGCGCGTCGCGCTGAACGTAACTTCGACCTCAATGGCCGGCTCTTCGTCGGTGTCGGCCACCAGCGCGCCTCCGGCGAGCAGCGAGGTCGCGAGCGCGATCAATGCTGCGATAGCTG
>JALGTR010000271.1 GCA_029821265.1 Candidatus Zipacnadia bacterium
GCCGGTAGTGCTCCATCCAGTAGACCGAGATCTCGCGTTCGGAGGTGGATCAGCCCGCGCGCAACCATGAAGCTGCGCTCAGTCCATCGGTCGGCGCCGAGGCCGGGCCGGATGAACGCCTCCATATGCCGGTGCCAGTGCAGACCGTCGCGGCTTGTCATGAACACGCCCTCCGACAGCCCCATATCCTTCCAGTCCTCGACCACCCTGCGCTGTGGCACGAAGCGCTTGGGGAATGCCATCAGAATGTGCGGCGCGCGGTCGTAGGGCACGGTCGCGTTGGTGTAAAGGTGCTCCAGCGGTGTATCGCCGAAGTCCAGCGATTGCGGCTCAGACCACTCGATGAAGTCGTCTGAGGTTGACATGAAGACGTGGCGCACGGGCCCGACCCAGTTGCGCCCGTAGAGCCGGTAAACCCCCGCGGTCTCGTCCCAGAAGCCCACATTCTGGCTGTCGAGCATCACCTTCGGATCGCCGGCCTTGAAGACCGGGCGGCCCTCGTTCATGGGCTTCCAGTGGATGCCATCGGCGGAGCTGTACGCCTGCAGCGAGTGCAGGCGCTCTCCGACATCCGGGCCGTAGGTGAGGGCCTTGTATCGTTCGTCGTCAGGCACGTCCTCACGCGTGTCGCGAAAAGGTGTGAAGTTATGCGCCCCACGCTCGCCTGCCATGGTGCTGTCGGACATGATTATCGCGTTGTCAGTCGAGCCCTGAAACTCCACGAGCCCGAGCGACGGTCGGTTCCACTCGACTCCATCGCTGCTGTCCGCAACGCACACGAATGCCTCACCGTCGAGGTCGGGCCACCCGCGGAAGTACATCCGCCAGCCGTCGTCAGTCGGCACGATCGACGGATATCCCGAGACGGGCCCCTCCCACGGGCTATCCAGGGCCAGCGCGGTGCCCTGCGGCTGCGGATGGTGCAGCTGCAGCTGCACGCCGTCCATACGGTCGATCAGGAAGTCATCGACGAACAGCTCCAGGCGCGACCCGATCTGTATCATCTGTCCACTCCCCGCGTTCGCCTTCGATGCCACCGAACTCTTCTCGCTCTCGTGACGAGGACCTCTCCCATCGCCGCGTCCCTGCCAGCAGATCTCGCTGGTGGAACCTTATCGCAGCCGCGCCCGTCCTACCGCTGACAGTGAGGTACGATGCAGAGGAGGATGCGTGATGTCTCGGAAGCTGCTGCTGTGCGGGGCTCTGCTGGTCATCTTCGCCACAGGCGCGTTCGCCGACGGTATCCTGATCCCCGGACCGCCGGAGCGCCCAATTCCGGACGTCCCCTACTTTACAATCAAGTATCATCACGTGGATGTCGAGATCCGCAACCAGGTTGCCACCACGAGGATCGACCAGGTCTTCGTCAACGAGTCCGGCCGCGAACTCGAGGCTACCTATCTCTTCCCGCTTCCGCCCGGGAGCGTCGTCCAGAGCTTCGCAGTGGAGGCCGATGGCCAGAGCATGCAGACCGAGCTGCTCGAGGCCGACGAGGCGCAGCGCATCTATGAGGAGATCATGCGCCAACGGAAGGACCCGGCACTCTTCCAGTATGCGGGCAACAACAGCTATCGCGCGCGCATCTACCCGATAGAGCCTGACGGCGAGCGGCGGATCGTCATCACATACTCCGAACTGCTGCCTCAGGACGCGAACGTGCTCGAGTATCGCTACCCCCTCAGCACCGAGCAGTTTTCGACTGAGCCGGTGGGGGAGACGGTATTCAACTGCTCGATCGAATCTGCAGATCCCATCGCGAGCGTCTACTGCCCGAGCCATGCGGTCTCCATCGACCGCCAGGGACAGCGGCGCGCGACGGTCTCATGGGAGGAGAGCAACTCGCGGCCAGACCGCGATCTGCGGCTTTACTATACGGTCTCGCAGGACGCCGTCGGCACCCACATTCTCACCTACAAGGAGCCGAACGAGGACGGCTTCTTCATGCTCCTCTCCGCGCCAGCAGTCGATCGCGAGACCGAGGCGTTGCCGAAGAATGTGGTCTTCGTCCTCGATCGCTCCGGCTCAATGAGTGGGGAGAAGATCCAGCAGGCGCGCGACGCCCTGCGCTTCTGCGTCGATCGGCTTGATGAGCAGGACAATTTCGAGATCATCACCTTCAGCGACAATATCCGCTCGCTGGGCGAAGAGCTGCAGCGCGCCACGCCCGAGGCCGTCCGGGAGGCGCACTCGTTCATCGATGAGATCGCGGCCGCCGGCTCAACGGATATCAACGCCGCCATGGCGCTGGCCATGGCGCGCCGTACCGAGGGGCGGCCGAACTACATCGTCATGCTCACCGACGGCCTGCCCACCGCCGGAGTGACCGACCTCGAGGAGATTCTCGCGAACGTGAAAGACAGCCGTGACTCCATCGACGCATCGACCCGCGTGTTCGTATTCGGCGTCGGCTACGATGTGGACACACACTTCCTCGACAGGATGTCGCTCGACAACGGCGGCGTCGCCACCTACGTCCGTCCGGAGGAGAGCATCGAGGCGAAGATCGCCTCATTCTACGACAGAATCTCGATGCCGATGCTCACCGACATCAGTGTGGACTTCGGCGATCTGACGACATTCGACATGTTCCCGAAGGAGCTCCCGGACCTCTTCTACGGCTCGCAGATCGTTGCACTCGGGAGGTACGATCGACGCAGCGCCGGGCAGACCACGGTGACCATCTCCGGTCAGACGCCCAGGGGCTCCGAGCGCTTCGAGGTCCGCGCGCGCTTTCCCGAGCGCGCCGAATCGCATGACTACATCCCGGCCCTGTGGGCCTCCCGGAAGATCGGCTGGCTGCTCGATGAAATCCGCCTGCACGGCGAGGAGAAGGAGCTGGTCGATGAGATCGTCCGACTCGGCACAGAGTACGGAATCCTCACCGAGTACACCTCTTTCCTCGCCCGCGAGGAGGGCGCGCTGACGCTCGACGAGGCCTCTGAGCGCCTCCGCGGACCGCGGGGACCGATGGGGCCCGCCGGTGCGCTGGCGACCGAGCGCATGGGTGGCTACGCCATCTCCCAGCGCGACAATGCGCTCGTGATGCAGCAGGCTGAGAGCATAGCTGTGCAGAACATGTACCAGGACGCTGAAGGCAAGTGGCAGCGGATCGAGAACATCCGCAACGTCGGCCAGCGCGGGTACATCCAGCAGGGCGAGCGGTGGATGGATAGCCGTCTGCGGGTCGCCGGCGAGGAGGTCGAGCCCGAACTGCGGGTTCAGGCCTTCAGCGAAGCGCATTTCCAGCTCTCGCGCGCGTTCCCCGCTCTTAACGCGCAGCTGTCAGTGGCCGACAACCTGCTCGTGGTGATCAACGGTCACGTGGTCGAGATTGGTCCTGAGGGTGAGACCTCGCTGACGCAGGCGCAGATTGAGGCGCTTCGGCGGCCGGCCGGCGCCGACCTCGGCGCCCTGCCCGAGTCAGGCGCGCAGGCTCCGAGGATCGGCTGGCTGCCGCAGATGCTGGCAGGAGCGTGGGCTACGGTGCAGAAGTACATCGGGTGAGTGAGGTTGCAGTACGGGGATCTGCGGCTCCCGGCCGAGCGGTCGGGAGCCGCCTACGTGTCTGGAGTTCATTCACGGTGCGCTGGTGTTCATGCGCGAGTATGCGGACGAATGCCATCACGGCAAGCAGGACATGCTGGAGGAGATGTGGGGCTTCGACCACGAGCTGCTCACAGAGCCCTATGAGACCTGTATCGCGAAGTTCGAGGATCGGTGAGGATCGTGGCAGGAGAGTCCTGGCCGGTGCCGAAAGCCTGAGACAGAGCGAAGGTGGGAGAGCCACGACGGGGTGATGGGGTGGATCGATGCGAGTTTGCCCGGTGAGTGATCAGCACCGCCGGTCGCGCGGGAATCGCCTACATGAGCGGCTGCCGCCAGCAGGGCGAGACCACCCCCGTAGACGGTGGACCGCCGATGGAGGAGACTGACGGAGGAGGGATCGCAACAATGGCGTTCGAGCTACCGCCGCTGCCGTACGACTACGATGCACTGGAGCCTTTCCTAAGCGAGCAAACGCTCACGCTTCACCACGATAAGCACCATCAGGGGTACGTGAACGGACTGAATGAGGCGGAGGAGAAGGTGGCCGCTGCGCGCGAGGCAGGCGATTTCGGGAGCATACGAGCGCTTTGCGACGCGCTGGCATTCAACTACTCGGGCCACCTGTTTCATTCGATCTTCTGGAGCAACATGAGCCCCGACGGCGGGGGCATGCCGGACGGTCCCCTGATGGAGCAGATCAACGCCGACTTCGGGGACTTCGAGTCATTCAAGGCGCAGTTCCTCGCGGCCACGAACAGCGTTCAGGCGTCAGGCTGGGGCGTGCTCGCGTGGCAGCCGCTCGGCGAGAAGCTGGTCATCCTCCAGGCCGAGAAGCATCAGAACCTGACGCAGTGGGGCGTTCAGCCCATCATGGTGCTCGACGTCTGGGAGCACGCCTACTACCTCGACTATCAGAACCGCCGCAGCGAGTTCACCGAAGGCTTCTTCGACGTAGTGAACTGGGAGGACGTCGCGGCGCGCCTGCAGCGTGTCATGCAGTCCGGCGCCTGACGGCGCACAAT
>JALGTR010000272.1 GCA_029821265.1 Candidatus Zipacnadia bacterium
CTGCGTCTTCGCCGACGGCCATGCCAAGAGCCTGACGCGCGGCATCCAGGACGCTCCCTACAACCACCCCAACCCGATCGCTGGGGCGGGGCCGTGGCGCTGGTATCACTTCCACTGATATTGCTCGGGCAGAAGCCCTCGTAACGAGGGGAGTGTCAGCCGAGGTGACCGGGCACAACATTGCCCGGCCCTCCATAATGTGCCCGATGCACGGAGCACGAACGCCGGCGGCCTGATGGGCCGCCGGCGTTTCACGTTGGGTGCTGCGAGAAATCCGACGAGGATCATTAAGATTTGGCAAAGGTGCACCACGACGGGTGTCGAAGGAGACCCCATGCGTAGCCGTTCAGGTGGACGCACTCCTACGGAGGTGTGTGCGTGATGTGCCGGACGCGGCACGGCTTCACACTGATCGAGCTGCTCGTCGTGATCGCGATCATCGCGATCCTCGCGGCAATCCTGTTTCCCGTCTTCGCACGGGCTCGCGAGAAGGCGCAGCAGACAGCATGTCTGAGCAACGCCAAGCAGATGGCCCTGGCATTCGAGATGTATGTCTCCGACTACGATGGACGCTACCCGGATCTGCTCATGGGACGCGACCACGGCGATTGGAGCCGAATGGTCGCCTGGACCGCTAATCTGCAGCCTTACGTGAAGAATCGCGAGATCTTCACCTGCCCCTCGGCCTCGTGGCGGAACACCAACTTCGGGACGGCCGGGACCATTCAGGGCGGTTACGGTGGTGTCCGGGAGGTTCTCGGGTATGCCGGCAATATCGGCTACAACGCCACTGACTGGATGGGCGACCCGAACCTGGACACGCCCGGCTACGGACAGGTCAAGTCGGCTATGAGTGCGCCGGCTGAGAACATCCTCGTCTGCGACGGGACCAACTGGAACGTCGTGCGAGACTACTGGGACCGGACCGACAACACCAAGTACCCGACCCCCGGCATCGCGCAGATGTATAACAACGCCTACTACGTGGTCGACAGCCGGCACAACGAACAGGCCAACTGCGTCTTCGCCGACGGCCATGCCAAGAGCCTGACGCGCGGCATCCAGGACGCTCCCTACAACCACCCCAACCCGATCGCTGGGGCGGGGCCGTGGCGCTGGTATTCGGGCAGAGGCCCCCTGCAAGGCCGATAACACGGGCGCCGGTGGCCACTGAGGCCACCGGCGTCCTGCGTTACTCGTGCGCCATTGAGGAGGCGACGGCGGACGGTTACCGGCGGGGAGGCCTGCGGGGCCTCGGAGCGCGGGAGAGACCGATCGCCTCCGCGCCGTACCACGCCCATATGAGAGCGATGCTGGCGGTTGAGGCTGCAACGACGACCCACGTCTGCGGGACCGCAAACAGCGCGAGGATGCCGCCGGCGATGACGACGCCCGTGAGGATGAATGCGGCCTGACGGTATAGCTGACGCGGCCTCCGCGAGTGTGCAGGGCGGCGTCGCCGCCCGCGAGGGCGGAGGCGCTCGGCGACCACACCTCCTGCCACCCCCATGGAGAGTGCGGAGACCATCATCGCCAGGCGCAGGGCAGGGGTTCGCGTGGTCCCATGGTAGTGCGCCACCGCGGTGATCCCGCCCAGCAGCAGGAGCAGGGCCAGAACACTCCGGAGGATGGCCGGCCCGCGATGGCTCCTGCCGCTCACTGTCGCTCTCCCCGGGGCGCCACGTACGCGTTCAGGTATGCGCCCCTGTGTGCGGCTGAGGATGTGTCGCCGTGGCCCATGCGTTTGGGCCCCCTGATCGATCGGGTATAAGCCGGTCTACCCTGCGGCGAGGTCCTCGAATGTGGCCGCGACCGCCTCATGTACGATGCGTCCGTCCTGCACGTTGAGCCCGCCGCGGAGCGCTGCATCTCGCTCGCACGCGCCCTCAACACCGTAGTTCGCGATGGCGACAATGTGCGGGAGGGTGGCGCTGGTAAGCGCGAAGGTCGAGGTGCGTGGGACCAGCGCGGGCATGTTCGGCACCGCGTAATGCACGACCCCATGGCGGATGTACGTCGGCTCGGAGTGGCTGGTCGCCTCGATCGTTTCCACACAGCCGCCCTGATCGATGGCGACGTCAACGATAGCCGCGCCCGACTTCATCGACTGCACCATCGCCTCGCTTACCAGACGCGGAGCCCTGGCGCCGGCCACCAGCACCGCGCCGACGAGCAGATCGGCGTACTCCACGCAGCGGGCAATCGTGTAGGGGTTCGAGAACTGGGTGACGAGACGTCCCTGCGTGATCTCCTCCATGTGCCGCATCCTGCGCGCATCGATGTCAAGAAGCGTTACCTGCGCCCCGAGGCCCAGAGCGACATGCGCGGCGTTCTGCCCGACCGTTCCCGCGCCGATGATGACCACCTCAGCGGGCGGGACGCCGGTGACGCCGCCGAGCAGCACGCCGCGGCCATGCCACTGGCTCTCGAGGCAGCGAGCGCCGACCTGCGTCGCGAGCTTCCCGGCCACCTCGCTCATCGGCTCGAGCAGCGGCAGATGTCCATCGGCGGTCTGCACCGTCTCGTACGCCAGCGCGGTAACCTCCGACCGCACAAGCTGCTCGGCAAGTTCGCGCGAGGAGGCCAGGTGCAGATATGTGAAGAGGATCAGGCCGCGCCGGAGGTAGCCGTACTCCTCAGGGAGCGGCTCCTTGACCTTCACGACCATCTCCGCGTCGGCCCAAACAGTGTCGCAATCGACGATCTCCGCTCCGAATTCAACGTACTGATCGTCGGGGAGCCCGCTGCCGATGCCGGCATTGGTCTCGATGAGCACACGATGCCCGTCTCGGACCAATGCGTGAACTCCGGCAGGGGTGAGGGCCACGCGCTGTTCCCCGTCCTTTATCTCTCTCGGTACGCCGACGATCATTGAACGCGCCTCCTTTGAGCGACCGGCAGGGCAGTCATGTGCGCCGGTCAGCCACCGAGCACGAACCTGAGATAGAACCATGCGATCGGGGCCGCGAAGAGCATGCCGTCGAAGGTGTCGAGCATGCCCCCGTGTGGTCCCAGAAGCGTTCCGAAGTCCTTGAGGCCAAGATCGCGTTTGATAACGGACTCGGCGAGGTCGCCCGCCTGCGCGGCGACGGCGAGAACGAGCCCGAGAATAATGCCGTGCTCAAGCGGGAGGCCTGCCCACAGGCCCACGACGATCGTGGCGAGGACCGCCGCGATTCCTCCCGCAAGCGCGCCCTCCAGCGTCTTATGGGGGCTCAGTAACGGCGTGATCTTCCGTCGCCCGTAGAGCTTGCCGATGCCCCACGCGGCGGTGTCGGAGATCCAGACTGCCGCCGAGACCAGCAGCAGCGCGCCCAGCCTTGCCTTGATCGGTCCGTCACTGTCGCCGGTGACCATCGCGGGGATATCGGTGTCGCACAGCAGGAAGATGAAGCTCATCGGCAGCGCGATGTAGACCACACCCAGCGTGCTCAGCGCGGCATCCCGCAGCCGCCCCGGAGTGCCTGTGCGCCCGAACTGCGCGACCAGCGGTCCTGCCATGGCCACGAGCAGCGCCAGGATCATCAGGTCGGCCCTCGTGGAATCGGGAGCGAACTGCGCCGCGAGCATGAGGCCGAGGGCCGAAAGATACCCTATACCGGCCTCCGGGCGCATGTCGCGGATCACCATGGCGGAGTAGAGCTCGCCCATCCCCATGAGCGCGACGAAGGCGATCACCGCGTAGAGCCACCAGCCGCCGACGTAGGCGACTGCCAGCAGCACGGGGACTTCCACCAGCACGACCAGGTAATACCACGGCGACATCACTCAACGCTCCCGCCGGCACTTCGAGGTAGGACACTCAGGGAATGCGTGGCCTACTTCTCCGCGGGGTCGTATCGTTCCTTCGCGCGGGCGAGAGTGTCTATGGCGGACGGCCGGTCGGCCGGGCGCGGGGCGGCGCCGTCATCGAGCACTGCCCCGCGATCTGTGCGGCCGCTGGCTCACGGCCCGATCAGTCAGTGACCAGGCGCACGCATTCCGGAATGGCCAGCGGGTCGGTCGCTGCGCGTCGCAGACTGCTGAGCAGTGGGCGCCGAGCCGGGACGGCGGCGGGCATTGCGAGCGGGTGATCGACCTGCTCGGGCGCGCTCTCACCCGGATAGGAGCCGACGCAGAGCCGGTAGCGCATCGGCGGCGGATCGGCGGCGTGGGCAATCCGCGCAGTCGCCCAGATCTCAGAGTTCGCCGGCAACGGTTCGGGCAACCTGACAGGCAGACCCTCCCAGGGGCGATGGGCCGTTTTCACGACCCACGGGGTGGGCTCGGAGGGGACAGCGAAGCTGATCGGGATCGGCCCGGAGAATCCACCTGAGGGGGCCGTGAACGAAGCTGTCCTGACGGAGTGCCCCCACTGCTCTGGCATCTCGACCGCGATTCGGCCGGAGATCTCACGCGGCAGGAAGTTGTAGACGCGGCCGCTGAGCTCATGATCCGGGCGCGGGGCCAGCAGCGTCCCCTTGGTGATCGGGCGCGAAGTGGGGAAGTGCAGCACCACGAACGCCCGACGGTTGATGCGCTCCTCGACAGCCACCATGGCGTGGGCGGCCCGCACCTGAAGCGTGGCGGCCCACCACGCGCCGCGGCGGTGACCGCCGCTCTCGGTCACGAGCCGAAGCTGCTGCTCGGCCCGGTCGAGCAGACGCACCGCTTGCGCACACTCACCGCCGCCGGGATGGAACTCCGCCCGCTCGCGGACGCCGGCGAGCATCGCCCGGACGCTCTGCAGGTCGCTTGCGCTGACGTTGTTCATGCGCCGCCAGCGGGCGCCAACGCCATCGGCGATCTCTCCGAGGTCCTCCACGAACTGCGCGAGGCGCCAGAGGGTGTTGTAGTGGTTACGGTAGAGATGGCCGCGTTGCCGCCCGTGCCGGACCACCGCCAGCATGCCGTCGCCGACGATGCGCTGAGCCCCGAAGAGCGCGGCCGCGCAATGCGCGGGCGGCGTGCGCGTCGGATCGCATGCCTCCGCGACCGCCGCACGCACGTTATCGGCGAACTGCGGCGAGATAAGGCTGTCGGTATCGGTCTCCAGCACGTTGATGTAGCCGGAGTTCGTCGGGCTCACGTGGTTGAGTTCAGTCGTGAGGCGGCGCTCGACGTTCGCGCAGGCGGCCTCGGCGATGTAGTCGCGGGATACGCCGAAGATCGCGACTGCGTCGGCGTCGAGCGTCACTGTGGTGGTCGGGCCGCTCAGCGGTGTGCGGAAGCCCATACAGGTGAGCAGCTCGGCGCGCGGGGTGACGTCGATCTGCACCTGATGGGGCCCTTCAGCGGACCACCCGATGATCATCGGCTCACCATCGCGCATGAACAGCTCCAGCCGGGCGCCCGCGGGGGCGTCGAGCGGGCCGACGTAGGCGGCGCTCTCGAGCAGCCAGCGGGAGAGCGCGTAGGCGACGGCGGCGGGACGTGGTATGTAGGGCTGCCCGTTCTTCTTCTGAACCAGACCGGCCTCAGACCACTCCCAGCCGATCACGCCGCCTGTGCAGCCGGACCGAATGTAGTCGCGCTGCCGCCAGGAGCGGAGGGTCGCGTAGAGGCGAAGTATGAAG
>JALGTR010000273.1 GCA_029821265.1 Candidatus Zipacnadia bacterium
CACGTCGCCGACGCGCTGCGCGGCCGGCTCGCGCCGCGCTGCGGCTCGGCGTCGGCGGGGTCTCCGCCCGGCCTGCGGCCGATCTCCGCCCCGTCTCCGCGAGCTGCCGCCACTGTGTCGCTGGCACCCCGATTGCCTCCTGGCGTGGAGGGCTTCGCGTTGTGGCAGGCGAAGTTACCACTCGACGTCTCACCGCTCAGCCCCGGTACATGTCCTCGCAGGGAGGTGGCGCGGCGGCCCGCGCCCTCGGGCGTGCGTCAGCGCGCGGATATGAAGACAGCCGGTTACGTCCTCGGGTTTTTGCTCGGCCTTGGCGGCATTCTGGCGCTCTTTGCGGCATCGCAGGGGCACACGGTTCCTCGTCTCGTTGCAGGGATCGCGTTGCTTGGCGCGGCCGCGTTCATGATCTACCTCGCGCGAGCGAAGGGGCCGGAGACGAAGATCACGCACCAGATCGACCTGACTGGTGATACGAGCCTCGAGCACCTGCGCTGCAATGCCTGTGGCGCGAAGCTCGATGCGGACAGCATTGAGATGCATGAGGGCGCGATCTACGTGAAGTGCCCGTACTGCGGCACCAGCTACCAGCTTGAGGAGAAGCCCAAGTGGTGAGCGTCTCCCGGATCCTCGGCCGCGCAGCCGACGGAGTCCGCGCGGATCTCGCGCGACTTGCTGCGCGCCTCGATGCCCTCCGCCCTGAGCCATCCGGCGTGCAGCTTCGGCACTGGCGGTTCGAGTCGTCGCACGGCCGGGTGCGTCTGCATCTGCGGCGGCACGCTGACGGCACGGGCGTGCTGCTGGTGAACGGGACGGACGCGATCATCCTCGACGCGATGCGCACGGAGATGGCGCGCCTGGCGCTTGACAACGTGCCGGATGACGCCGCTCTCGTGCGCCTCCGCACTCGCTACGGGGACCTTCGGCTCGAGCGGCTGGAGAACGCCTGGCGGGAGACGGCGCGGGCGATGCGGCAGCTGCGAAGGCCCTCCGACGGCTGCGCGGTCTGCGCATCGGGCATCCCCCAGCCTGAGCCGCTGTCGGTGCGCGCACAGGCGCCTTACAAGGCCGATCTCGCACTGCACTACGCCTGCAACAATCGCTGCTCGCACTGCTACAATGAGCCCGGCCGCCGTGCGATGCCGGCGCTGGATACGCGCGGATGGTGTGAGGTGCTCGATCGGCTGTGGGCCATTGGCGTGCCCTACGTCATCTTCACTGGCGGCGAGCCAACCCTGCGCGCGGACCTGCCGCAGCTTGTCGCGCACGCGAACTCGCTGGGCATGATCTGCGGGCTGAACACGAACGGGCGCCGGCTGGCCGACCGCGCGCTGGTTGAGCGGCTCCTCGAGGCCGGACTTGACCACGCGCAGATCACGCTGGCCTCACACCGTCCCGAGGTGCACAACCGTATGGTGGGCGCCGAGGCATGGCATGAGACCGTGGGCGGGATACGCGCCAGCCTCGATACGGGGCTGCACACGATCACGAACACCACCCTCCTGCGCGGGAATGCCCCGGAAGCGCGCGAGATCGTGCACTTTCTTGGCGACCTGGGGCTGCGGACGTTCGCGATGAACGGTATCATCCACGCCGGCTGCGGTGGCGATCATCCTGGTGCGCTGGAGATCGATCGCCTGCGAGAGGTCGTCGGCGGCGTTCGGCAGGCCGCCGCGGAGCGCGAGATGCGCTTCATCTGGTACACCGTTACACGTCACTGCGAGCTGTCGCCGCTGGCGGAGGGGCTGGGGCTGCGATTCTGCAACGCCGCCGAGTACTCCATCTGCGTTGAGCCCAACGGCGACGTGCTGCCCTGCCAGTCGTACTACGAACCGGCCGGCAACATCCTGCGCGACGAGTGGGCGGAGATCTGGGATGGCGAGCTGTTCTCGGCCATCCGCCACAGGCGGGAGGAGCCGGCGAGCGCGGATCTGCCGGTGGAATGCCATGACTGTGAGCAGCTGCGGCTCTGTGGCGGGGGATGTCCGCTGGAGCGCCGCGCGCGCGATAACGAGGTGATGAGTTGGTGCCTGACACGCCCGATGGTGTGATCATCAGGACATACGAGCGTCTGGTGGGCGAGTGGCCGACGCGCTTCCACCTGCGCATCGATCCCGACGGCCACGGACTGCTGCTGGCCAACGCCGCGGAGGCGGCATATCTCTCGCCCGTCGGCGTGCGGATGGTCCGGGGCATCCTCGACGGCCTTGAGGACAGCGAGATCGTCGAGAAGATCACGGTGGAGTGGGATGCGCCGGAGAGCCAGGTCCGGGCAGATCTCGCAACGGTGCATCAGTTGATCAGCGACCTGTCCGAGCCGGGCGACAACTACCCGATCACCAACCTGGGCGATTCCTCCGTGACGGAGTGGGAGCGCGAGCTGTCTGCCCCCCTGCGGGCGGATATCGAGCAGGCCGCACCGGAGCTGTTTCGGCCGATGGTCCAGACGCTGTGGGCCGAGGGCGTTCCGCATGTGTGCATCCAGACCCGGGAGGACTCGGTGGCCTCGCAGCTGATGCTGCTGGTCGAGGCGGCGGAGGACCTCGGCATGATCTGCGGCATCAGAGCCGTGGCGGGCTGGATCGGGCCGGACGTCATAGAGGCCTGCGCGATGGCCGGCCTCGATCACCTCGACCTGCTCTACGTCTCACACGATGCGCAGGCCCATGACGGGATATGCGGGGACGGCGACCACGCGGCGTTCGTGGCCGCCGTCGAGCAGTGCCGGGACCTTGAGCTGGCGCTGGTGGCTCAGGTGCCGCTCACCGACATGAGCCTGCTTGATCTCGATGAGACGATGCTGTCCCTCCACGAACTCGGCGTCACGAACATCGTCGGCTTCGCCATCGCCTGCCCGGACGAGGACGATGCGGCCGACGCCTCAGGTGCGCTTCCCGCCCGGGCGATTCCGCAGGTTGCGACGACGTTCATCGAGCTGGCCGAGAGCAGGCAGGCGCGTTACCTCTGGGCCCCGCCGGTGCGTTTCGACAGCGCGCGCGGGATCGCCGATCAGGTGATAGCCGGGCCGCGCACCTCAGGGGACGTGACGATCCGGGTGCGAAGTGATGGCACGGTCCTGCCCGCGCGGGGCTCGGAGGCGGCCGGCAACATCCTCCGGGACCCGTGGCGCAGTATCTGGCAGCACGAGGCCTTCACCCGCTACCGCGAGCGGCTGAAAGCGCCCACCCGGTGCGCGGACTGCCCGGACCTGCCGATCTGCAGCGTGGACTGCCCGAAGGACCCTGCGGGATGGAGCGACGATCGTCGGGAGAGTGAGGCGCAGTGAGGAGCATACGAGTGGCGCTCGCCACGGTCGCGGTCGCCGTGCTCGTGAGCGGAACGGCGCACGCGCAGCAGTACTCATTCTCGATTCCGCGTATGATCCTCGAGGTTACGCCGAACGCTGACGCGTCGGTCACCCTCGACTACACGATCGAGTTCCACTGCAACGATGGAGGGCACCCCATCGATTTCGTCGACGTTGGGTTGCCCCACCGCGACTACAGTATCGCCAACATGAGCGCGTCGATCGACGGCCGGCCGCTTGACGGCATCGCGAACTCCGAGTATGTCGATATCGGCGTCGAGGTTCCCATCAGTCCGCCGATTCCGCCCGGTCAGACGAGCACATTCAGGTTCCAGGCGATCATGCCCGACCTGGTCTACCAGGACACCACGGACTCAAGCCTCGCATCGCTGCGTATCACACCGACGTGGTTCGACGGCGAGCTGCTGACGGGAACTACGAACCTGCTGATCGTCGTCTACCTGCCCGACAGCGTCAACCTCGACAACGTGCTCTACCAGCTCGACAGGCCCTTCGATCGCAAGATGCAGCTTCAGGGCAACAAGGCCGTTGCGTGGGTCTTCGAGAACACGCGTGTTGACCGCGAGCACATGGTGGGAGTGTCCTTCCCGAAGGACTGGATGGACCGCGTGGTGACCCAGACCCCGCTTGACCTCGCGTGGAAGTGGTGGACCGAGAGCGGCACCGCGCGCGTCCTCGTCGGGCTTGTGCTGCTCGTGTTCTTTTCCATATGGTACTTCCGCCTCACCGGCGGCACCGGAACCTGTCTTTTCATCCCGCTGATCATCCTCATTCCGATCATCTGGGCCGTCAGCCCGGCGCTCGAGCTGCTGGCGATCCCCGCGCTCGGACTGCTGTGGCTCTTCGGCGACCGCATTACCGCCGCGCGCAAGCGATCGTACCTTCCGCCCATCGAGTCAGTGCCGGAGGGTGAGATCAAGCGCGGTCTGACAGCCCCGGAGGCGGCGGTGTTGCTGGAGCGTCCGCTGGGCGAGGTACTGACGCTGGTGATATTCGGGATGCTCAAGAAGGGCCTGGTGGTGATGACCAACGATGATCCACTGACCGTCGAGGTCCCCGAGCACTTCCAGACGACCCGCGGCGAGCGCAGGCGGGTGGCGAGCAAGCTCGGGACGGTCATCCGGGGGTATGAGCAGCCGTTCCTCGACGCCTTCATGGAGCGTCCGGGCGTGCCGGTGCCCGACCTCGACCTGAGCAAGGAGATGAAGAACCTCGTCAA
>JALGTR010000274.1 GCA_029821265.1 Candidatus Zipacnadia bacterium
GGGCATCGCCAACTGGTAGCGCCCGCGCCCGATCTCCTGCTTGCCCCGCAGTGCCAGCAGTTGCGCCTGCAGGCCTACCCCGGCGACGATAATCGCCGCCAGCATCGCCACCGCGGCCGACCAGCACAGCCAGCGCCGGGGGTGGCTGCTCCCACCCTGCGGCTCGCCTCGCGCGGCCGCGAGTGACAGGCCGACGACCGCCGACAGCGTCATCCCGACCGCCGGTACATACCACGTGTAGTCCGCGAGGTTCTGCAGCCCAAGTCCGGCCATCGCCGCCAGCCCCGCCGCGATCTCCACGGCCCTGATGCCGCCCGCGCTGAGGCCGTGCGCCATCGGACGGACGAGCATCCAGATCGCGCCGAGCATCAGCAGCAGCCCCGGTATCCCGGCCTCCGCGGCGATCTGCAGCGGCGTCTGATGCGCCATGCGCGTGAACCCGGTGATCGCGTACTGCGGGTAGGCGTGCTCAAACGTCCCCGGCCCGAAGCCCACGATCGGCCTTGCCGCCACCATCTTCGCCGTCCCGACCCACGTGTACCACCGGAAGATCGCCGAGTGCGACTGCGTTGCCGCCGACAGAATCCTGTTGCGCAGTGGCGGGGCAACCAGCACCAGCGCCACCAGCGCGATGATCCCCACCGCGACCCACCGGCCGCGGATGCGGTTGGGAGTGGCGAAGATCAAAACTGCTCCCGCGAGCATCGCCCCGAGTATCCCCGCCCGGGACGCCGTCAGCAGCAGGGCAAGCGATGGGATTAGCACCGCAAAGCCGGCTGCAATCAGCCCGTACCGCGGCCGCTCGTCATCGTCAGCCGCCCGATGCCACGCCATCGCCAGCACGAGCACCGCTGCGGGGATCACGCAGATGAAGTACCCCGCGACGACGTTCGGGTTGTACATCGTCCCGAAGATGCGCCAGCTCAGATCCCCCTGGAATATCGCCGTCTGCGTCCAGTCGCGCAGCCCCACGATGCCCTCGATCGCGCCCGCCACCGCGACGGCCACCCACGCCCATCGCCGCCAGCCCCCGGCGCGGAAGAGCGACGCACAGACCGCCAGCACGGCCACGTAGCCGGCCATCGCCAGTACACTGAGCAGACTCGCGTGCAGGTACACGCTCGTGGTCGTTGCCACCACCTGCCACGCCAGAAAGCCGGCGATCGGCCACGCAGCCGCCCCAAGCCCTTCGCGGACCTCCCGCGACCGCAGCCCGGCCGCGACGCAGGCGAGCAGACCCATAGCAAGCGCGGCGATCCCAGCAGCCAGCATCCGCTCGGTGAACATGTAGCCAGCAAAAAGCGGCAGCACCACGATCAGCGCGAGCATCAACACCCGGGTGGCGCCTGCGAGCCAGTCGCCGATCGCGCGCATCAGCTTTCCCCCTTCCCATGCCGCCGGAAGGGCCGCGTGAGCCGAACGAGCGCCCACTTCACGTACCAGCTGGCGACCAGCAGTCCACCGCGGATCCACACACCCAGCCAGACGAGCGCCCGCGAGATCGGATTGCGCGCGTAGTGTTTGCTGTACAGGCGGTACATACCCCGGTGGGTGCGCAGGATCGTCGGCACGACCGCCTGATCCGTGCTCCTGCCCACCGCATGCACCACGGTCGTGACCGGCGAGAACACCACGCTCCAGCCCGCCTGGTGCATCCGGAAGCAGTAGTCGACGTCCTCGGAGCCCCAGACGAAGCCCTCGTCGAGCTCGCCGACCTCCTCGTAGGCCTCGCGCCGGATCAGCAGGCACGCACCGGATGCCCAGTCGACCTCGTGCTCGGTATCGTGATCGCAGTCCGCCATGATATATCGCGAGGCAGCCGCCGCATTGGGGAACAGCCGACCGAGAATCGTGTTGCGGAAGATCGCGGCGGTGATCGTCGGGAAGCGGCGGCAGGAGTACTGGAGAGATCCGTCGGGGTAGACAAGTCGGGGCGCGATGATCCCGGCCTCCGGATGCATCTTAGCCACAGCCACCATCCTGGCCAGCGCGTCCGGCTCCAGCACGGTGTCGGGGTTAAGCATCAGCAAGTACCGGCCGCGAGCGGCTCTCAGCGTCTGATTCGTCGCCTTTGCGAAGCCGAGATTCTCGTCGTTGACGATCAGCCTGACCTCGGGGAAGTTCTCGCGCACCATCGCCACCGAATCGTCGCTGGACGCGTTGTCGGCCACGATGATCTCATGCGTGGGCGGCGTGCGCTGAGCGCGTATCGACTCGAGGCATGCCCGCAGGTCGTCAGCCACGTTCCAACTGACGATGCAGACGCTGACATCTGGTGGGTGGCCCTCCATAGTGGCGCTCGCGTGGCACGGCTCGAATCGCCGGCGCCACAGGAGCGGGGCCGGCGGCTGGCCTGATCTCAGTAGTCGGGGGCGGTCGCTCTACGCTGAAGGCTCCTGCTTCTTCTCGTCGCAGCCCTCGACCGGCTCCGCCTCGTCCTCGAGCATGATCGGGATTCCGTCGCGCACAGGATACTTCACGCAGCACTCATCGCAGATCAGCCAGTCGCCCTCCAGGCGCACGTCATTCTTGCATTTTGGGCAGACCAGTATCTCCAGCAGGCGCTCATCGAC
This sequence comes from Candidatus Zipacnadia bacterium, assembly GCA_029821265.1. Lineage (GTDB taxonomy): Bacteria > Armatimonadota > Zipacnadia > Zipacnadales > UBA5352 > JALGTR01. The sequence goes on from JALGTR010000274.1 coordinate 2,574, forward strand.
CATCGGTACGCCTCCCTTCGCGCCGGCATATGAGGGCGCCGCGCAGACACCTCTCCCGTGCGTTTGCGCGCATGCTCCCGCGCGCAGACCGGGCGCATTGTACCACCGCCCTCCGGGGCTGTCAAACAGCACGCACCGCGGAGGTAAGCCTTTCGCGGGAGCAGAAGAGACGCGCAGAACCCATCGCCACGCGAGGAGCTCTGCCATGGAGCTGCAGGCACGCTGGATCCGCTGCGCCGAGAAGCACCCGAATATGTACTGGTACGCGCGCCGCAGGTTCGAGGTGACCGATCCACCGCTGGAGGCCCGGCTGCGAATCACCGCCGACACGAGCTACCGCGTCTGGGTCAACGGCGTGGAGGTCGGGCGCGGACCGGGACCCTACGTCCGCTCCGTGCGCTCAGTAGACGAGTACGATGTCACCACGCTGCTGCGCGATCGTGAGAACGTTATCTGCGTCCTCGGACACTGGTGGGGCGTCACGAGCCACTCCCGGCCGAAGGGTGACGCCGGCATCCTCGCCGAGCTCTCATGGGAGGACGCCTCCGGGGCGCAGCATGTTACAGGCACCGACGAGCGGTGGGTCGCGGTGCACTCGCAGGCATGGGCGGAGGAGGTCCCGCGCCGCAGCGGCGCTATCGCGTGGACCGAGTACTACGATGCGCGACAGGCCCCCGAAAGCTGGACACTGCCAGGCTTCGATGATTCCGACTGGCCGGCCGCAACGGTCGTCGATCCCGGCGAGCGGGTGCTGGAACCGCGCATGCGGCCGCTGCTGCGCGAGGGCTACGTCGGTCCGGTGAAACTGGCCGGCGCATGGACCGCGCCCGAGCCCGCCCCGACGCTCGGTGGCGAGCCCGAGCTAACGCAGTTCCTCGACGAGGAGCCTCTGGAGCCACTCCCCGACGAGCGGGCCGCGCGCATTGAGCACGCCCTCGTGGCCGACGCACCGGTGACGATCGAGGCGGGCGATCCCGTCGCGCTCACCATCGACCTCGGGAAGGAGATAGTCGGGCACCTCGAGCTCGACGTCGATGCCCCCGGGGGCGTCCGCATCGACCTTTGCCCGGCGGAGCTGCTGCGCCACGGCCGGCCGTGGTGCCTGCGCAAGGGCTGTCGCTACGCCCAGCAGTACATCACGCGCGAGGGCAGGCAGCGCTGGCAGACGTTCTACTGGCACGGGCTGCGCTACCTGCACGTGGTCATCCGCGACCTCGACAAGCCGCTGACGATCCACCGCTGCGGCGTGCGGCGTCGCGAGGCCGACCTGCCGCCTGCGCGCGAACTTAGCGTCGGTCCCTCGGAGCGTTTCGACGCCGGGATGATCGAGCGCATCTGGGAGGTCAGCAAACATACGATCGAAGTCGGGACCCAGGAGGTGCAGGTGGACTGCCCCACCCGCGAGCAGGCCGCATACTGGGGCGACGCCATCTGGATCGGGCTCTGGACGCTGTGGCTTACCGGCGATGCCTCACATATGAAGCACCTGCTGCTCTCGGCCGAGGAGGCGCAGTATGAGGATGGGCAGCTCCCCGCTTCCATCTTCTCCAGCCTCGATCAGATACTCTTCGATTACACGCTGATCATGCCGTGGGGGCTGTACGCCTACTGGTGGCACACCGGCGACCTGCTGGTCCCGACGCATCTCGACGCGACAGTGGAGCGGCTTCTGGACTGGTACCGCGACCGCCTCGGCGATTCCGGCCTCATCGAGCTGGACGCCATCGCTGCGCACGAGGCGGGCGAGGGGACGCTTTTCATCGACCACCCCGGCCTCGGCTGGCATAACTTCCCGCATCCCGGTCTCGACCGCCGCGGCCTCAGCGCCGGGCTAAACCTGTTCATGCTCCGCGCCCTTCAGTGCTGGTCGCGGCTGCTGGCTGAGATTGGCCACGCTGACCGCTCCGAGGCCACCGCCAGTGAGGCGCAGGGGCTCTCCGAAGCCATCGAGCACAGGCTGTCGGACCGGGTGAGCCAGCAGATCAACACGCTGGCGATCCTCACGGGAGTCTGCCCGGCGCATCGACGGCGCGACGTGCTCGAGCACGTGCTCTCCGACGATCCCGACCTGTGCCGCTGCAGCCCGTACTTCTGGCTCTATCAGTTCGACGCCATGGCGATGGCCGGCATGCACGAGGAGATGCTGCGCGCGATCATCAACCTGTGGGGGGCGATGGTTGAGGCCGGCGCCACGACGTGGTGGGAGACCTTCCTCGGCGACGAACTCGACAGCCTCTGCCACCCGTGGTCATCGGCGCCCTGCCACGTGCTGCAGAAGCACCTCCTCGGCGTACAGTGCGCCGGGCCCGGCTTCGCGCAGGCCCGGATCGCCCCGCGCATGGATCTGCTGCCCGAGATGGCCGGCAGCGTCTGCACCGTGCGCGGCGAGATCGAGGTCCGCTGGAGCCGGTCGGGCGAGGGACGCGTGGAGCTGTTCGTCCGCGTCCCCGCGGGCTGCGCGGCCACCATTGTCGCACCCGAGGGCTGGCGCATGGCGGGCGATACGGAGGCGGTCACGCTCGCCGGCGGCACGGCGCTTCACGTCGAAGTCTGCGCCGGATAGTAGCCGGAGAGGTCTCACCGAACCGCACGCGGAAACTTGACGCTCAGAAAAGCTATCCTGTAGAGTGCCGGCGTCCGTGACGTATCCTGTCGGAAGCCGGCTGATCGACGCCGGACAGACGTCTCAAGGAGGGTGCAAGCAGATGCTCCGAGGCAGATCATGCGCGGTGGCCCTCATCCTGCTGTGGATGGTTGGAGTGTGCGCGGCTCAGGAGGCTGCCGACATCATCGTTGGCGGCCAGGTGGTTGCTCGCGTGAGGGAGGCGGGGCCGTACGAGAGCGTTGAGCATCGGGCGGCAGCCATCGACGAGACGTTGAACGAGATTCTTGCCGGGACCGACGATCCGGCCGCGCTCGAGGTCACCCTCGAGCAGGTTGACGGTCTGTGGTCGATCATGCTCGACGGACGCAAGGTCATGTCCGTCTACGAAGCGGAGGCCGAGGCGAACGGGACGACGCCAGGCGTCCTCGGCGCGATGTGGGTGAACAACTTCCGCGAGGCCCTGCCCGACGCCGCTCCCGCGGCCGTGCAGGAGCTCGGCGGGCCGGCAGAGACGGTGGTCGAGGCCCGACAGCCGGCGGTCAGCCCGGCGGAGTTGGGCGACGTGCCGACCACCGGCGCCGTGACCAACACCGGCGTGCCGGCGGTCGAAGTGCTCGAAGTTCCGCCCGCTCAGGGCGATCCGGAGGAGATCGTGGCGGGCCAGGGTGCGCGCCTGCTCATCCTTGAGGCCCTCAACGAGGCACGAAACCTGCCCGAGGACGACTACCTCGTCCGCCGCGAGGCGATGGCTGACGAGCTCTTCGATGACATCGTGCAGATACTCACCGGCGGTCAACTCAGCGGCC
>JALGTR010000275.1 GCA_029821265.1 Candidatus Zipacnadia bacterium
GGGCAGGTCCGCAGCGATCTGCATCGGTCCTTACCGCGGTGTGAGCCCGGCTTCCGCCGGCGACGCCCAGGCAGACCCTCCCCCGCGGCTCGCGCGGAGGAGGAACCACATGGAGCAGTGCGAGCCTCGCCTGATGGCGCCCGCCTGAGATCGTCTCGGGAGCCAATTGCAATCTTTCACGGAACCACCCGTCAGGCCCATCGTCCCACTCCTCAATAATCATCGGGTGGTCATAGAGCTCCAACTCCATGCGAGTTGGAGTTATTCGTATCTCCCTGACCATCATCTGCACCAACTGCTGCCTGTCCACTGCCCCCAGATTCTCATATAGCTCTCCAGAGCTCTGAAGGTTTGCCTCCAACCTCTGAGGATCAGCATTTCTCCTCTCAAGCTCCTCCATGCTGCCGCTGATCTTATGCGGGCTCTCTCTCGCCGACACGACAGTGCATGCCTAACCGATTCAAGGGGAGGATACTGCCGGGTCACTGTTCAATCGTTTGACGGATCTGCTCAACAACTCGCGAAGCTTCGGATCACAGGCAATCTGGTCGTGTTGGGGCTCTTACACTGCCGTCGCGCCGCAGCACCCGTGAGGAGGCGGAGATCGTGCGCGATACACTGCGTGACGACCTGCTGGCCGAGATGACGTCCATCCAGACGGTCGACTGCCACTCGCACACCTGCCGTCCGGGAGCGTACACAGATGCCGCTCCACATTCAGTGTTCAGCTTCACATCGTACTTCGATCGGACCATCGAGAGTGTCACGGGCGCTCCACGTTCGAAACTCTACGAGGGAGCTGACACCGACGAACAGCGCTGGGAGCGGCTCAAGCCGGTCCTGGCAAAGGCCCGCAATGTCTCCTACTGGCGGCACCACATCGTGACCTACCAGCGTTTGTTCGGCCTTGAGGACGATGAGCTGCATGATGGAAACTGGCAGGCGCTGAACGAGACCATCCGAAAGTGCACAGCTGACCCCGACTGGTACCGCCACGTAACCGAGGACATCTGCAATCTGCGGACGCAGGTGCGGAATATCCCCTGGTTCGAGGACTGGGAGCCGGAATACTTCACCGGCGTCCTGCGTATGGAAAGCGCGCTGGCTCTGCACGAGGCCGAGGTCCGCGAGCGCCTGGAGGAGCACCTCGATCACGCGATTCACACTCTCCCGGATTGCAAAGAGGCGCTCGCACAGCTCGTGACGGATTACGTCGAGCGTGGAGCGGTGGGCATCAAGCTCGCGCATGCCTACAGCCGCACGCTGCACTCCGAACCGGTGTCCGCAGTCGCGGCATCGGCCCTGTTCGACCGGGCGCTTGAAGGTCGGAAACTTGACCCAGGCGAGGTCAAGCGGCTCCAGGATCACATTATCTTCTTCCTCGCGGAGCTCTGCGCCGAGATGGATCTGATCTTCGATATCCACACGGGCGTTCAGAGCAACTGGGGTCATGTGCCGGACTCTAACCCGCTGCATCTGCTCCCGCTGATCCGGTCGCATCCGTCGGTGCGCTTCAACCTCTACCACGGGGGCTACCCGTTCAGCCGGGAGATGGGCATGCTCGCGAAACACTGCCCGAATGTATGGCTGAATCTCGCCTGGATGTACGTGGTGACGATGGAGGGGACGCGCCAGTCGCTGAACGAGTGGATCGATCTCGTGCCGGGCTACCGGATCCTCGGTTTCGGCTCGGACGTTGGATGGCCGGAGCTGATCTACGGTCATCTCGTGATGGCGAGGTCGTGCATCGCGGATGTGCTTGCCGAGAAGGTACAGCGCGATTTCCTCAGTCGCGAGGCAGCGGTGCAGGTGGCGCATATGCTGCTGCACGACAATGCAGCCGAGCTGTTCGAGCTGTAGCTCCTCAGGCCCTCGGGGCTATGCACCCGGCTCCGAGCGATTGCAGGCGAGATCAGCGCGAGGAGAGCGCCGGGGGGAACCAACGCCCTCCTCGCGCGGATTGTCCTGGCTGGCGGGCTACCACATCGCGTTGATGGCGTCGATCGTGACCTCGGCGACCCGGCGTCCGCCCTCGGGGCCGATCGGTGTGCTGGCCGGCAGTGACCCGTAGCCGCCACCCGCGATGGAGCGTGCGCTGGGGACGTAGCTGCCCGGGCCCGCAAGCTGCACCACGAAGGTCTGGACGGCCTCGCTACGCGCCTTGATGAAGACGCCATAGTCGAGGTAATACTCGAACGGGTTGGTCGCGATCGCGATATCACCCAGCCGGATGATGTGGAGAGTCACCGGCATGTTCGGGTTGTGCTTCTGACGTTCGTAGCGCTCGGCCACGGCGAGGAACCACGACATGCGGCGATACGCGCGCGTGATGTTCACATACCACCGCGGCTCCTCCCGCAGTTGAGTGTTCTGCTCGAGCTTGCGCTTCTCCGCCTCGTACTGCTCACGCAGCGACTCGGCCTCCTCGCGTGCGATGCGAACGTCGTCCTCGGTGAGCTTGCGTGCGGGCAGTTCGAGGTCGATCTTCCTGTGAAGCAGCACTGGCGAGCTATCGCGGGTATCGGCGATGTACTCGAGCGTCTCCTCAACCGCATTGGCGATGCGATACGCCAGCTCTTCGCGCTCGGTTCGGCCCTTGAGTTCCAGCATCCGTTCGATCGCCCGCCATTCGTAGATCGGATGCGGCGACTGGTCGCCCGCCGAGGAGGCCTGCGGAAGCACAAAGAGGCCCTCTCCAAGGCGCTCACGCAGCTGCAGCCGCGCCTCGTGCCAGAAATCCGCACTGATCTGGAAGAGCCCCTCGGTGGATTGCGATGTGCAGGCGAGGTTCACAATTACGCCGGTGAGTTCATCGTCCGCGTCGTAGGTGGCGAGGACGTTCACGCTGTGGTCCTCGTAGCCCTCGATGTGGCTGAACTCGGGCGTGTTCGTATTGCCGTACATCGTCGAGCGGCCGCTGGTATCGACCCAGCGGCGGTTGCGACCAACCACAGCTGTCCCGCGGCCGAACGCAATCGAGCCGTCGGCGCGCTGCTGCCAGGAATCGATGATCGCGTCGGCGATCCGGTCGGCGGCAAATTCCACGTATTCGAGGATCGGCATGGCATCGAGTTCGATGCCGCCATCGGCTATGGTGGCCGCGCCGCCGAAGCCTCGCTCGCGGATCTCCGGGGCGGTGTGCGTGTGCGTCGCGTTCATGACCACCGCGTCCGGGGATGGGGCCTGCTCGGCTGATTCGAGGCGCTGGTTCACCGCGGTGCGAAGCTCGTCGGAGATGGCGACGAGGTCGCAACTGACGAGGACCACGCTCTCATCGCCGCTCTCGACCGTCAGGGCGGTCGCGGTAATGGGGTCGAGGATGCCCTCGGAGATGCGCGCGTGGAACTGCCCTGCGATCTGCACCGGCTCCTCCGGTGTGATATCCGCCTGGCTCCATCCGATCTTCAGGGTCGGCTCGTCGGTCATACGTGATCTTCCCTCTCGTGCTTCGTGTGCTGCGTTACGCGTCTACACGTTGAGGCTTCTGGACGGCTGCGGCAGATCGAACTGCTCGGCAAGCCAGCGGTAGGCGGTGGCGACCGAATCGCGCGTGGGCTGGTGGCCGGTCATGTGCATGAAGCAGCCGACAGCGTCCTCTCGGTCGTAGAGGCGATAGATCGGCTTCGCGCGCTCGATGAACTGCCAGCTTGCGGGGCGATCGGCCTCCCCCGCGATCATCAGAAACGAGCGCGGGGCGATCAGCGCCAGTGCGTGGTGTCCGTTGAGGTCGAAGTCCTCCGCATTCACCTGCTCGCCGAAGTACCACGGGGCATCCCAATTCGTGAAGCTCCAGCCGATCCCGAAGTCAGAGGCGATCACGGCCGTGATGCGCTCGTCGAGGGCGGCCGTATAGAACGCCATCTTCCCGCCGAGAGAGTGGCCGATGGCGAGCACCCGGTCTGCGTCCACGTTCGGCTGGTCGAGCAGCAGGTCCACGGCCCGGCTCGTGTCGTGCACGAGCTTCCCGATGCCGGTCCACTGCGGGTTCTCGGACAGGAGGCGATCGGCGGCCGCCTGCCACCAGGCGAAGCCCGCGTTGCTCTCGGGCTCGGGCACAGTGTTGTAGGGAAATGCCTCGGTACACGCTACCACGTAGCCCTGCTCGACCAGGTGACGCCCAAACTGAACCAGGGGCCGGTCGGTGCTCGGCTCAAGCGTTTCGAGATCGAGGCCTGCCATGGTGTCGGGGTGGTAGAACGGGACGACTGCGAGCGGGCGCGGGGTGACCTGCCTGTCGATCGGCTCCATGAGCAGCACCTGCTGGCGGCTGTCGGGGCCGGTCGGTTGCAGGAGGATCGTGCCACGGAACCGGTCGGTGGTGAAGGTGCGAACGACCTCCGGATCTTGATCGTAACCGGCGAAAGAGGGCCGCCCGATGACCTCGGCCCAGCGCTCGCGCAGCTTTTCGCGAAGGCGAGGCCACGTCTCCCGGGTCAGCTGCACGCCCTCAGGAACGATCGGCGCGAGTTCGAGCGGCTCGCCGACATCGTCCGGCGGCTGACTGAGTGTGGGTGATATCGC
>JALGTR010000276.1 GCA_029821265.1 Candidatus Zipacnadia bacterium
CGCGGGTGCGCACCGCGGGCAGCTTGTGTGCATCAGATCCGAAGAAACCGGCACGCGGTTTGTTCCGTTACCCCGGGAACTGGACGGATTCGAACTCCACCCACGGGGATGGGCCGGCGTTCATGTACTGAGCGCGGATGCGGTACTGGTAGCTGACACCCTCCTGCACACTGAAGTCGGCGAAGCTGGTGTCATCTGCCAGAACGTTCCCCTCGGAACCGGGAACCACGCTCCAGGTGGCGCCGTTGTCGGTCGAGCGCTGGATGTCGTAGCCCGATACAGTTAGCGTGCTATTCGGAGACATCCAGAACAAACGGATCGCCGACGGTTCGATCTCCAGCCGCTGTGGGCGCGGCGGGAGGTTCTGCGCCGTGGGCCCGCCGCCATCATCGCCGCCATCGTTGGCGAGGACGAAGCCGAGGACGGCCAGTGCTGCGAGCGCCCACCGCCAAGTATGATTCTCCTTCTTCGGGCCCTTCTCCTCTGCCATCTGGTCAGCGGGCAGGCCGGCCAGCACGTTCGCCGCCTTGCCGGCCGCGTCGCGCAGGGCCTCACGGATCAGAGGCGCGACAGGGCCATCATAGCCCTCGCGGACCTGGCTCGTGCCCGACACGCCGAAGGTCTGCACGGGCGTAGGGCGCTCAGCGATCTGCATCGTCTCCGTGTCGATGTTCCCGGCAACGCTGTAGCACTGCCCGTTGAGCAGCACCTCGACGTTGAGGGGATCTTCTCCGACATCGATGGAGACCACGGTCGCGAGGCAGACCTCATCGACCTCGAGCGCGTGTCCGAGCCGGATCGCGGTCACCGGATCGGTGACATTGGCCTCAACATCGACCGAGCGGATCTGACCCTCCTCGACGGCCCGGAGCACCATCGGGGCGGTTCGCGAGAACTCAACGACCTCGAACTCCTCGACGCCATCGAGGGCCATCGCCAGGTAGCCAGTGGCCCAGTCGCCGAGTTCCTCGTACCCCGCATCCGTGCGGTCCAGGACGGGATAGAGCAGCAGCATCTTGTTCTGCGCCTGTGCATGCGCCTGTGACATCAGACTGGTCGGCACGGTGAGCATCAGCATCATGGCAGTCAGCACGATGCTCATCGGTCCTACCAGCTTGCTGGACCTTATCGCCGTCATTGTTGCATTCTCCTATCCTGTCCGAGTGCGCTTGCTTCCTGTCGACTGCACCCCGGGTTGCTACCGGCCGATGGTGGCGGTGCGAACGACGCTGCTCTGCTCACCGGTTTCGGGTGAGCGAGCCGTAACCTGGATGAGATAGGTCCCGGCCGGGACTGCAGTGCCAGCGTCGCTGATACCATTCCAGACTAGGGTGTTCTGGCCCTCCACGGACTGGTGATTCTGTGCCAGCCGACGCACGACCCGACCTGCGATGTTGCGCACCTCCACATCGACGGAGGCCGCGCTGCCAAGCGAGTAAACGATCTCAACGCCGGTGCCTGCCGCCGCACGCGTGGAGGCCGTCAGGCCCAGTGTCGCCTGAGCCCGTGGCCGCACACGAACGCGGAAGTGGCGCTCGCCGCCGGTGTTCGAGTTGTAGGTGTAGGCGCTACTGGTCCTCATGTAGACGCTCCGCCCGGCATCCACATCCTCGAGTATAGCCACGAGGTCGTCGGGCAGCGTCGCGCCGAGATCAGGCCACCGCAGTGTAACCGGGGCGCCGGGTGCGCCGCCAACTACGGTGAGATCCCACGCGTTGGCGTCGCCTGCACTGCGCGTGTCGGCCAGATACCGGACACCGTCGGCCTCACCGATCGTGAAGAATGCATCCACCTGCGGGCCGGCAGTCAGCATCTGCGGGGGCGCGGGGACGTCCGCAACATCCGCGCCATCAGTAGCGCTGGGCGATACTCCGAAGTAGCGCGGAGCACGCGTCCGTCCGGCGCTCTGGACCTCGATCCCGACGCGCCAGCCATCGTCGTCGGTGGTAGCGGCAGCGGTGCTCACCGCGTCCTCCTGGGCTGGCGAGATCATGCTCGGCGGCGGGAACGAGAGTGTGACATCCTGCAGGGCGAGGATCCAGTACCCCTCAAATGGGATCACCCGCGCGGCCTGCAGCGAACTCTCCCACTCGTACTCGTTTGTCGTCGGGTTGTATGAATAGAGCGTGGGTAGGATCAGCCCTCGCTGCGAGGCCTCCGTGATGCTCCACTGGCTCCCCTGTGGGCCGACGACCATCACCTGATCGAGCCTGGTCGGGACAACGTGCGGATTCCCGATCTGATTCCACCCGGCTTCGAGCGGAATGGTGAATGGCTGGTTATCCGGAGCCGTGGTCGCGCCGTCCGGCAGGACGATCGTCTCTCCGTTCTCGTTGAGCAACCAGAACCCCTCACCGAGCTCGATATTCGCGACGAAGGGGTCGGGGTACGAGAAGTAGTGCTCAAGTCCCGGATGCCAGCGCCAGATCGCTACCGGCCCTCCCGGGAAGACTGAGTCGCTCAGCGAGCCCAGCACATTTGAGGCATCCGAGTTCGCGAACTGATAGGGTACCGAGAGCATCTCCAGCCCGGTGATTGATTCCCTGGCGGGGATGATCGGGATTGCAGGGATGTTGATCTGGCGCCGCACGACCTTGCCGAGCGGGCCAGTGATGGAAATCTCCGCGGTTCCCGGACGCGCGGCCGTCGCGCGGACGCTCCATTGGGCCATCGGCAGCGGCGACTGATTGCGCTGGATCAGGCCGAGAGAGATTGTGCGCGGCTGGGTCTCGGGATACAGTTCGAGGCCCTCTGGCAGGCTGATACGCACCGTGGCGTTGTTGAGCGCCGATGTCCCGAAGTTGTCGAGCATCACGACCACGTCGAAGACGGAGTCGCCGTCGCCCTCGCTGAGGAAGTACTCTTCGGTCTCGGGAGTGACCGGATCGTCGCCCTCCTGCACCTCAAGCTGGTTCGGGGCATAGGCTGCGAGCGCGTAGGGCGGGTCGTAGTCGACTGCAGCGGCTCCGAGGCCATAGTAGGTGACGTAGCGACGGCTCTGTCCGGGCTGCAGCGGCCGCTCTTCCCACTTCACCGCGTAGGCCCAGTCCTCATTGAGGATGGACGCGCGCGGGTTGGGCCGGAAGTCGAACTGCCCGCCCATAGCCATGTTGCGATACTGGCCGAACGCGATCTCGTCGGGGACGCCCCCCGCTTCCGAGGCGATCCCAGGATCGGTGACCTCATCGCCGACAATCGTGCCGCGGACGCTGACCAGTGGCGAGTCGGGGTTGTCGTGAGCGACCCACGTGTCGGGCATGGCGATCGTCGGGTTGTCCGGATCAGGGATCCTCGTCTCGTTGGTGATGACCGTGCCATCGTCGAGGATGATCGGGCTTCCATCCCTGATAGCAGCGCCGAAAAGGGCATCGATCAGTAGGCGCAGGCCGATGCTGTGGGCAGCCGTGTCGTCGTTGTACACGATGTGCTCGATCATCAATGCATCATGCACGAGCGTGTAGTTCACGCGGATTCGGACGTTCGGCGATCCTTCCGTCGGCACGTCCGTGGTGAGCGGAACGAGCACCTCTCCGAGCACGTCGCGGGTGCCGCCCACGAGGTCCTGGACCCAGAACAGCGGCAGATCGGCGGGATCAGCCTGCGGCTGCTGATTGTACTGCTGCAGGTATGGGTCATACGTCGTGCCGTCTACCGAGAGCGTCAGTGTCGACGTGAAGGCCGTCAGGTCCCAGTTGGGGCCTGTTGCGCGAATGCTGGCGATCGAGCGGCCCTCATCGCCCGCCACGAGCGGGTTGCCTCCCACAGCGGCACTGGTGCCAGTTCCGAACTGAAAACGGCCTCCAGGGCGATAGATGAACTCAGCGTCATCCTGGGCGGGCATGACCGCGACGGGCTCGTCGATGGGTTCATCGAAGTCGTCATCGCCGCCGGAGCCACCATCGCCACTGTCACCGTCGCTGCCTCCGCCGCCGCCCTCGACAGCGATGAGCTGTGGTGCCTCGACGATCAGTCGGGTCAGCCCTGCGGGGTGATCAACTGTGACGAAACGGTCTTGCGCGAGTGCCGGGCCCAGCGCCATCAGCAGAGCGCAGACGACGCCGAGCACGAGCGCGACCACTTTCAGGCCTGTTTGCGTTCCTCGACCACCGTGCCGCTGCACTAAAGGTCAGCTCCTCTCAATGATGAGCGCATTTACCGTGCAATGCTGAACGGTCGGATTGCCTGGACAGTCTGCCCATCAGCTGCAAGAGCCGTCAGCCTGACGATGTAGCGGCCCGAAGGAACCGCGCTGCCGCGGTCGCTGATGCCGTTCCAGACGAGCGTCTCCTGGCTCCCGCCCTCGACGGTGCGCGCGGGGAACCTCTTCACCAGGCGTCCTGCGATGTTCATGACTTCAACCGTGACGTCGGCGGCTTGCGACAGGCGGTAGGTCAGCATGGTGCCTCCGCCAGCCACCTCACGGGTCGATATGTTCGACAGCGCGAGTGCCTCGGCTCCACCGACCGTTGAGATCCTGAGATGTCGGACGCCGCCATCGGGACCGACTGCGAAGCGGTAT
>JALGTR010000277.1 GCA_029821265.1 Candidatus Zipacnadia bacterium
AGCGCGCGACACGGTTTCAGCCCGCACCCGACGGGGCCCCGGGCTGTAAATCGTCGCGTTTGGCGGCGCGTTTGATGATCGTTCGCAGTCGCTGCCCCAGCTCCACTGCTGAGAAGGGCTTCTGGAGGAAGTTGAAACGCGGATCCCTCTGGTGCGCGGTAACGGCGTGGTCGGTCGGGTATCCGGAGATGTACAGCACCTGCGCTTCCGGATGGTTCACGATGAAACGCTCGGCGAGGTCGGTCCCGCTCATCTCGGGCATCACCACATCGGTCACCAGGACGTCGATGGGCCCACCGTATTTCGCTGCAATCTCGAGCGCCTCCGGCCCGTCAGATGCGCTCAGCACCTTGTAGCCGAAGGTGTCAAGCATCTTCTCAACGAGCGCGCGGAGGTTGTCAGCGTCCTCAACAATCATTACCGTCTCGGTGCCTTCGAGACGATGCTGGTCGGCGAACGACACCGTCGGCTCGCTCACCGCCCCCGTCTCGGTTCGTGGAAGGCAGACGCGGAATGTCGTTCCGGCGCCCGGCTCGCTGTCCACGAGCACCGCGCCGTGATTCTGCCGCACGATCCCGTAGACGGTGGACAGCCCCAGGCCCGTGCCGCCCGTCTCCTCCTTCGTCGTAAAGAAAGGCTCGAAGATTCGGCGCTCAACCTCCGGGGTCATCCCCACGCCGGTATCCGCGAACTCCAGCACCACGTAATCGCCCGGTTCGGTCTCGAACAACTCCGACGCATCGTCGCCGGAGAGCTGCGCGTTCCTGGTGCTGATGATCAGCTCTCCGCCCTCTGGCATGGCGTCGCGGGCGTTCACGGCAAGATTCATCACAATCTGCTCGGCCTGCGCCGGGTCGATCCGAGTGTTCCCGAGATCCTCATCAAGATCGAACACGAGTTCGATATCCTCGCGGATAAGCCGCCGTAGAATGTCGCGCATCCCCGCAATAACGTGGTTGAGATTCAGCGTCTGCGGCTGTGCCGGATGCTTGCGGCTGAACGTCAGAAGCTGCCGTGTCAGCCGCGCAGCGCGCTGGGAACCCTTCTGTATCTGCTCGGCATGCCAGCGGACCGAGCCCTCATCGCCGGCGTCGGACTGCAGCAGGTCGGCATGTCCGAGAATCGCGGTCAGAAGGTTGTTGAAGTCGTGCGCCACACCGCCTGCCAGTGTCCCGATCGCCTCGAGACGCTGGGCGCGCTGAAGCTGTTCCTGCAGCTCCAGCCTGCGCGTGATGTCGATCCCCACCACGATCATCCCGCCCCTGGCCCCTTCGACCGTCGGGTCGAGCGGCCGCATATGCCACTGCATCACGCGACGGCGACCGTCTTTGCAGGAGATCGCCGAATCGAACACCGCCGTCTGCCCTGTCTCATAGATGTCATTGACCTGCGCGTAGACTGTCTTGCGGTCGTTAGGGTCGGGATAGAGCGCGCACATGGCGTCCCTGGCGGTGCGCACCTCAGACCGGTCGTAGCCGGAGATCGCCTCCGCCGCCCGGTTCCAGATGACGACCTCGCGTTTCTCATCCACCACCGTGAACCACACCGCGGCGTTATCGACGATCCCACGGAGGAACTGGTTGGCCCGCTTCAGCGCCTGCTCGGTGCGGGCCTTGCCCACAATCGCCGCCATCTCCTCGGCGAATGTCGCCAGGACCCGTCGCTCCGGTGAGGTGAGCGGCATCTCCTCCGAGCGCGAGAGCGTAACATGCCCTATCACCTCGCCGTCGAGGATCATCGGCGCCATGCACAGGTAGGCCAGCCGCAGTCTCTGTGTCAGTTCAGAGGCCGAAACGGGCAGTTCGGGGTGCAGATGTGGCTGCAGCTGCGCGAGCGCCTCTTTCACTTTCTCACCGGAGAGCTCCTGGAACCGGCTCGTCTCGTAGACTGTAGTCATCGGCAGTCCGGGCAGAATTGGGAAGCTTATCGGCTCAGAGGAGCTGTCATCGCGCAGGCCCACGAGCAGTTCCTCGGGCATGTTCGAGTAGCTCACAACCGTGTGATCTGTGCCGTGGCCCGGTCTCCGCAGCATGATGTCGACGTGGTGTGCGTCGAGGATCCCGCGCAACCGGTCCGCGCCCTCGGCGATAATTGCGTCGATCGAATCCCCGGCGTTGAGGCGCTCCATCAGGGAGTTCAGCAGCGCCAGTCGCTGCGTATCCAGGCGCCTCCACTCCTCGCGCGCCTTCTGCTCGCTGATGTCGGTGAAGACGCCGAGGCTTGCGTATATCTCCCCCACGTCATTTCGCAGCGGGGTGGCGTTCACGTGGACGGGCAGGCGCGTGCCCGAGCAGGTTATCAACTCCAATTCATAGGAGGCGGGCAGACCATCGTTGAAGCGGCGCTGAAGCTGCTTCTTGAGAATCCATGTGCTCTCTTCAGTACAGAGTTCATGGAACCGCAGACCCTCCAGCTCGTCAGCCTCATAGCCCACCATCCTGACGAACGCGCGGTTTACATACCTGATCACGCCGTCTCGATCGACGGAGACCAGTCCGTCCGCCATCGTCTCGATGAGCCGTGCGTAACGCTCCTCGCTCTCGACGAGCTGCCGCTCAGTGTGTCGAATGGCGCTCACATCCACCACGATTACGCGCAGGCCGCGGATCTCGCCACCTTCGATGATGGGGCAGCCGTAGGCTAAGGCGCGGAAGCGGGTTCCGTCCTTCTGCACGGCCGTGAACTCGACGCCGGTGGAGGGCGTCGCCTCCGTCGGCATCAAGCGCACCCGCTCGAGGACGCGGTCTCGATCCTCCTCGGCCACAAGGTCGCGCAGCAGCAGGCCGCCTGCCAGGTCATCCTCCGTGTACCCAAAGCGCCTCAGGGCCGCCGAGTTCGCGAGCATGATGCGCGTTTCGGGGTCGATCTCGTACACGATCTGCGGGAGGGAATCCACCAGCTCCCCGTAGCGCTCGTCCGCGTTATTGCTGCTCTCACTCATCACTCTTCCCCCTCAGCGCTCAAGGTGGGAATACAGTGAGACTCATGAACAGACTGGTTCACAAACCTGGCGCGTTTACTTGATGTTATCTCGAAAAGACGCAATCTGTTACCGGCCGAAAGCGCTCGCAATGCCAGCAGGATGCAGATTGTGGTGGAGACCGACCCCCGGCGATCTCCCGGCGCCTCGCCGATCCGGTGACATTGGGCGATGCGATGGGCCTGTCATCGACCACCATTACGTCCCGAATCGAGCCTGCCGCTCCCCTACGCGGTGATCTCGCCCGCCACCACGGGTCGCGATTGAACCGTCGTTCTGTCAATCTCAGTTTCGCCCACGAGTCCAGCGCTCCCTGCCTCGCCTCCAGGTGTCTGCCCCTTGTGTTAGGGTTACGTTAGGATTGTGAGAATCGCGCGACAGGCGGCTGCTTCTTTGGGTATAGTAGCAACGAACAAGCTGGCTCGGGGTGCTCACCCCCGCCCCGGGCTCGATCGAAGCCAATGTGGGCGCCGCTTCTTTCCCCTACACCCCTGGAGAGGCGGCGTCCGCGGCATTTCTGGAGGCCCCCATCGGCGCGCAGCGAAATACCTCCGCTGTTACGGCAGCACGGTTGCGAGGAGAGATCCGCAGATGACTCAGCGCGAGCGCTATCAAGCCATCATCCGCGGCGATGAGGTCGATCGTCTGCCCTACATCTTCGGCGGACCTCGCGCATCCACGTTCGCGGCGTGGCGCAGACAGGGGCTCAGCGCCGAGCAGCAGGCCGGCTGGGGCCGCTTCATCGGAGCCGACGGCTTCATGGGCATCGGCAAGTTCTTCGCCGGACCATGGCCGGGGCGCGAGGAGACGGTCATCGAGGAGCGAGGCAATAGACGCATCTGGCGCGACGCCTGGGGCGCGCTGCGCGAGGATGCGATTAACCAGCCAACCGAGGGTTTCGCGACGCGGCGCTACCTCGAGTATCCGGTGAAGAACCGCGCGGACTGGGAGAGCCTGCGGGAGCACTTCGACCCCCACTCGCCTGAGCGCACACACCCGATCCCGGCCGAGCAGGTCTCGCCGAGCCTCAACCCCGACGCCTATCGCCATCACACCGCCGGCGGCACGCACTGGAGCGAGCTGGTCGAGGCGACGCGCGAGTCGGAGTATCCGGTGCGCGGGTCATTCCCGGGACCGTACTGGGCCATTCGCGATTTCTGCGGGATGGAGGGGCTCTCGGTGATGTTCTACGAGCAGCCCGACCTTGTCCACGAGATGTTCGAGTACTGGACGTGGTTCGTGATGGAGCTGTTTGATGAGCCCGCCTCGCAGCTTGACATCGACGAGTTTGTGCTGAGCGAAGACATGGCGTTTAAGAAGCAGTCGATGATGAGCCCGCCGCTGATGGAGGAGTTCCTGCGGCCACAGTATCGGAAGCTCTACGAGTTCTTCAAGGAGCGGGGCGTGCGAGCGCTGACGATGGACAGCGACGGCTTCAACTATCAGATCCTCGATGTGCTCTACCCGGAGGTGCTCGACGGAATCAACCCGGTTGAGATCGCCGCCGGCAACGATCCGGAGGAGATGTTGCAGAAGTA
>JALGTR010000278.1 GCA_029821265.1 Candidatus Zipacnadia bacterium
TGCGTTGCTCCTGGCGGCTCTTTGGAGTGCCCGGTGACCGGCGTCAGTCTCGCTCCACGGCGATGACGCGGCCGGCGTTGTCGGCGACGTAGACGCGCCGGTCGTCGGCGGCCGGCGATGCGAAGACGTAGACGCCGGTGGTCGCACGAGCCTGCGACATGACCTCGCCAGTTCGGGCGTCGATCTCTGAGAGTGTCCCGGTGTTCGAGCAGATCCAGACGCGATCGTCGCAGACTGCGGGTGCGGCCGCGATCGCGCCGGTCGGGACCTCGGCGGTCCAGATTACGGTTCCGTCTGACGCCCGCCTGCTCAATCTCCCGTCGGTGTGCCGAACGTACGCCGTGCTGTGCGCTCCGGGCGCGACGGCGACGCAGCGCTCATCCTCGCCGAGCCGCTCGCCCGTCGGCGCGTCGAAGATCGTCAGCCGGTAGGCGCGGTCGGCCACAAACAGCCTCCGGCCGGCCAGCGCGGGGGCGCAGTCGGCCGGGCTGTAGTACCGCGCCACGAAGCCCTCGCGGTCGCTGCCGGCGCTGGGCTGGCGCCACCGCATCTCACCGGTCGCAAGGTCGAGGCCGTAGACGTAGCGGTCCCACGAGCCTACAAACGCCATTCCTCCTCCGAGCGCCGGAGCCGTCTCGATCGCGTAGCCCGGCGCCTCCGAGCGCCACAGAACCTCGCCGCTGCCGGCATCGAGCGCGAGGACGTCGCCGGACGAGGTGCCACAGATGAGGCGGTCGACCATCAGCGCGGGCGAGCCGTAGATCGGCGACCCGGCGTCACAGCGCCAGCGCTCAGTGCCGTCAATATCCACGCAGACGATCTCCCCGCCGGCGCAGCCAACGTAGAGGGAGCGGCCGTCGTGATGGAGCACCGGGCTTGAGCGCACCTCACCGGGCAGGTCGATCCGCCAGAGACGCTGGCCGGTGGCCGCTGCGAGTGCCGTCAGCGCTCCATCGTTCGAGCCCACTACGATGCGGTCACCGGCGACGAGCGGGGTGGACTGACAGGAGCCGCCGAGCTGGTGGATCCACGCGATGCGGGTGTTACCGTCGCTGACCCAGAATGCGACCGTGCGCCCGGCCTGACGGCCGTCGGCGTCCGTCAGCGACAGCCGCAGGGTGTGCGCGCCGGCCTCGAGCGCCACCCCGGAGAGGTCCGCGCGCCAGACGTCTTCGGCCAGCGTCATCTCACCCGCGGTCTGCCCGTCCAGCAGCCAGCGCGCCGCCATGATAGGCTGCTGATGCTGAGCGCGGAGCGTCCACACTTGCGCGTCGCCAGGGCGCAGGATCGCCCCATCGTCAGGGTTCACCGAGAGCGCGCGGAGCCCTGGCGGCTGCTCCGAGATCGGCTTCTCGAGCAGCAGAACGGTCTGCGGCTCGGGTGCGAGATGCCGGTGCGCGACGCGGAGGACGCCGTCGCGGATCGAGACGATCCCGAAGCCGCGGCGATCGCCCCAGGTGCTGCCTCCCATGACCGTGTCGATGCCTGCGGTCTGCCACGCTCGTGCGGAGTGCCCGTGGCCGACCAGCAGCAGGATGGTGTTGTGCTGGCCGAGCAGGTCCAGCAGCCGCTGGCGATCGTAGGCGTCCGCGAACTCTCGGCCCTCGAGCGGGTGGTGGCAGAAGAAGATGATCGGCTGGCCGACCGGCGCCCTGGCCAGCTCGTCGCGGAGCCAGCTCAGGCCCTCCGTGGCGATGGAGGGGCGGGGGTCCTGCGGGGTGGCGGTGTCCCAGCCGATGAAACGCACGCCGGCGCGCTCGAAGCTGTAGAAGACCGCGCCATGGAGCCTGCGGAGGCGCGGGCGCCCGCATTCCCACGTGTTGTCGTGGTTGCCGAGCTGATGATAGACCGGGACGGTCACCTCGTTGAGCAGGCCGAGATACTGCTCCCACCAGCCCTCGCCGCCGGAGAACTCGTTGAGGTCGCCCGTAACGATCATGAACTCCGGCACGCCTGAGACCACTCCCGGTGCCAGCTCCATCGGGCTATCGGGGAGCGCCGCGATGGTGTCTCGGGACTGCTCAAGGGCATGTGGGACGTGCGTGTCGGCGACGTGCAGGAACGTGACATCGTCCACCGCGCCGGCAATCGACACGAGCAGAAGCGCCACGATGACGGCCAGAATGCGGAAGCGACGCATACGAGTTTCCTCCCTGCCGGGCTCACGCGCTCAGACGCAAGGTCGATCGGTTCGGGCAGGTCAGCTGCGTGGTGAGGCGCGGATCGACGGTCACGCTCGCGACCTCGGCCTGACGCCCGTGACATTATACACCACCAGGGCCCTGACCGCAGGTTCCGCCCCCCTGTCGCCAGCATAGACCCCGCGTGACGCGCGGACCATCCTTTGCTCCGGGGGAGGAGCGGAGGCGGGCGGCCTCGAAGATGTGCGCGCCACGGTCCCCACCATGGACACCGCAAGTGCGCCGGTAAGCCGAGGCACGGAAAAGAGGCCTGTTACGCCGCGCTCGGTCGTGTTGGGGCTGGCGCTGGCGGCCGCCAACACGTACTGGGTGACCGTGGCCGAGGTTCGATGGGGGGTGATGGACGGCTCCTGCCTGCCCCTCTTTATCACACCGGTCTTCATCCTCACCGCGCTGACCGCCCTCAACCTGGCGCTGCGCAGGGCCGCCCCGCGCGCGGCGCTGTCACAGGTCGAGCTGCTGACCGCGTATATCATCGTGGTCATCTCCGAGACGCTCTCCGGCCACGATTTCGTCCAGAATCTGTTCGGCACCATCGGTCACGCCCACTGGTTCGCGACGCCCGAGAACAACTGGGAGGCGCTCTTCCACCAGCAGCTTCCCTCCTGGCTGGTGGTCTCTGACCTGACCGCGCTGGAGGGCTTCTACGAGGGCGGCGCGGATTTCACGCAGCCGTGGCTGCTGGGACCGTTCCTCACGCCGCTTGCGGCATGGGGTGCCATTCTCGTTGGCCTCATCGGCGCAATGCTGTGTATGAACACGCTGCTGCAGAGGCACTGGACGGAGCACGAGAAGCTCGCCTACCCGATGGTGGTCCTGCCGCTGGAGATGACCGATGACGCGTCGGGGCAAGCAGGCTTCTTCGGTGACTGGATGATCTGGGCCGGTATAGCCATCGGCCTGTCGATCACGCTGGTGAACGGGATCAGCGAGCTGGTGCCTGCATTCCCCGAGGTGCCGATGATCAAGCTCGAGCGTCCGAGCTTCACCAGCTATCCGTGGCGGGCCCTCTACCGCTTCTACTACGGGATCTACCCCTTCGCCGTGGCTCTCGCGTTCTTCATCCCGTCCGACCTTTCGTTCTCGTGCTGGTTCTTCTTCCTCGCCGGACAGGGGCAGATGATCCTCGCGGAGGTCATCGGCATGCGCGAGGCGCCACCCAATGGCTTCCCGTACCTCGCACATCAGGCTTCGGGCGCATGGCTGGCGCTTGCGGTGGGCGCGCTGCTGACCACACGCGAGCACCTTGGGCGGGCATGGGGGATGATCTGGCACGAGCGGGGAGCATCCGACGAGGCGCGGCTGTATCGCTGGGCAGCCGGGGGGCTGGTCGGTTGCCTGTCGCTGCTGGTCATCATGCTCTCGGCGGCCGGGATGTCTGCGGCCCTGCTCGCGGGCTTCCTCGTGGTCTTCTTCGCGCTCTCGGTCGCAATGACGCGCGTACGAGCCGAGTTCGGGACGCCGCACGAGATCTACTACATCAACCCCCAGCGGATCATCATCAACTTCGCCGGGGCACAGGCCCTCGGGCCGGGCCAGCTTACCGCCCTCTCAGTCACCTACTGGTTTAACCGCTGCTACCGCTGCCATCCGATGCCATTCCAGCTTGAGAGCATGAAGATCGCGCAGGTGGAGGGCATCGGGCTTTCATCGCTGGTGCGCACACTGGCCCTGGCGACCGTGGCCGGAATCCTATTCTCCTACTGGGCGAACCTGCAAGTGACCTTCAGTGAGGGGGCGGCGGCGCGATGCCTTGCGTTCAAGGGGTGGGTGGGTCGCGAGACCTACAATCGGCTTGCGAACTGGCTGGTGGTGATGCCCGGCGCGGACTGGCCGGCGATCGGCGCGACCGCGGCGGGCGCCGCGATCTTCTGGGGATTGCGCTGGCTGCACTTCCGCAGCATGCTCCCGCTGCACCCGGCCGGATATGCGCTCGCGGTGAGCTTCGCGATGAACTACTTCTGGAGCTCGTTTCTGCTCGGGTGGCTAATCAAGGTCGCGGTGCTGCGCTACGGCGGGCGCTCCGGCCACACGAAGGCCTTCCGCGTCTTCCTCGGTGTCCTGCTCGGCGACTACGTCATGGGCGCGCTCTGGGGGCTCATCGGCCCGATCTGGGGCATACGGACGTACAGGAACTTCATCTGAACGCTGCCCGCTTCGGGTTCACCGCAGGGCGTTCTCGATGAACTGGTAGGCCTGCTCGCGGATCAGCGGCGGGAAGTCGTGACCGCACTCGGGGCTGACCAGCACCAGCGCCTCGGGCTTACCGTAAAGCTGGTAGACCGGCCGC
>JALGTR010000279.1 GCA_029821265.1 Candidatus Zipacnadia bacterium
CGTCCTCCCCCAGCAGCCCCTCCAGAGCCCTCGCAATCTCGTCGTATGCGCTGTCGGGTGTCTCGCCTGGGATCAGGCGCCGATCGACCATCGCCTCGCACAGGTCCGGCACGACGTTCACGGCCGTCCCGCCCGAGATCGTCCCCACCGACAGCGTCGGGCTGCCGACAAGCGGGTGTGGCCGGCGATCGTCCAGCGCCAGCGCGTACCCCTCGAGCGCCGTCAGCACATGCGCCATGCGGTAGATCGCGTTCACGCCCTTCTCTGGGTTGCTTGAGTGGGCGCTGAGCCCGCGCGTGATCACCCGCACTCGCAGTGCCCCCTTGTGCGCGACCACCACGCGCAGGTTCGTCGGCTCGCCGATCACCGCGCCGGCAATCGGTCCGGCATCTTCCAGGTACCGTCGCGAGCCGCCGTGCCCGTACTCCTCGTCCACAGCGGCGACAAGCACGACGCTCCTCTCGGGTGGATCGCCCTCCGCCACCCGTGCCAGCGCCACCATCATCGCGGCCAGCGACGCCTTCGTATCACACGCGCCGCGACCGTACATCCGTCCGTCCTCGATCCGTGCCTCGAAAGGAGGGACTGTCATCCCGTCCACCGACACGGTATCCATGTGCGCGTCGAACACCAGCGCCTCTTCGCTCCGTCCCGGCACTCGAGCGATGACGTTATCGCGCCTCTCCTCGACCCGTTGCAGGTGGCAGTCGATACCGCGTTCGCTCAGCCAGTCGCGGACGAATCGCGCCATCCGCTCTTCGCCCTCCAGCGGCCCCTCAGGCGCCCGACCGGACGGATTGACGCTTGGCAGTCGCACCATTGCTGCATGCAGTTCAACGAGCTCGCTCATCTCTTCCCTCCTGTCGTATGCGTCCCACACTCGTTCGCCGCGAATCATTTCGCTCCTGCCCACGTCCTTTCGCCTGCTCGGCCGCCCACTGCCAGGAGGGACCACCCTCCCGTCCGGTGAACCTCCTCCCCGAGCCAGAAGCCCGCCCGGGAGGTAGCCTCATGCCCATCCGAGCACGCAGCAGCATCGCACTGCCGCTCGCTCTCGTCGCCAGCATTGCCGCGGCGTCCGCCGGGCCGAGCGCGTCGCCGGCGGAGGATGCCCTCCACGTGACAGAAGGCCTCACCGCCACCTACCTGGTCCAGGTTGAGCGCGACGAGCGCTGGATCGACGCCCCACCCGCTGCCGGCGATCGGCCGACGTCAACGCTTCATGGCGTCACCGTAACTCGCGAGACGCGGCTGTATCCGGACGAGGCCATTGTGATCTGGCGCGGCCACGCCACGGACGGGGACTCACACCGCGTGCGCGTCGGCCTGAGCGTCCCGGCGGCGCCTCTGCGGGGAGCCGATTGTGCGGCGTGGGTCTTCTATTCACGCGCCGGTCAGCAGATGGACTTCCGCCTGACCGCACCTGGCGACCTGCCGCCGCCGCTCAATGACGAACGCGCGCAGAACATCAACTCCGGCCTCCGATCGCTCGTCTGCGCCGGAGAAACTCCCTTCCGCGCCGACCTCGATTCGGATCCCGATGGCAGATGGCAGCTCTATTGGGAGGAGGACCAACTCCGCCTGCTCTCGCTGCACTGGAGCGTCCGACCCGATCGTCCCCTCGTGGCAGTCGCGAGGCTTCGCACGGGGGAGGCCGCCTCCGGAGCCCCCCGGCCACACGATCTTGCAGCTCTCGCCGACCGTCCATTCACCACCACCGCTTGGATGTCCGAGCGCGGCCTGTATTTCGCCGACGACCCGGTCGAGCTTCGCCTTCATTCCATTGCCCTCCAGAGCCTCGCACAGCCCATCGAGGCAACTATGACCCTCACCGACTGGCGCGGCGAGCGTATCTCCCGCCGGCAGGTCAGGCTGCTCGACCGAGGTGAGCGCGAAGAGACCGCGCGCATCGAGCTTGAGCCGCCGCGCCTGGGCATGTATCGCGTACGGATCGACGCCGCCGGCCTCCAGCGGGAGGTCACATTCGGCGTCGTGCGCCCTCCGCAGAAGGTCGAGACCAACCGATCGGTGTTCGGGATCCATGCGAACCTGCGCAACCCGCACTTCCCGCGCCTCGCCGAGCAGATGGGCCTGCGCTGGAACCGCCTCTGGGGCGGGAACATCAGCGGCGCGACGATCTGGCGCTACGTCGAGCCCGAGCCCGGCCGCTACGTCTGGCGCGACGACGAGGTCGCGCTTGCACGCCAGCATGGTCTGCGCATCCTCGGCATGCTCGGGGGGCAGGTGCCCAACTGGGTCGCCGGTGGCCCCGCGTCCTGGAGCGATGAGGATTTCGCGGCATGGCGAAGGTACGTCGCGGCCACGGTTGACCACTACCGCGATCAGATCACGCACTGGGAGGTCTGGAACGAACCGTACGGCGGCCTTCGCCCCGATCAGGCGCACGTCTACGTGCGTTTGCTGCGGGATGCATGGCGGGCAGCGAAGCAGGTCAATCCCTCGGCGGTCATCATCGGCACCTGCGGCCCGCCGTCGGCGGGCTCGTGGTATCGCCCCGTCTTCGAGGCCGGCGGCCTGCAGTACCAGGACGCAGTCTCCGCCCACCTCTATCCACCGGCCGGTGGCGAGGCGGCACTCGACTTCGACGAGGAGCTGCGCGAGCAGATCGCGGGCATCCGGGAGCTGATGCGGGAGTTCGGCGAGGAGAAGCCGCTGTGGGACACCGAGGCCGGCCTCACCCCGGCCGCGCCCTTCAACCGGCTCATCCGCCCACGCTACTTCAGCACCTTCGGTCGCCCGGTCCCGACGGACATCGCCGCCGCCATGGCCGCGCGCCTCTACATCGTCCACGCCGCTGAGGATGTACCACTCTTTTACTATCTCCTCCACGGCAGCTTCGAGTACGCCTATGCGCTCTGCGAGAGCGATGGCAGCCCCCTTCCGGCCGCGGCTTCAATCGCCACCGCTCAGTCGCTGATCGACGGCGCCAGGCCTGCAGGAACGGCCCAGAACGGCCCGGTCCGCTGCTACGCGTTCACTCGCGGCACGGACGCGATCCTCGCGCTCTGGGGCGTTGGTCTCGAGGGCCGTCGCCCTGTCCTCGACCTCGCGATCAGGCCCCGCGCAACGCTGGGCATCATGGGCAATCCGGTGGGAGCCACCGATTCGAGCGGCCACCTCCACACAATCCTCACGCCCGAACCGCTCTACGTCCTGGTGCCGGCCGACGATCTCCCGGATGCACTCGAGGCTGTTCGCTCCGGCCCGCCTCCGCAGATGGCCACCCTCGGCGCACGGCTCGCGGGCGTCAATGAACCGCCGATTGGGGAGGCTCTCTCCGTCGAGGTTCGTTCGTTCGAGCCCGGGCCGGTGGAGTTCAGCGCAAGCATCGACGCTCTGCCCGAGGGCTGGTCACTCAGCCCGGAGCACGGCTACGGCGCGCAGCGCGAGTACGTCCTCCACGGCCGGCGCACGCTGCTCTTCCCGCTGGCGCTCAGCGAGGCGGCCCCCCGTGTCGGCGAGGTCACTCTGCTGCTGCGACGCGGCGACGAGCAGATCTCGGTCACGGATCGCGTCGAGCTGCCGGCCGAGCCGTCGCCACCGGGTCGTCCGCACGAGCCGGGGATCGAGATGGCGCACACGGGGATCCGGCACACGTCGTCTCACCAGTGGACGCTCGTCAGCTCCACCTCGGGCCTGAGCAGTCTGTATCATGGCGCCGAGCCGTTGCTCGAGGACTTCTACTTCTACGTCGCCCGCCGCGGGCTCAACCAGGCGCTGGTCGGGTTTCGCGGCTCCGAGCACGAGACGCGTGAGGATTCCGTTGGAGCGGTGGTGGTGCTTCGCAACGAAACCGATCACGGGCGGTGCATGCTCACGGCGCGGGCCTCGCGGGAGGAGGTGACGCTGCGCTGGGAGCTGCATGTCGAGCCGATCCCGACTGGCTGGGGGGAGCTTGGCGTCTACATCCCTGAGGCTGCGCTGAATGATGGCTACCCGTGCCGCCTCGAGGCAATAGTCGGCGGCCGATCCCGCGAGCTCACTCTGTCAGCGGAGAGCCCGCTCGAGCAGCTCACGCGCGTCGATCGGCTGCGCTTTGAGTATCCTCACGGGCAGTGGTCGATTGACTTGCAGGGGCAGGATTTTGCGGGATCACAGGGGTGGCACTTCCAGGACTATCGCGACAGGGCACGCGATCCTGGTCGCTACCGCCTGGTGTTGAGCTACACTGCCGAGGAAGGCTTTGACGCGAGCATCGTCATGACCATCCGCCGCAGTGACGGTTGATGGCCGAGATATGCGCCCGTGTACATGCAAAAATCCCGGCCTCGGGCGGACCGGGGTGAGTCGAAAGTGGTCGGGGCGGCCGGATTTGAACCGGCGACCTTACGGACCCGAACCGTACGCGCTACCAAACTGCGCCACGCCCCGACGACCTGAGTATA
>JALGTR010000280.1 GCA_029821265.1 Candidatus Zipacnadia bacterium
AACTTCGGTGGATCCTCCCCGCCGGGTGCTTACAGCTCGAACTCGGGCTCCTCTTCGTCGTCGATCTCGTCCTCCGGCTCGGGCTCTTCATCCTCGAGGTCCTCGCCGATGTCGTCGTCGGAGACGATGCCGAAAAGATCGCCTCCGAGCAGGTCCTCCTCACTGAAGCGAGGCTCCTCCTGCTTCGCGCCAGGCCGGACCTCCGGCTCGTCCCCGGGCTCGCCGGGCTCCTTGACGACAACCTTGCCTGCAGCGATCTCGGCAAGTGCCACCGTCAGATAGTTGTTCGAGTTGATCTTGACCAGCGGGACAGCGCCGTTTTTCAGCTGACGGGCGCGCTTTGCGGCCGCGACCACCAGCGCATAACGACCGCCCACGCGGTCTGACAGCTCTTCGACGGAGAACATCTCCACTGAACTGACGCCTCCTGAGTCGGCAGATGGTCCTGACACGGCACTGCGGCCGTGGTATCGTCGGAGAAGTACACGTACATGACCCGCTCTGCGCAGATCGTGTGCGGTCAGAGCGGGATCGTTCGTTGGGCCATAATCGGTAAGTGGTAGTATACGTTCTGAGCGCCTCGCTGTCAAATCCCCCACGAGCGGTGGGTGGACGGCGGGCTTGACAGCAGGGTCCGCACGCGTTACGCTGATTGCGCCGCTGGCACGCTCAACAGAGGTCATCGTGCATGCAATCGGACACCGCCGCAGTCATCGAGGCATTCGACCTGACCAAGCGGTTCGGCGGCCCTGCCGAGCCTCCCGTGTTGGACGCGGTCAATCTCCGCGTGGAGCAGGGCGAGGTCTTCGGGTATATTGGACCCAACGGCGCTGGTAAGACAACTACTCTCAGACTCTTCCTCGGCCTGCTTCGTCCCTCCAGTGGAAGTGTGCGCGTCTTCGGCGAGATCCCGGGGGAGAGGGATGAGCTGCGCGCGCGCATCGGGGTGCTGCTCGAGAACAGCGGCCTCGACGACCGCATGACAGCCTTTCAGAGCATCGACTACCACGCTCGCCTCTACGGCGTCGGCGACCGCAAGCGGAAGATCGAGCGCCTGCTGGACTTCGTCGGGCTGCTCGATAAGCGCAACGAGCGGGTGGGCACATTCTCCACCGGGATGAAGCGCAAGCTCGGCCTGGCTCGGTCGATCATTCACGACCCCGAGCTTCTGCTTCTCGACGAGCCCTCTGCCGGGCTCGACCCCGAGGCTCAGAAGATGGTGCGCGAGCTCCTGCAGGAACTGGCGAGCGCCCGCCGCATGACCGTTTTCATCAACTCTCACCACCTCGATGAGGTCGAGCGCCTCTGTTCGCGCATCGCGATTCTCCACAGGGGCCGGATTCGGGCGTGCGACACCGTGAAGTCGCTGCAGGCCGGCAAAAGGGGGCACGTACGCGTGCGGCTGTCGGAGCCGCACCATGCTGTGCGCGCGGCTGCCCTGCTCGAAGGCTGGCTCGGACCGGACGCGATCAGCGTGCAGGGCCCGAGGATCGAGGTATCGCTCAACGGCCGCACCACGCCGGAGCTCGTGCGCCTGCTGGTTGAGGACGGGCTTTCCGTCGAGGAGGTGTCGCCCGCATTGCGACGTCTCGAAGACGTCTACTTCGACATCGTGGGTGGAGAGGGAGGTGCGGCATGAAGACCTTTGATCACGTCCTTACGGTCGCGAGCAAGGAGATTCGGGAGATAGTTACTAACCGTGGCCTGGTCTTCTCAGGGGTCTTCTTCGCCGGCTTTCTGAGTGTGATGAACGGGCTGGGGCTTGGCGACGCCGATGTTGGCCTCCGCGCCCAACTCAACAACGCGCTCTTCTCAACCTGCGCGCTCATCGCGATGTTCGTGGGCTATCTCTACGCGGGGCAGACCTACCTGCGCGAGAAGCAGACGGGGATTGCGGAGACATTGTTGTGCGCGCCGGTGTCGCTGCGCTCGATCTGGTTCGGGAAGGCTCTCGGGGTCATGGTCCCGTCGTGGATCATCGCGATTCTCGCCGCCGCGACAATCACCGCGATCGCCAGCCGGAATGCGGGGCAGATCATGATGCCCAACAGTGTGCTCATCGTGCACCTGCTCGTGGCGGTTCCGCTGTTTATCCTCGCCGCGGTGGCGCTGCTTGGCTTCGCGCAGCTCATGCTTGGAATGCGCGAGAACATGGTCGTGAACATGGTCACCATCTTCGTGCTCTTCACGGCTCTTGCGGGCACGCAGCTCATTGTAAAGCGGGCGGAGTTTGTGACCTGGGGCGCCGTCGGGCTGCTCGTGGCGGCATCTCTGGCGCTACTCGCCATCACCGCTGGCCTTAGCCGCTTCCTCAGCCGTGAACGTATCGTACGAACGATTTCCTGAGCGCTGACGTCGGCGTTGATGACCGATTGCGCCTGGGTGCGCGGGACGGCCGCTTTGCGCCGCTCCCGGGCTCCGGGCGGAAAGAGGGATGATTCGTGGCATCTGAGATCGACGCGCTGGCCGAGGAGATCAAGCGGCGGAGGCCGTTCCTCGATCGCATACGCGAGGAGGTCGGCCGTGTGATCGTCGGCCAGCGCAGGATGGTGGATCGGCTGCTCACGGCGCTGCTGGCCGACGGCCACGTGCTGGTCGAGGGCGTTCCCGGGCTGGCGAAGACCCTCACCGTGCGCACGCTCGCGGCTACACTGGATACCGGGTTCCAGCGCCTGCAGTTCACCCCCGACCTGCTGCCCGCTGATATCATAGGCACCATGGTCTACGACGAGCACGAGCGCAGCTTCTACGCCAAGAAGGGCCCGATCTTCTCCAACCTCATCCTTGCGGACGAGATCAATCGCGCTCCGG
Source organism: Candidatus Zipacnadia bacterium (assembly GCA_029821265.1). GTDB lineage: Bacteria > Armatimonadota > Zipacnadia > Zipacnadales > UBA5352 > JALGTR01. The sequence continues at coordinate 2,812 of JALGTR010000280.1, forward strand.
CAAAGGTGCAAAGCGCGCTGCTGGAAGCCATGCAGGAGCGCCAGGTCACGATCGGTGAGGAGACGTTCACTCTTCAGGAGCCGTTCCTCGTGATGGCAACGCAGAATCCGATCGAGCAGGAGGGCACCTATCCGCTGCCCGAGGCGCAGGTTGATCGCTTCATGCTCAAGCTGAAGGTTGACTACCCGGACAGTGAAGAGGAGCTCCACATCCTGCAGCGCTGGACGACCGGGCAGGTGCCCAGCGCCCGCCCTGTGGCGTCGGTGGAGGAGCTTGAGGCCGCGCGCGAACTGGTGCTCGATCTGTACATCGACGAACGCGTCCAGCGGTATATCGTCAACCTCGTCTGCGCGACCCGCGATCCTGGCCTTTACGATCTGGCGCGGCTCGATCCGCTGATCGAGTATGGAGCCTCGCCGCGAGCCACGATCTACCTGACGCTGGCGGCCAAGGCCAACGCGTTTCTGGAGGGACGTGGCTACGTGACGCCCGATGACGTGCTGGCGGTCGTGATGGACGTTCTCCGCCATCGCGTGATCGTGAGCTACGAGGCTGAGGCGGAGCAGGTCAGTGCCGAGGACGTGGTGCGCATGATATTCAACACCGTGGAGGTGCCGTGAGGTTGTTGCCCGGCGGCGAGCGGCAGGCCGGCGAGGAGGAGGCCGCGGCCCTCACCGCGCGCCTGCTGCGCCAGGTGCGCAGGCTGGAGATTCGTGCCCGCCACCTCGCGGAGGACATGTTCGCGGGCAGCTACCGGTCGGTCTTCAAGGGCAGCGGGATTGAGTTCGCGGAGGTGCGCCGGTACTACGCCGGCGACGCGATCAGCAACATCGACTGGAACGTCACCGCCCGAATGGGCTACCCGCACGTCAAGGAGCACGTTGATGAACGCGAACTGACGGTCATACTCGCGATGGACGTCAGCGGATCGGTTCAGTTCGGGAGCCTCGATCGCAGCAAGCAGGACGTCGCGGCGGAGGTCGCGGGACTGCTGGCTTTCTCGGCGATCCGTAACAGCGACAAGGTCGGTCTCGCCATGTTCTCGACCGATGTCGAGATGTACATACCCCCCGAGAAAGGGCGTCGGCAGGGCCTCCGGGTAATTCGCGAGATGCTGCACCATCGAGCTCGTGACCGTGGAACCGACATCGCTGGGGCCCTCGAGTATCTCAGTCGTGTCCTTACGCGCCGCGCGATCGTCTTCCTGATCTCGGATTTCCATGACGAGGACTACCAGCAGGCGATGGCTGTTGCCGCAAGGCGGCATGACCTGATCGCCGTTCGACTTATCGACCCTCGCGAGCGCGATCTGCCGCCGGCGGGCCTCATGGAGTTCACGGACGCGGAGAGGGGCTCCCACGTGCTGGTCGACACATCGGCCGAGGAGTATCGCCAGCACCTGCGGGCCGCTCTGGAGAACCGGCGGCGGGCGCAGGCTCGCGAGATGTGGCGGTTGGGCGTGGATCTGATCGGTCTGCCCACTGACGGCTCGGTGGTTGAGCCGCTCGTGAAGTTCTTCGATCTTCGCCGCAGGAGGCTGCGATGATCCGAGGCACCGTCGTGGCGCTGGCGCTCGCGG
>JALGTR010000281.1 GCA_029821265.1 Candidatus Zipacnadia bacterium
GCGTCACGTCATGTACGCGCACACGAAGAGGAATTGCGGCCACGCGCCGGCCGCTCTCGTAGAGCGCAACCGAGCCGCTATAGGTGCCGGGCGTGGTATCCTCCTGCGATTTCAGCGAGATCCAGACGGGCATGCACTCGTAGGGTTCGGCGATAAGCGCGCCATCCGGCTGCTGGCTCTGGTCGAGCAACGGGTCCGGCCACCAGCCGACGTAATCGACATCGTAGCGCTGCGGATCCTCCGTCTCAACGTAGCCCACCTGATAGATCGTGGTATCCTCGAGCGGGAATGCCTCGCCGCTCTCCGTGTGCGCCAGGTCCTCGATCTGCACCCGCACCGACAGACGCTCGCGCGGGAAGATCACCAGCTGGGTGCCCTCCCACTCGTTGCGCGCCATCTCGACCGAGAGGGGATCGCGATAGGCCGAATCAAACTGCGCCCCCCCGTATTCGTAGATCGTCGCGTCAGCCGCCGGTCGGCTGAAGTGCATCACCTTCTGCGTGGTCGGCTCCTCCCAGAGGATCGCGCGAGGCGCATCGGTCGCGTCGCCCACCTCGACCCGGGCGAGATGGTGGACCGTCGACCCAGCCTCCGGCCACGATCTGTCTGTGGTTCGCGCGATGATACGATAGGTTCCCGGCGAGGCGGATCGGCCTCCGAAGCCGGTCCCGTCCCAGGCGTACTCGAGGCGGGGGTCCTCACCGGACGCGGTGGCCATGACCTGCCCTGCGCTGCTGACAACCTGAACGCGCCACGGAGCCGACCGCGAAAGCCGTGCCTGAACGGTCACATGCCCGGTGCCGAAGGGGTCACGGAGGACCGCGAGATCCTCAAGCGTCACCGGTAGGGCCTCCACCCGCAGGTTATCGATGACAATCTCGTGGGCGGCAGTCGGTTCGGACATGTAGATGTCCACGTGCGTGATCTGCGACGTGTCCAGGGAGGTGGCCATGTCCCCGACGCGGGCCTCGTACACGATGCTCTCGCCGGGCGGGATAACCTCCGTCATACCCCACCGAGTGCCGGGCGCGTCGTCGATGCGCAGCTTCAGTGCCGCCTCTGCCTCTCCGGCATTATGCGCGTCGAATCGAAAGACGCTGTACCGGCTCCAGTCGGTGACATCGAAATCGCCCTCGGACGCCTCGATGAAAAGCGCCGGCCAGCGCTCGCCGCCGGCCTGGTAACGCGGGAAGCGAACGCGGGCGGCGTATCGACCATCGGTAACATGCTCGGCAGTCCGTTCCGCCTCCACGCCGCGAAGCGTCCATTTCTCAAACGCGTCCGGCTGTTCGAAGCTCTCAAGCATTTCAACAGCGATCGGCTCAGCGACGGCGCTCGTCGCGAGCAGCATGGCTATTAATGTCGTCAGACTGATGACTCGCACGATGACACATCTCCCCGTTTCCGACGGTCGCAGCTCGCGCATCTATGGTTCGCCGATCTCGCCCGCAAACCTCGGACAGGTATTGCACGTCAACTCGAAGAAACCGCTGCTCAGTGAACAGCATGCCGCCGGAGGTCTGTAGATGCCAGTCAGCGATCTTATCGTATGTGTCGCCTGCATTCTCATTGCAGCCGGCGTCTCGTGGGGCGTCGAGCATCCTGCGATGCCGATCAGTGTTAACCCCGACGATCTCGATGCATACCGCCAGCGTGTCCAGCCGCTGCTGGATCTGAGCGAGGAGCAGATGCTCGAGATCATCCCGGAGCAGTCGGGGCTCTACTTCTGTGATTGCCCAAACTGCGAGCAGGGCCGGCAGGAGGGCCAGTTCAGCCGCAAAGAGGTCTACACGCCCTGGTCGCCGGAGGACCCGCTGGTGATGCGCTGCAGCTACTGCGGCCACGAGTACCCCAGCAACGAGTACCCCATGGAGGGCGTGCTCGAAGTCACGGATCCGGCCGGGAACACCGATCGCTACCCCTACTGGGAGAACGCCGACGGCTATCGGCATTACTTCGGGGCCCGGATCGATTACCATCGCATCAGGTATATGGAGCGCGCGGCCAACTCACTGGCGCGGATGTACCTGATCACCGGCGATGATAGCTACGCGAGGCGCGCGGCGCTGATCATGCACCGCTTCGCCGAGGTCTACCCCGGATACTGCTATCATTTCGACTACCCATTCCGGGAGAAGATCATCTACGAGGGCGACGTCGATCCGGAGGACTTTCGCGGCGGGTTCCGTACGGCACGATGGACGTGGTGGGCCTACATGGACATCCCAACCCTGCTGATCGAGGCATGGGATCAGATCGCCGACACAGAGGCCGTCGCCGCGCTCGATGCCGAGATCGACGGTGATCTGAGGGCGGAGATTGAGGGCTTCTTCCACACGGCCGCCCGGCAGGTCATGGCCAACCGCGACGATCTCGGTAACATGAGCCCCGGCATGTGGGCGGATCTGATTCACGCCGGCCGCGTCCTCGGCGAGCCCGAGTATGTGCACACGGCGATGGGCCGCCTCGAGCGCCTGATGACGCTACGATTCTTCTACGATGGGTCATGGGAGGAAGGCGCGCCTTCATACCATTCACAGGTGGTCGGCAATCTCGATGGGGTCTTCCGCGTCTCTTCCGGCTACTCCGACCCGGAGGGGTACGCGCACCCCGAGACCGGGAGGCGCTTCGACAACCTCGATATCCCCGACGCCTTCGCGGTTGTCAGTCGCGCCCGGGCCTTCCTCGACATGATGCGCCTGCCAAACGGCCGACTCGTTCCAGTCCATGACACGTGGTCCACCAACCGTCGGTCTGCCCGGCAGCAGTCCGAGGGCTTCCTCCTTCCCGCACTTGGCCACGCTTGCCTGGGCAGAGGCAGCGGCGAGAGCCAGTTTCAGGCCCACATGACCTGGTCGCCGGGCCTCGGCCACAGGCACTACGACGGCCTGAGCCTGCTGCTCTTCGCCAACGGACAGGAGTTACTGTCAGACCTCGGCTACACGCACACGCGAGGCAGAGCGTGGACCCTCGTAAGCGCGTCGCATAACACCGTCCTCGTGGACCTCGAGAACCAGGTGGCCGACGCAACCACCTACGGCTCGCTGCGCTACTTCGACATTACCGAGCCTGACTGCCAGATCGTCTCCGTGGACAACCCGGAGGTCTATCCAGACCGCGTCACGACCTATCGCCGCACGCTGGCGAGCGTGGCGATCGACGACGAGCGCACATACCTCATCGACCGATTCCAGGTCGAAGGCGGCGAGCAGCACGACTACTTTCTCCACGGCTGCGCCGATGAGCCCCAGACCATCGGCGTCGTCCAGGCTGAGGAGATCGGGATGCAGCCGCTGGACACGCTGCTTCCCGACGGATTTGCGTTCGTGCCATGCCAGAATGAAGGCGATCTTGGGCGGATCGATGACACCGCGTGGGCGTACGGATACCTCCGCGACCTCCAGAGCGGCCGCCCCAACGCCGACGATGTGCTGACCGTCGAATACGCTTCGGAGGGCGGCAAGCCGACTCTGCGCGCATATCTCGTCGCCGCTGCAGGAGATCAGCTCGTCACAGGGCGTAATATCTCGGTGCGAAACGCACGCGAGAATGACATCGAGATCGACGACCACACTCGTCCATTCGCGATGCTTCGCCGCACCGGAGGCGCCTCCGACTTCGTCAGCGTCATCGAGCCCGTGGGCGCCGCGTCAGGCATCGAGACGGTCGCACTGCTACCGGTGGAGGGGGCCGCCATGGCGCTGGAGATCACCGTCCCCGGACGCCGCGACCTCATCCTGTTCGACGCCGACGGCGCACACGCCCGGTGGCTGGGCCGGGAGCTGACCGCCACCGCTGAGATGGTGGTTCTGCGAGCGGATGCTGACGGATCGCTGGCCGCCACGGTCGTCGATGGCGACGTGAACTTCGGCGACCTCCAGGCGCGCAGCGCTGATGGCGAGGAACACGAACTTCTCGCGGTCGATCGAAATGCGCGTGCGCTCGTCGTCGCGGGCGACCTGCCGGCCTCGACCGGCGCCGTCGTGATGCTCGACCATGCGGGGGAGCGGGTATCGGCTTACGAGGTTGCCTCAACAGAGGCTACCGGTGGCAACACCCGCATCACACTGACCTCAGATCCGGGTATCGAGTTTGACGCGGCTGCGTCCGCTTCCACTTTTGCTTTCGTGCCGCACACTACGCACGAGGGACCGCACTCGGTACGCGTCAGTCCCGTGGGCCACGCCGCGCAGTAACGGAAGGCTCGCACACGTGGCGGGGCGAATACCCGCGCATCCCACTCATCAGATCAGGGAGGGCCGTCATGAGTGACTGGAGTTCCAGAGCAACCAACATCATTGACGCGCACGTCCACGGCAGTGGCATGGAAACTGCGCAGCGGCTGAGCGCAAT
>JALGTR010000043.1 GCA_029821265.1 Candidatus Zipacnadia bacterium
ATGCGCACAAGCGCGTCGCGGTCGGAGACCTGCGCGCCGATCCGCCAGCCGCCGGAGCGATGCTCGATCGAGAGCGTGTCGAGGGCGCCGCCGGTGTCCACAGTGACGCCCTCAGCGCCCTGGCGGACGTCCTGCAGGTCTGCGACGTTCGTGCCTGTGAAGTGCCCACGGAATCCCGACTGCGTGCGGGCGAGACCGGCCGTCCAGCGGCCTTCGTGCCATGCAACCGCGGTGGTGCGCTCGTCGATCTCCGCTTGCAGGGCGGTGTCGTCCCGCCGGAGACGATGGTAGTATCGTTCGGAGCGATCGTGCACGCGCCAGCCGATGGCCCACGGCGAGTCCTCGCCGATCGGGATCGCGAGACGCATCTCACGCGCGTCGGTGGCGACCCAGCCGCGTTCCCGGCGGCCCCGGCGCTGCACGAGCGGTTCGGTGACGCGGGCCTGGACCTCAATGGTGGCAGCGCGGCCGGCGAGTGATGTCGGGTAGTCGGCACGCGCGGCGCCGAGGATCGCGGGCGGCGCGTGGCTTCCGGCGGCCTGCAGCGCCTCGGTCTCCGCGCGCCAGAAAAGCTCCAGCGGGTCGGCGTCCGCCATCGCCGCGAGCAACAACAGCGCGATAGTGGCCGTCAGCGTGCTCCTCACCGTCGATCGAGAAGCACGAACTCGTCGATGCTGCCGTACGAGATCGTAACGTAGTCCGCGCCGCCCGTGAGCATCGCGATCACCGGATCGGGCTGCGGGAAGATGCCGCCGAAGGTCGGGTCCGGGAAGTCGGCCGCCGTCCGCGGCAGGGCCTCCCAGGCGTCGTTGCCGCCCGGCTCAAGCGTGGGGAGCAGGGATTTTGCGTCATCAACTGGCGCGTTCCAGATGCGCGAGAGGTCAGCCTCGGCGGAGACCTGTCGGACGCCCGAGCCCGGCCGCGACCACCGGAAGGTCAGGACCACGGGCTCGGAGATGATGGTGCGGATGTCACCGAGCAGGGTGACGACGTAGTCCGCGCGCTCGTCATCGCCGATCTCCTGCGCGATGAACGAGTCCGGCTGCCGATTCTCGACGAAATACATGATCGTGAAGAGGCTGCTGCGCATCAGCGCGCCCGCGCGCTGCATGTTGTTGCAGTCGGCGCGCCAGAGGAACGGATCGGCGGGCATGTACTCCTCGACTGTCAGCAGCCCATCGCCGTCGGCGTCGCGGTCGGCGAGCGGCAGCGTCCAGTCCCACTCGCCCGGTTCAAGCTGCCAGGCACAGGCCTGCAGGATCCCGGCCTCGACCAGCCGCAGCATCGCCGCAATCACGCGCACATCGCCCTCGTAGGCGCGGATAGTGCGGTCGTGGGCGGCGACCTCCACGAGCGGGACATCGGGGCCCGGCGCATTGCCCGACAGCGCACCGAGACGCTCGACGGCATGGTCGATCGCCGGAAGCGCGAAGTTGCGGAGCCCGATCTGCACGTCGGCCGAACTGAACGGGGGATCGCTCAGGTCCGGCCAGTCGGAGGCGGGAAGCATCGCTCGCGTGCGGGCGAGCGGCAGATGCGGGATGCAAAGCGCAAGGATGCGCTCGGACAGGCCGTAGCGACCAGGGCCGATCTGTGCGGGCGCGAGGTCGCGAACGGGCCCGAGGAGCTCGAGAAGGTCAGCGGGCGCGTACCCCGCGTCGATGCCCGCATTGTAGATGCCGGCGATGGCGATGCTCACGGCCAGCCCGGCCTGCGCGGCGGCATCGTCGGGGTTCGCGCTCGCGAGGTCGACGAACTGCGTCAGCACTGCCTCAAGCTCGGCCTCGGTGTCCGGCGGATCCGCAGCGAAGCTCTTCATGGCTTCCACTGCGCGGGGATCCACGTCGGACGCCGAGGGTGAGGTCGCAAGCGGAACGGCCCGCGCGGCGACGGTGGAGATGCCCGGCTCGGAGGGGATCGTTGATGCCGCAGGACCGGGCCCGGGGCCAATCTCAACCGGTGGTGGCGTCGGCGGTTGCGGGCCGCCGGCGCCTCCTCCTCCGCCGCAACCGGCGATGAGAGCGGAGATCACAACAAGGCAGACGAGCGCGGGCAGGCGCGAGGATGACGATGACATGCGTCTCTCTCCCGGACGGATGGTGTTGGCGGCTGCAGGGGGGCTGCAGCAATTGGCATGCCACCGGCGCCATGCCCGGCTCCCCTGAGAGTTGTCTGGATCGCAGGCCTCAGCCGGCGGCGGCGTGCTCGCGACGCGCCATCAGAGGTCTGGCCCATCCCGGTACATCTGCACCGCGGAAATGCCGCGCGGCAAGCACGAGCAGGACGATGATGCTCCCGACCGGGACGGCGATCTGCGCGACGGTGACGATCTTCGCCGCGTCGTTGAGCCACGTGACTTCCTGGCCCGTGAGGAACCACGCCAGCTTGAGCGCAGGGCCGAAGATGGCAGCGATCACGGAGGCCGCCAGCACGTAGCGAACGGCGAGGCCCCTGACGTATTCGGTGCCGGATGCACCTATCTGCGTGCCGACGGACGTGGTCAAGAGCATCACGAGTGCGATGCCGAGGTTGACGTTCCCCAGCATGGCATGACGGAAGCAACTGAACGTAAGGCCGATGAACGAGCCAAGGAGGTTCGTGCCAACGGCCATCATTGATGGCTGTCCGATGAGGTAGATAAGTGCCGGGCAGCGCACGAAGCCGCCGCCGACTCCGAGGAAGCCCGAGAGCACTCCGATGAGGGCGCCGATGAGCAGCACGATCCACCCTGAGATACGGAGTTTGGACTTCGTGAAGCGCATATGCGGAAAGACGCACAGGCCCTGCAGAAAGCTGCATGCGGAGGTCGTGATCTCGCCCTCAGCGGCGGCGGAGTCGCTGTCACAGCCGTCCCGGAGCATGGCGCTGGAATGGCGGACCTCGTTGATCATCGAGATGCCGACACCGGTCAACGTGACGATCAGCGCGCCGAGGACGAGGACATCAGCGAGCTGCCCTTTGTCGGCCTGCAATGCGTCCAGCAGGCGAACGCCGATCTCTGCGCCGCCGATGGTGCCGGCCGCCATGATCAGGGCCATCTTGAGGTCGAGGTGACCCAGCTCTCGGTGGCGGATGACGGCGATGAGGTTGTTCGGCGTCATGAGCGCAAGCGCCGTGCCCACGGCGATCGGAGCGGGAAAGCCGAGGACGATGAGGATCGGCGTCAGCAGGTAACCTCCGCTGACTCCGACGAAGCCGGCGATGAGGCCAACACCGAGGCCGAGACCGGCGAGCAGGTAGAGATTCGCGAAAACCCCGGTCGCGACTTCGACCACAGCTATTCCCCCTGCTCCTGGCGAGCCGAGCGGTTCTCACGCCACTGATCGATGACATCCTCGGCCCTGGCGAATGCGAAGGCGAGCAGCAATCCGGCGAGGAGAACGATCGTGAGGGTGAGCAGGCCGACCATGGTCTCGTCGAGCCGCTCGACGCGCTGGGCATACTCCGCCCTGCGCGCGATCAAGTACCACGCCATGATCGCCACCGTGAGAACCGCCGCGAGGGCCTCGGTAGCCATCACGAAGATGCCGCTTGAGGACCGCATCGCCGATACGCCGCCCGTTGGTCAGGGATTGTTCTCAGAGCCTGCCGCGCCCGACCGGGGGACTCTTTGAGGACATCAGCACTCCTGAAAGAGTGTTGGGGCGCGACATACAGGCAAGCCCGCCGCATACGCGGCGGGCCGACATTTCCGTTCGTTCGAATTATACGCCTGCGCCCCTGGGGCTGTCAAATGCCGTTGAATTTCGGCCAGCATCGACCTCTTCGGAGGTTCAAGCAGATGGCTCTGTACCCTTCGGCGCTTCGACCGGCGGTGCGCCACTGATGGGGCAACGACGAACGGGCTGTGGGGCATGTCCCGCAGGGGAGGACGTCTCTGCTTCGCCCAAACCGCACATTATCACGTTGCTCCTACCCCGGCTCGGGGGTCTGGTTGACTCGCTGCATGCCCTGTGCTATACTCGCCGTTGGCGCCAGAAACGGGCGTCTACGCGCACTGAGACCGCAAATGCGCCGGTCCGTGCGGCCGGGATCTGCACGCCGGGGCCACCCCGAAGTTCGGACCGGGGACGACGGCATTTCCACCGAGGCCGCGCCGCCTCCGGAACGACATGCAACAGCAGGGGGATGGCGAAGTTCATGATCGGCGCCCTCCGCAGAGCGTTCGGCTGGCTTCACCCGGGACTGAAGGTCAAGCGTTGGCTGCTTCTACTGACCATCGGCCTTGCGGCGCTGAGCTTCGGCACTCTGCTCATTGCCAATCTGACAGTTTTTGACCTCATGGGGTCACTTGGCGGTCCGCAGCGCGCCACGGCGGTCGGCATCATCGCCGCCGTCCTCGGCGCCGCGGCTGTCATCGTGTCACTGCGACAGCTTGTGCGATCCGTTGCCTCCGCGCTGCATCCGGAGGCCGAGAGTCGGCTCGTGGACCTCATGCTCACGCAGCGCAGACGACAGGTCGGACCCCGGGTGGTGGCGATCGGCGGCGGAACGGGGCTCTCCACGCTCTTGCGGGGCCTCAAGGAGCACACGTCAAATCTTACCGCGATCGCGACCGTCGCCGACGACGGCGGCAGTTCAGGGCGCCTGCGCGAGGACATGGGTGTGCCCGCGCCGGGGGATATCCGCAACTGCCTCGTGGCACTCGCGGACTCCGAGCCTCTGATGACCGAGCTGTTTCAGTACCGTTTCAACGGACAGGCAGGAGCGCTGACAGGACACAGCTTCGGGAACCTTCTCATAGCCGCGCTTACCGAGATTACCGGCGATTTCGAGCAGGCGGTTCGGGAGACGAGTCGCGTCCTGGCCATCCGCGGGCGTGTGCTGCCACCGACGCTCGACAACGTCACGCTGTGCGCGAAGATGAAAGACGGCCAGGTCGTGCGCGGCGAATCGAGTATTACCGCGGCCGGAGGCGAGATCGAGTACGTCTACCTCGATCCGCCCGACCCGCGCGGCCTCGACGAGGTCGCCCGCGCGATCGCCGAGGCCGACCTGATCGTTATCGGGCCGGGCAGCACATTCACCAGCGTGATCCCGAACTTCCTCGTGCCCTCGGTCAACCGCGCCGTCGCCGAATCCGAGGCAGTACGCGTGTTCGTGTGCAATATCATGACACAGCCCGGCGAGACCACCGGCTTCTCCGCCGCCGATCACGTCCGCGCGATCGAGCGGCACGCCGGTGAGATTCCGTTCGATTACGTACTGCTCAACTCGGCGCCCGTGGACGCCAGCGTGCTGCGTCGATACCGCTCGACCGGCGCGCAGATGGTGGAGCCGGACTACACGGAGGTGGCCCGACTGGGCGTCATCCCCGTGCGGGCCGAGCTGGCCACCCTCTCCCCAGACGGCTGGGTACGCCACGACGCCGCAGAGGTCTCTCGCCGACTGATGGAACTGCTCGAGGAACGCGCGCCCGTGCTCGTATGAGCGATCGGGGCTTACGTTGCCGGGCCCTTTCCCATGTTGCAGATAGTCTCTCCCGCACGAGTGCAGGGAGAGCCGATGTTCCCCAATAGCCCAAGGAGGGATAGAAGTGGCAGTCAAGGTTGGAATCAACGGCTTCGGCCGGATCGGTCGTCAGGTGTTCAAGGCGATCTGGGACAACTATCGTGACGACATCGAGGTCGTGGCCGTCAACGATCTCACCGACGACGACACGCTCGCACATCTGCTCAAGTACGACAGCATCTACGGACGCTTCCCCGGCACCGTCGAGGCCGGCGACGGTGAGATCATCGTTGACGGCGTCGCCATCAAGAGCCTCGAGGAGCGCGACCCCGCTGCACTGCCGTGGGGCGACCTCGGCGCAGAGATCGTCCTCGAGTCCACCGGCTTCTTCCGCGATCCGGCGGCCGCCCGCAAGCACATCGACGCCGGCGCGAAGAAAGTCATCATCTCGGCGCCGGCCAAGGGCGAGTGTCCCACATTCGTCCTCGGCGTCAACGACGAGAACTACGATCCGGACAAGCATGATGTGGTCTCGAACGCCTCCTGCACCACCAACTGCCTCGCGCCGCTGGCGAAGGTCCTCAACGACAGTTTCGGCATCGTCCGGGGCCTGATGACCACCGTGCACAGCTACACCAACGACCAGGTCATCCTCGATGGCCCGCACAGCGATCTGCGCCGGGCACGCGCGGCAGCGATGAACATCGTCCCGACCACAACGGGCGCCGCCGCCGCCATCGGCCTCGTCATCCCCGAACTCGACGGCAAGCTCAACGGCATGGCCATGCGCGTGCCGACGCCGACCGGCTCGGTCGTGGACCTCACCGTCGAACTGGACAAGAGCGCCAGCGTTGACGACATCAACGCCGCGTTCAAGGCAGCCGCATCCGAGGCGCCCCTCCAGGGCTACCTCAGCTACACCGAGGATCCGATCGTCCTGCAGGACATCGTCGGCGATCCGTCCTCGTGCGTCTTCGACGCCGGCAGCACCTATGAGGTCGGCGGAAACTTCGTCAAGGTCATCGGCTGGTACGACAACGAGTGGGGGTACTCAAACCGCACCGCCGACCTGATGAAGAAGATGGCCGACATGGGCGTCTGAGCCCTGCGAAACGTCCACGGGCGCCGCTTCCCGATACGGGGTGGCGCCCGTTTGCATATGTCGCGCGCAACGGAGGGACCATCGTGGCAAAGAAGAGCATCAATGATATCGACTTCGCGGGCAAACGTGTCCTCGTCCGCGTGGACTTCAACGTGCCCCTCGAGGGCGGCAAGATAACCGACGAGACGCGGATCAACGCCGCTCTCCCAACCATCAATGCGCTCGTCGAGGGCGGCGCACGCGTGGTCCTGTGCTCGCACCTCGGCCGCCCAGGCGGCAAGCCTGATCCCGAGCTTTCCCTCGCCCCCGTGGCCGAGCGCCTCGACGAGATCCTCGACACCACAGTGAAGATGGCACCCGACTGCGTCGGCGACGAGGTCGCGCGAATGCGCGCCGAGCTTGGTGAGGGAGAGGTGCTCCTGCTCGAGAACACCCGCTTTCACGCCGGCGAGGAGGACAACGATCCGGAGTTCGCCAAAGCGCTCGCGGGGGACGCCGAGGTCTACGTGGACGACGCGTTCGGCAGCATGCACCGCGCTCACGCCTCCACCGTCGGTGTCACCGAGTACATCGCCGATTGCGTCGCCGGCCTGCTCGTGCACAAGGAGCTCGACAGTCTGCAGAAGTGCCGTGACGCGTCCGGTGACGGCTTCATCGTGATCCTCGGCGGTGCGAAGGTCTCCGACAAAATCGACGCGATCACGAAGCTGCTTCCTCGCGCCGAGAAGCTGCTGATCGGCGGCGCGATGGCCTGGTCATTCGCGAAGGCACTGGGCAAAGAGATCGGCGAGTCGCTGTGCAAGCCCGAGAGCTTCGAGGCCGCACGCGAGATCCTCGAGACCATGGACGATGACGTCCTCGCGAAGATGGTGCTGCCGGTCGATGTGCACATGAGGCAGGTCGAACCGGACACGGGCGAGACGAGGTATGCGCCCATCGACGCGATCGAGGCCGGGTGGAACGCCCTCGACATCGGCCCTGAGACCCGCAAGAAGTACCGCTCCATCATCGTCGATGAGGCCGAGATCGTCTTCTGGAACGGGCCAATGGGCTACTTCGAGAAGCCCCCGTTCGACGAGGGCACGAAGGCCGTCGCGCAGGCTCTCGCCGATACCGACGCCTACACTGTCGTTGGAGGCGGCGACTCCGCCGCGGCGATCAATCAGATGGGCTTCGAGGACAGAATGTCCCATGTCTCGACCGGTGGCGGCGCCTCAATCGAGTTCGTTCAGGGCGACGACCTGCCGGGAGTCGAGGCGCTCGACGAGAAATGAATTGCACGGCGGAGCAGGAGAGCTTCGCCGCAAGTATTCCAGGGAGTGATTGACGTGCGCAAGCCGGTCATGGCCGGAAACTGGAAGATGAACTGCAACAACGACGAGGCGAAAGAGCTCGCCGACGGCGTCGTCGCCCGTGGTGGGCAGGTCGAGGACGCGCTTGTGATCCTCTGCCCGCCCGCGACCGCCCTGACAACCGTCAACGACAGTATCAAGAACTCCAACGTGAAACTCGGTGCTCAGAACATGTTCTGGGAGCAGAGCGGCGCGTACACGGGCGAGCTTTCCGCCGACATGCTCCTCTCCTGCGGCTGCGAGTACGTCATCATCGGACACTCCGAGCGCCGCGGTCGCTTCGGCAGCGTTGACGAGGAGGACGCCGAGGCGCTTGCCGCGATCTTCGGCGACACCGACGAGACCGTCAACCGCAAGGTCGTCGCGGCCCTCGCCGCGGGCCTCAAGCCGATCATCTGTTGCGGCGAGTTGCTCAGCGAGCGCCAGGCGGGCAGCACCGATGATGTCGTCGCCAGCCAGGTCAAGGCTGCGCTCGAAGGTGTGAGCGAGGCCGACGCCGCGAACGTCATCATCGCTTACGAGCCGGTCTGGGCGATCGGCACCGGCGAGGTCTGCGATGCCGACGAGGCCAACCGTGTCTGCGGCATGGTGCGCGGCGTTGTGGCCGAGGTCTTCAACGAGGACGTCGCCGACAGCATGCAGATCCTCTACGGCGGCTCAGTCAAGCCCAACAACGTGGAGGGCCTGATGGAGCAGGAGCACATCGACGGCGGGCTCGTCGGAGGCGCCTCCCTCGATGCCGAGTCCTTCGGCACACTGATCGCCGTGGCGGCCGACAGCGCGAAGTAGGCGCATTCGCCCGAAAACAATGACCTCACGAGAGCCGCCGGTTCGTTCCCGGCGGCTCTCTTCTCATCACGCGAGCGATCACCACGTCAGCTCGAACAACGTCGGAAGCTGGGCGAGCTTCGCTGTCGCTGCAAGCGCCGCCTGGTAGCACAGTTGCTGGTGCTGCAGCTCTATCGCCGTTGCCGCGATGTCCACGTCCTCAGTGTCCGCGAGGATCTCCCGCGCCAGCACCTCCGCGTCCATCGCCGACTCACGTGCATCCTCAATCCGCTTCGCGCGCGTTCCCAGCACCGCCCGCTCCTCCACCACATGTCCGTAGAGCGCATCGAGGTCCTCCGCAAGCCCCGGAAGAGCGCCGTCGTCGCCCGACTCAATGGCCGTGGCGATGTCATCGAGCAACGTGAACAGGTCGGTGTCCACGCTGGGGACGGCCCGGACGCCTCCGGCATCCGGGAAGTTGAAGAGACGGTCTCCGGGGATCGTCACATCCAGCGGCCGTCCGGGCGCGACCCAAAGCTCCAGCCCGCTCGAGTCCCCGGTGTAGCTCACCACTCCACCGGCGCCCTCTTCGAAGGGCCGGGTCTGGCTGAGCTTGCCCGTGAACAGAAAGTCGCCATGCACTGAGATGTTCGCCTCGTCGAAGATCCGCGCCCGGCACGAGCGCACGATCTCAGCCTGGCTCAGACGCGCCGCGTCGGTCATTCCCGGCTGAATGGCCCCCAGCACGACGTCCCTGACCTGTCGCAGAGCCCCCGCGATGTTATCGAGCGCACCGTCCGCGGGCCCGATCAGTCGCATCGCCCGCTGCAGCGTCTTCTGCCGGTTGAGCACGTTCGCGAGGTCCGCCCGGGCGTTGATGATCGCGCCGACCGCCACGGGATCGTCCGATGGCCTGGTCAGCCGCTTGCCCGTGGACATCTGTCGGCTCAGCCGCCGCAGGTCCTGCTGCGCACGGGAGAGTGCGTTCTTGACATCGCTGTTATACCCCCGCGTTGAGATACGCATCGGCCCTCGCCCCCGTTACTTGAGCTGTACGATCAGGTCCATGATCTCCAGCGCCGCCGACATCAGCCGTCCCGCCGCGGTATAGGCCTGCTGGTAGCGAATCAGCTCGAGCGCCTCCTCGTCGAGTGACACGCCCGACTGGCTGAGCTGCGCGTCCTGCAGGTTCTGCACGAGCAGGTCGCGGCTGTCGAGTCGTGTCTGGGTGGCCTCGCCCTCGATCCCCACCAGTGAGATCAGCTCCGCCGCATATTGCGACAGTGTCGCGGTGCCCGCCGAGAGCAGTCGCGTGTTCCGCAGGTCCTCGATCGCCAGCGCGTTCGTCCCGTCGCTCTCGACGACCAGCGACTGTGCGGCCCCGATCAGCGACAGATCATTGACGATCGCGTCCCGCACGTCCAGCGACGCTGCTGGCCGGCCGGGATCGTACTCGAAGAACTCGGGCGCGGGGTTGCCCGCGAGGTCCCGCCCGGCGGTGTGCAGTGCGTTCAACTCGTCAGCCAGCGTCGCCGCCAGCGTGTCCAGCCGGCTCAGGTATTCCGGCAGGTACTGGTCCCGAGCCTCGAGCCGCCCGGCGATCTCCCCCCGGAGGCCCTGCGGGAAGACCTCGCTGCCAAGCTTCACCAGGTGCAGACCCGGCTGCGCGGGATCGTCCACCAGCTCCAGCTCGTTCACCCGTGAACCCTCGACGTAGCGGCGCCCACCGATGAGCACGTCCACAACACCTCTCGGCTGCTCGATCGTCTGGGCGCCGGTCAGTTCCGCCAGATCAAGCACCAGCGCATCGCGCCGGGTTGAGAGGTCGTTCCGGCCGCTTCGTGACTGCGATGCGGAGATCTTCTCGTTGATCTTCGCGATCTCCCACGCGATGGCGTTCGCGCGCCCGACGAGGTCTCGCAGGCGCTGATCGATCTCCGATCGCAGGTCGCTCAGCCCCTGCCAGTGGTCTGCGATGGTCTCCGCGGCAAGTCGCGCCCGCTCCACCACTTGCGAACGGCACGCCGCGCTGGTTGGGTCGAGCCCCAGGTCGGCCCACGCGTCGAACATCTCCTCCACGCGCTGCGCCAGCCCGCCCTGCGTCACATCGGTGAACACCTGCTCCGCCTGGATGAGCGACGCCCGCACCGCCCGTTCCTGCCCGAGATGGCCGCTCTCCTGGCGAATCTGCGTGGCGAGGAACTCGTCCTTGAGCATGCGGATGTCCACCAGCTCGACGCCACCTCCCGCCTCGCCCGTGACCGCCCCCGGAACCGCCGCCATCACAGGCCGCTGCCGCATGTAGCCATCGGTCTCCACGTTAGCGGTGTTGTGCCCGATGACTTCCAGCGCCCCGCGCTGCGCAAACAGCGCGCTCCTGGCGATGTTGATCAGCCGAAGAGACATCGTCGATCACTCCTCTGTCAGGCAGAGCGCGACAGCGCCGCCTGCGCGCGCATCTCCCCGCCGGCGGAGTATGCGGCGCCCTTCTCCGGGCGGATCGCGCTGAGCATCGCGCCGACGTAGGCCAGCCGGTCTGCGATCAGCGACTGGTTCAGCTCCGCCAGCTCCTTGATCCGGGCCTCAGTGCGCGCGATCTGTCGTATCAGGGCCGCCGTTGTATCGGTGAGCGCGGGCGCATCGCCGAGAATGCGCTCACGGGTCTGCATCAAGGTGTTGAAGTGCGCGAACTGTCCTTCGATGATCTCCGTCAGTTCGCCCAGCCGGTCGATATTCCGCGTCACCAGCGCCTCCCGCTGCCGTTCGAGCGACCGGGCGAGCTCCTCGCCGGTCTCCAGCTCGGCGCGCAGCACTGCCACGACAGGATCGTCGGTCATCGTCGGTGCCTCCCCCGGCTTGCGTCGGCCTCAGCTTCGGTGTTCGTTGATCGTGGCGATGATGGCCTCGGCGATCTGCCGCCCATCCCCGACCTTCACTGTCGCGATGCGCTTGCGCGCGGCCTCAACGACCGGACGGCGCACCGCCGGAGCCTCCTCCAGAGCCTGCCTGGCCAGTGCCACGAGCTGTCCGCGAGACGACAGCCGCACGTGGTCGTTCCCTGCATCCGGCACCCGCACGTCCTCCCCCGACGTGTCGCCGCGCGGAACCACCCGGTCATGCTGCTGCGGATACAGCCTGCTGGCGTCGATACGCATCGGTCTCCCTCCTCTCTGCTCAGTCCGGCTGCTGTGCGGCCTGCGACTCGCCGGCAAGCTGCTCGTAGAGCATCCTCGCCAGCCCCAGCTCGCCCCTCCGGCCCATCTCCTCCGCCAGCGCCATGTCGCGGTGCGCCGAGAACATCTCCTGCCCGACCGATCGTCCGAGCATCCCCTCGCCCCACGTCGGCCGGCTCATCAGCGACAGGAGCTGGCTCAGAAACAGCCCCTCCACCTGCCGACAGGCCTCCCGCAGGCGCTCCGGGCGGCGATCGATCCCCTCCGCCGCATGGCTCTGCCCGACCTCTCGAAGCTCGTTCACTGGATCGTCACCTCCGCTTCCAGCGCGCCCGCGGTCTTGAGGGCCTGGATGATCGCGATCAGGTCCCGAGGCTTCACACCAAGGGCGTTCAGCGCCGCCACCAGTTCATTGAGGCTTCCCTGGGGCGGTACGGCCACGACCTGCCCCTGCTCCTCGCTCACCTCGATCTCCTCGGCCGGAACCACCACGGTCTGTCCCTCGTCACTCAGCGGCGGCGGCTGGGAGACCTGCGACTCGGCCCGCACCTGGATGGTCAGCGAACCGTGGGAGATCGCCACCGGTGCGATACGCACGTGCTGGCCGATGACCACAGTGCCCGTCCGTTCGTTGATGACCACGCGGGCCGCGACGTCCGGCCGGACGGGAAGCTGCTCAATGCGGCGGATCAGCGCGATCATGTCATGCGTCCCGGGCGGCGCGTCCAACTGCACCATTCCCGCACTCAGCGCACGCGCGCAGCCCGCTCCCAGCTCCGCCTCCACAACCTCCGCCACCCGGCACGCTGTCGTAAAGTCCGGGTTGTGCAGCGTCAGGCAAAGCTGCGGCCGCCGCAGGGCCTCGCTGCTGACGGGCCGGCTCACGCTCGCGCCGCCCGGCACCCGGGCGGTCACCGGGTGATTCTTCTGCACCTCGTCGCGTCCGGCCGTGAAATTGAAGCCGCCAATGCTGACCGGCCCCTGCGCGATCGCGTAGACCTCACCGTCGCCTCCGCGCAGAGGCGTCGCAAGAAGCGTGCCACCCTGCAGACTCTCGGCATCGCCCAGCGATGACAGCAGCACATCGATCTTCGTCCCCGCCCGGACATCCGCAGGCAGATCCGCGGTCACCATGACCGCGGCGACGTTCTTCACCCGCAGTTCGCCCGGATCGACAGACACACCGAACCGCTGCAGCATGTTCGCCAGCGACCGTGCTGTGAAGATCGCGCGCGTACCGTCACCGGTGCCGTCGAGGCCCACGACCAGCCCGTAGCCCATGAGCTTGTGATCGCTCACCCCGCTGATCGACGCAATGTCCTTGATGCGCGTGGTGAGCGCCGCCGCGCTGCCGCACGCGGCGAACAGGCCCAACACCAGCGCAATCGTCGCCATCCGACGCATGGACGCTCTCTCCTGGCGCGCCGCTTAGAACAGCCAGCCCAGGATCCGCGTGATAATCCCCACGCGGCCGTTGGGTTCCCCGGGATCCGGGCCCTCGTACTCGATCGTCGCGTTCGCAACGTGCTGCGAGAGCACGCTGTTGTCCGGCCGCACGTCCTGCGGGCGCACCTCGCCCGTCATGCGGATCGTCTGCCAGTCTCGGTGCACCATCACCCGCCGTTCGCCCTCGATGATCAGGTTGCCCGCCGGTGTAACGCCGGTGACGGTCGTCGCGACCCGCGCGGAGAGCATATCCCGCCGCTGTGACCGTCCGTTCGCGCTGTGATCCAGCTCGCCCCCGAAGCCCGCGCCAGTGAAGAAGTCCAGCCAGCCGGCGCCGGGACCGGCCTGCGCGTCCGTGGCCTTGCCGCCAGCCCGCGAGGCGCTGTGTGAGGCCATCGCCGACTCGGAGACGACCACGAAGAGGATGTCCCCCGGCTGTCGAGCGACATGATCCTCATAGAGGCCATCGAAGAAGCCCGTGTCCGACGGTTCGCCTCGTGCTCCAGGTGCCATGACGGCCATCGCGATGAGCGTCGCGGTCGCGGCCACTGCATTGCGAATCATCGTTCATTCACTCCTGTCGCATGAGCGCTTCCGTACTGCCCGTCAGCTCTGCGACCACCGTTTGTCGCGTCTGCTCCACCCGCATCTTCGCCCGCATGCCCACGGTCGCGTCCTCGAGCGTCACCGCATCCGCCACGATGCGCACCGCGCCGCAGATGACTGCCAGACGGACCCGCGTGCCTCGTGGCACCTCTACGGCCTCGGAGCGAGCCTGTTGCGACCCGGCGACAGATCCGGGCTGCTCGCCATCCGCATCCGCGCTCACCGCGACCGCGCGACATCGCACGCGAACTTCCTCGGCGCCCTCGAAGCGCAGCCTTCCGCAGTCGACGCCGGCACGTCGCAGCCGCATCTTCACGTAGCCCACGCTCACCTCGCGGCTGCTGCCCGGCAGCGGCGCGGGCCCGATGTCCGTCGCCGCCAGCGCCTCCGCCTGCTTTCCCTCGCCCACGACCTTCGCCACCTCGCCCAGTTCGATCCGCCTTCCCTCGATCAATGCCTCCTCGTGAAGCGTCACCACGGCGAGATCGCATGGCCCAGCCGCTATCACCACGAGGCAGCCGATCAGCGTCGTCCAGGTCATGGCGTCCACTCAGCCCTATCGCCGCGTGTTGTTCGCGATCTCCAGCATCTGGTCGGCGATCCGGATCGCCTGCGAGTTGGCCTCGTAGGCGCGCTGGGCGGTGATCATGTTGACCATCTCCTCGACCACCTTCACGTTCGACATCTCCAGCATCCCCTGCGAGATCGTGCCCAACCCGTCTATTCCCGGCGCGCCGACCGTCGGCTCGCCTGAGGCTGCGGTGACGCCCAGCAGGCTGTGGCCAAGGTTCTGCAGGCCTGCCGGGTTCGCGAAGCGCGCCAGCTCGATCTGGCCGATCGTCTGCGGCTCGGTCGAACCCGCCGTCGTCGCGCTCACCGTTCCGTCGCTGCCGACGGAGATCGATGTCGTGCTTGGTGGCACAACCAGCGGCGGCTCGAGCGGAAAGCCGTCGGCCGTCACGACGTTCCCCTCGCTGTCGATCTTGAACGCGCCCGCGCGCGTGTAGGCCACCGAGCCGTTGGGCGTCAGGACCTGGAAGAAGCCGTCCCCCTCGATCACCATGTCCAGCGGGTTGCCGGTCTCCTGGAAGGTCCCCTGGGCGAAGAGCTTGCGCGTGGCGGCGGTCCGACTCCCGAGGCCCACCTGGATTCCGGTCGGGATCTCCACCCCTTCGGCAGCGGCGGTCCCGGCGTTGCGCAGGGTCTCGTACATGAGGTCCTGGAACTCCACACGCTGCTTCTTGAAACCCGTGGTGTTCACGTTTGCGAGATTATTGGCGATAGTATCGACATTAAGCTCCTGTGCGGTCATCCCGCTTGCGGCCGACCACAATGCGCGCATCATCGGGCTATCACCTCAGGGTCAGTTTTTCGTTCGCCACGGCATTGAGCGTGCATCACGCGGCGGTGCTCTCTATCAGCGTGCCCAGTGTCTCGTCGGTGTATCGAAGCGCGGCGGCTGAGGCCTCATACGCGCGAAAGCCGGTCATCATGTGCGTCATCTCGCGCACCACGCTTACGTTCGCCTCCTCGACGAAGCCCTGCATGACGTGAGGATCCTGCGCCATGCGTGGTCCGACCGCTGCGGTCAGCAGACCGTCAGGATCGCGCCGCAAGCCGTCCCCGGGGCCGAACTGCGCGATGAACAGTTCATCCACGAACTGCCCCTCAGAGAAGACCTGCCCGCGCCCGGTGACCAGCAGCTCGTTCCCCGGCAGGGTGATCGGGCCAGCCCGGCCCATCACCTGGTGCCCCGAGATCGACATCAGCCGCCCGTCGGGAGCTATGCGGAACCGTCCGTCGCGCGTGTATCGCAGCCCCCGATCGGTCTGGAGGGCAAACATGCCCTCGCCGTCGATCGCCAGGTCGAAGGGGTCTCCAGTCTCGCGCACCGGACCGGGCGTGACGTCCACCGAGGTCGTCGGCTCACCTGGAATCGCGCCGGCATCCTGCAGCGCCCCCGCGAAGTCGCGCTGCCCGATCGTCAGATCCGAGCGCCGATAGCCCACCGTGGCCGCGTTGGCGAGGTTGTTGGCGTAGACATCCTGCTTGGTCACCTGCACGCGCATACCCGCCGCCGCGGCGTGGAGCCCCCTCGTCACTTCGGATCGCCTCCCTGCGTCTGCTGTGCTGTCGCGGGACACTTAACGGCGCCTCGCCGGCATGCTTGAATCGCACCGGGTTTTCGCCCCCGATTCGCCTCTGTGTCACCCGGTTGTTGCTCGCCCCGAGAGTGCCGCGAGCCGCTCCTGTGCGCGGTTGACAGGTATATGGCAAGCTGGTATTATCGCGCCGATTTCCGGCAGGGCGCTGCCGGTGGTAGAGCGGTTCTCCACCGTTTGGGAGGCGGTTTGAGATGATCCCCCGCCGACGCCGTGCACGGTCTCGTCGTTCCTCCACGACCACCGCAGCGATCCTCCTCGCAACCCTCCTCACCGCAAGCCTCTGCGCTGCTGACGATGTGCAGACGGAGGTCGTCAGCCCGCGGATGCTGCAGGTGCCCGCCGCGAACGGTGGTGTGCGGCTTCTCCCCGACGAGGCGGTCGCAGGGCAGGCGATCGTGCAGATCGCGCCAGGCACGAGCCGGGCGGAGATTGAGGCGATGCTCAAACGTCTGGGCGCCTCGATAGTGCGGACGATACCGAACACGCCGCTTGCGGTCGTGAGCCTGCCGGACGGCATGACGGTGGTGGACGGTGTCACGACGCTCGCTGCGGAGCCTGCGATTCGCGCCGCCGAGCCAGATCGGATCGATCACCTCACCGTGGTCCCCAACGACCCGCTCTACGCCAGCCAGTATCACTGGCCGCTGATGGACTCACCGACCGGATGGGACATTAACACTGGCGCGGCGAACGTGATCGTAGCGGTCATCGATTCGGGGGCGGACCTCGACCACGAGGACCTTGCCGGGAAGTACTGGGTCAACAGCGCGGAGCAGGGAGGGACCCCCGGGGTTGATGACGATGGCAATGGCTTCGTCGATGACATAAATGGCTGGGACTTCCGGGACAACGACAACGATCCGGACGCCGGCCCGCCTGACGGCGCTACGGTCGGGACCGACTACGAGCCAGGTTTGGTCTCGCATGGCATTCACGTCGCGGGGCTGATCGGCGCAAAGACGGACAACGCTACCGGCGTCGCCGGTCACGACTGGAACTGTCAGCTCATGGCTCTGCGCGTTGCCAGCCCGCTGGGCTCGATCGTCCGCAGCGACACGCTGGCGGCGATGCAGTACGCGATTGACAACGGCGCGGACGTGATCAACCTGAGCCTGAGCGGCGGCTATGGGACGTCCTACGACCCGGTGATAGCGAATGCGCGCGCCGCGGGCGTGACGGTGGTGGCGGCTGCGGGCAACTCGGCGATCGTCTTCACTGATGATCCCATGACCTGGCAGTCCCCCGTGTGCAACGACGGCCCGAATCCCGGCGTGGACAACTTCGTCATCGGGGTCGCCGCGACCGACTCGGGCGACGTTGCCGCCTACTTCACCAACCGCGACGCGTCGAGCTACAGCTTCGTGGACGTCAGCGCTCCAGGCGTGAATGTGCTGAGCACGTGGTACTACGATCCCGACTTCTCCGGGCTGGACGTCGCCTATAACACGCTCAGCGGCACATCGATGGCCTGCCCGATCGTCGCAGGCCTTGCGGCGCTGGTGAAGGCGCAGCACCCCGGCTTCTCCCCCGACGACATCACGCGCCAGCTACGGGATTCGGCCGAAGATATCGATGACAGAAACCCCCTCGTGGCCGGGACGCTCGGCACCGGGCGGGTCAACACCGCCACGGCGCTGGGTCTGAACCTCCCACCGGAGCCGATCGACGACCTGCAGGCCTTCGACACCCCCGATGACGAGGGCGGGAGCATCACGCTGACCTGGACGCTGCCGGATGATCACGAGGGGCAGGACATCGTTCGCTACGATATCCTCCGCGCGCCCGAGAGCGGTGCGGTGCCCGGCACCCCCGGGGTATTCACGCAGATCGACCAGCTTGACCCCGGACAGTCTGGGTACATCGACACGACCGTCGCGGATGTCACGCCGTACTGGTACCGGGTCGTCAGCCTCGATGCTGCGAACGCGGTACCAAGCAATGACGCGGGACCGGCCGAGGCGCGGGACGATCTTCCCCCACCGGCCATCGAGAACCTCGCGGCGGTTGATACCCCGGCGGACGAAGGCGGCTCGATCTCGCTGAGCTGGGTCGGCTATGACGAGGTGGACGACGTCGTTGAGTATCGCATCTACCGGGCGGAGTCGAGCTTCGCGGCCGTTGCCGGAATGACGCCGATCGCGACGCTGCCCAGCGGCGTCGGACAGCACTATGACGACGAGACGACGGAGGATGGCGTTCAGTACTGGTACGCGGTCACCGCGGTTGACGACTGGGACAACGAGGTGGAGCAGGTGGTGGCCGTGGGCCCGGTCGTGTCGAATCCGAACTTCACGTTTAACTATCCGCCGGGTCTGTCGATCATCTCCATAGGTGCGTTGCCCGCGGCCCCCGACGGCAATCAGGTCGCTGAGATCCTCGGCGTCGGACCGGGCGATAGCGTGGACTTCGCCTGGTGGGACCCAGCAGGGGCCGATGGCGCCGGACAGTATGTCGTGTGGTCGCAGCAGCCGAACTCTCCGGCATTCACCCAGGCCCTCGGGCGGGCGTGGTGGATGAAGACGGATGAGGCGATCATCGCGGAGATCGCCGGCCAGGCGGCGGGAGAGGGTGCCTTCCCGC
Source organism: Candidatus Zipacnadia bacterium (assembly GCA_029821265.1). Lineage (GTDB taxonomy): Bacteria > Armatimonadota > Zipacnadia > Zipacnadales > UBA5352 > JALGTR01. The sequence goes on from JALGTR010000043.1 coordinate 18,644, forward strand.
GACCGGTCGTTGCCGGCTGGAATATGGTGGGGAATCCCTTCCCGACCCTGATGGATTTCGGTGCCACGACGGTGACCGATATTGGCCAGGGAACCGCTGTGGACCTCACTACGTCGAACCAGTTGGGCTTCACCCGGGACTACGCGTGGGCCTATGATCCGTTCGTTCAGAGCTATCGCCTCGTGACCGCTGCGGATATGCCGTTCGCGACCTCCGTGGTCGAGCCCGGCCGGGGCGTGCTTTTTCTGGCGCGGAGGCCGGCGACGCTTCTGCTGCACCGGAATGTGGCGGCGGCGCAGCTGTCCGAGCGCGAGGCCGAAAGCTTCGACGGCTGGGCTCTGCAGCTTACCGCTGAGGCCGGGGGTATCGCGGATACCGACAACTTCCTCGGCGTGAGCACGAACGCGGCGGTGCTAAGCGGAGTCATCTCGCCACCGCGGCCGGATGCAGACCTCGACCTGTATTTCGTCCGGCCGAACGCAGATGGCTCACGGCTGGCGACGGATTTCGTGAGCATGGCCGACGGGTGGACGATCCGAGTGGCCTGCGGCATGCCCGGCGCGACGGTGCGGCTCAGCTGGCCCGATCTGAGCCAGCTTCCTGCCGATCTCAGGCCGGTACTGACGGACACGACGACGGGTCGCACGATCTATCTCAGGACAAGCACGGGGTATTCCTATGAGGCCGGTGACCAGCCAGACGAGCGTGAGTTCACACTTCACGTCGCGGATCGAGAGGGAGCGCTGGCGATCGGCGCCCTCAGCCTCGCGACCACAGGCGGGCGGACAGAGGTCGTCTACAACCTCACCGCCGACGCCTCGGTCGATGTGGCGGTGCTCAACATTGCCGGGCGGGTTGTCCGCCGGGTTCTCACGGGCCGCGAACAGGCGGCTGGCCCGCAACAGGTCGCGTGGGACGGCCGGAACCACCGCGGCGCTCCCGCTCCGGCAGGGACCTACCTCGTGCGCGTGCGCGCGCGGGCGGCGAGCGGCCAGCAGGTCACAGCCGTTCGCGCCCTGCAGCTCGAGCGCTGATGCCGGGACGTGTGGCTGGATGATGATTGAGATCGCCGGTCGATGTATTCGTAACCTCGAGGCCGCGGTCGGGAGGATAACCCGCCGCGGTCTCATGGTGCCTGTCGCTCTGCTCGCTGCCCTGCTCGTCGCCTCGGCACTGCCCCAGGCTGCTGAGGCGGCGCCGGAGCGGATGCGAGGGGGGATCGTGCCCGGACGCCTGCTGGTGGGGGTGCGCGAAACGATGCGACCTGCGGAGGTCGGCACCCTGCAGATGGTGACCGGCG
>JALGTR010000044.1 GCA_029821265.1 Candidatus Zipacnadia bacterium
CCGGATGGATCGACTTCGATCCGACGCCGGACCTCGAGGAGTTGACCCCTGAGGAGGGTGGCACCGGTGTGGCGCTGGAGCGCATGCGTGCGGCCTTCGATCGTGGCGCAACGTGGGTCACGGTCCACCAGACGCAGGTCATTCTCCTCGGGCTGCTGCTCATCATCGCGGTCGTGGCGATCTCGGTCGGCGGGCGCTGGTACGAGCGACGGATCAGGCCGCTGCGCACCGGCGTCTCCGCGGACGAGCGTATCATCCACGCCTATCAGCAGGCGCTGCGCTGGTTAACGCGCAAGGAGCTCGTCAGGACGCCGACGACCGCGCCGTGGGAGTTCGTAGCCATTGCAACCAGGTCTCGCCCCGAGCTGGCGCAGGAGCTGACCGTGCTGACCGAGAAGTATGTCGGTGCCCGATTCGCGCGTGGGCCGGCGCCCGAGTCGTGGGCCGACCAATCCGAGGCGGCCCTGCGGCGGCTCCGCGAGAAGATCTTCGCGCCCGAGGACCAGGAGGATGCCAGTGACTGAGCGCCTCCAGAGACTCATCAATCGGCTGCCCGGCCCCGACGCCGGGACGTTCCACGACTGGAACGCCCTGTGGCTGCTCGGCTATCACGAGATGCCGGAGGAGCCGCGGGAGGTGCGCAGCGCCCGCGGTCTGGCCCGCGTGCTGCGCGAGATGCCCATCCGTATCGCGCCAGAGGAGCTCATCGTCGGGCACTACCCGCTGAGCGAAGCCCCGGATCCGGACCTGCTACAGCGGGTGGAAGGCCTCGCTGATCCACGGGCGGAGCGCATGCAGCAGGCGCTCGGGAGCCTTCGGCCAGAGGACGCGGCCGCGCGGGAGGCGTCGCTGCACACCGCGGGCGTGATGAAGGGGCACATGACGATCGACAACGAAACGGTCCTCCGCCGCGGCCTGCGGTCGCTGCGCAGGGAGGCGCAGCGACACCTGGCGGCGACCGGCCCTGATGACCCGCGGCGGGACTTCTACCGCGGCGCGATCATTGCTCTGCAGGCCGCGGAGCGGTTCGCGCTGCGCTACGCGGAGCTGGCCGAGCGGATGGCCGAGGATGAAGCCGACGCTGCGCGAGCCGAAGAGCTGCGCCTGATCGCCCGGATCTGTCGCCGCGTGCCCGCAGGACCCGCCGAGAGCTTCCACGAGGCGTTGCAGGCGACGTGGCTGATGCACATGCTCGTCGCGCTGGACGTCGGCCCCGGACACCACTGCTTCTGCCCGGGCCGCGTCGATCGCTACCTCCTGCCGGCCCTGCGGGCGGACATCGAGTCCGGCCGCCTCACGGAGCAGCAGGCCCGGGAGCTGCTGGCATGCCTGTTCGTGAAGTACAACGAGATTCCGAGCTTCGACACCCCCCAGCTTTACATCGTCGGTGGGACGCGACCGGACGGCTCCGACGCCTGCAACGAGCTGACACTGATGGCCCTCGAGACGACCGATCAGCTGCAGCTTATCGCGCCGGGCGCGTGCCTGGCCTGGCACCGCGATCTCAACCCGGCTGTGATGCGCCAGGCGACGCTGATGCTGACCCGCGGGGGTGGATATCCCGCGATCTTCAACGACGAGGTCATCGTGCCGGGCCTCCGCGACGTCGGCGTATCGGCGCGCGATGCGGTGCAGTACGTGCCCTGCGCCTGCACCGAGATCACGGTGGCCGGACGCAGCAATCCGTGGGTTGCCAGCGGCTACGTGAACTTCGCGAAGGCTCTCTCGATGGCCCTCCGTGGCGGCGTGGACGCCGCTACGGGCAGGCTGCTGGGCGCCCGGACGCCGCCCGCCGCGGAGCTGACAACGTACGAGGCGCTGGAGGCGGCCGTGGCGAAGCAGGTGCGGTTCCTGACGAAGAGCAACGCCCGGACAGTCGGCGCCTTTCAGGCGGCCGCGGCGAGGCATGACTCCCATCCGCTGCTGTCATGCGTGGTTCGCGACTGCCTGCCGCGAGGCCGGGACATCAACCGGGGCGTCTCGGCCGCGCGCTACGTTTTCACCGAGCCGGAGGCCGTGGGGCTGACGAACCTTGCCGATGGCCTCGCGGCGATCCGCCGGGTGGTCTTCGAACAGCGGTCAGCCACGCTCGAGGAGATCGTCGAGGCCACGGACGCGGACTTCGAGGGCCACGAGAGGCTGCGCCGCCAACTTCTGGCCGCGCCGAAGCTCGGCAATGATGACGAAGAGGTGGACGAGATCGCTGCCCGCTTCGCCGATCTCTGGCACCAGGAGGCCGCGCGACAGAGGAGCCCCCTGGGCGGCAGCTATCTGCCCGGCTACCTGTCGTGGATCATGCACGCGCGGCTTGGCGCCGAGACCGAGGCGACCCCGGACGGCCGCCCGGCACGCGAGCCGCTCGCGGACTGCCTCGGGCCGGCACAGGGCCGCGATCGGAACGGGCCCACCGCCGCAATGCGCTCCGTCAACCGGATCGACCTGCGGCCAGCGCTGGGCGGAGTTGTCTTCAACCTCAAGTTCGATCGCCGGATCTTCGGTACGCCGTTCCACGGCCGGCGCATCGTCTCCGACGCCGACCTCGCCAAGCTCGAGGCGCTGCTGCACGGATTCTTCGCCGGCGGCGGCTTTGAGGTGCAGGTCAACTTCACGGACGCCGCGGAGCTGCAGCGGGCGCAACAGCGGCCCGAGCAGTTTCCGAATTTGCTCGTACGCGTGGCCGGATACACCGCGCGGTTCACGCGACTGTCACCCGACCTGCAGGATGAGATCATACGCCGAACCGCACACGCCGTCTGACCGGAGGTTGAGGCGTGACAGGCAGAGCCCTCGCGCTGGTGGTAGCTGCTCTCGCGCTCTGCGTCGTCGGGGCGGCGCAGGCGGAGGGCCTGTCACAGATCGTGGAGTACCACTCCCCGCTGGACGATTCCACGCAGGCCTATGGCGTCTACGTCCCGGACTGTCCCCCGCCTTCAAGCGCCGGCTACCCGGCGGTGCTGCATGGCCATGGCTACGGCTGGAGCGTAAGCAAGAGCTTCTCCGCCTTCCAGCGCCAGTGGGCCGACGAGTATGGCTGGGTGCTGATACATCTAAACGCGCGCGGCCCGAACTTCTACGAGGGCGTCGGCGACGTCGAGACGCTGCGGGTCGTCGACGACGCCGCCGCGCGTTTCGGGCTCGACCGCGATCGTATCTACATGACCGGCGGTTCGATGGGCGGAACCGGCGCGCTGCGCCACGGCCTGCGCCACCCGGATGTCTTCGCCGCCGTGATGGGCGTTGATGGCTGGACGGATTACCGGCTCTGGCACAACCACTGGTATGCCCGGACGGACTGCCGCGACCTCATCGAGGAGTTTCGCCGCCCGCTGCTGCAGGCGGCATCGCCGCTCTACTGGCCCGAGCGCGGCAGGTGGGGCGCAATCGGGCATATCGTGGACGGCAGCGATACGATCGTCTGGCCAGAGAACGGAATACGTTTGCGCGAGGCCCTGCTGGAGCTTTCGGCTGATGCTCCGGGCGCCTACGACCACGCGATGATCTTCAATCCGCTGCTGGGGCACGGCCGCGGCACCAACTACCGCGCGATCTACGAGTTCTTCGTCGGCCGCAGGCGCATCAAGATGCCCGCGGGCTTCAGTGTCCAGAGCACGGTCCTCCCCCACGCCGAGCTCTACTGGGGGCGCATCGATGACTTCCTGATCGACGGCATGTCGGGGACGCTGCAGGTACGCGCGACCGACGACGGCGTGGCGGTGACCACCGAGAACGTCGCGGCCTTCACGCTCTACCTCGCCGGCAGCCCCGTCGCCGACGCCGACAGCGTGCGGGTGTACGCCGACGGACTTGCGTGCTACGATGGCCCGCCTGCCACCATCTCAGTTCGGGCTACGCTCGACCACTCCGGTGCGGTCGTGGACTGGCGTCCCGCCGACGAGCCCCGGCGCCTGCGCAAGCGCCCCGAGCTGTGCGGGCCGGTCGGTGACGCCTTCCTGCGCCCCTTCGCGGTGGTCTATGGGACCGCCGGGACGGCCGAGGATGTCCGACGGCATCGCACTGAGGCCGAGCAGTTCGCGCGCAGCTGGAACGACTTCAACGTGCATGCCGAGGCCGTTGAGGCGATGCCCGAGCAGGCGCTTGATCCGGCCGACGCCGCGACGCACACGCTGGTGGTTTTCGGGACGCTCGACAGCAGCGCGATACTGCGCCGGGCGCACGCCCGGCAGCAGTTCCCGGTCGAGGTGCGACGCGACCGCGTGATCGTCCGCGATCCGCTGCGGGGCGACCGCCGCTACGTGGGCGAGAAGTTCGGCGCGCTGATGTGCTACCCCAACCCGCTGACAGACAACGAGACGTACATCGTTATCGCGAACCGCCGCGTGTTCATGAAGCCCGACGGAACCGACCTGCAGCTTCTCGGCTACGACCTCGAGAAACTGCCGTGGGCCTATCCGGACTACGTCGTGTTCAACAACGATCAGTCGGAGCTGCCGCACACGCTGAACGTCAACAACAAGCCGCCCGTGACCTGCTACGAGGCGGCATACTTCACCGAGGCGGGCTTCTTCGACGATGGCTGGAGCATCGACCGCTTCGGGCAACTCAGGCGCGTGCGCGCGCAGAGGCCCGAGGACCATCGCCTCGTGCACGTGGCTGAGCTCCGCGCGGATGGCGAGGCGGCGGTGGTGACAATCCTCGACGCCGACGACAGGCCGGTGCACACCGCGCGTGTCACGGGGCGCTGGGCGGGCGACGGGGAGTTCGTTGCCTCCACACTGACGAACGAGAACGGGCAGGCGCGTTTCCAGCTGCCTGATACCATGCCGACTGGCTCAGGCTTCGAGATCGTGAACGTGATGGCGACCGGTTGCACCTATGACTGGACCGCGGACGAGGCGCGCTGGCTGTCGCCGACTGGCGCGGGCCTCAGGCGTATCGCCCTCGTCAGCCTCGACGACAGCCCTCGGGTGCTCCCGGACGGCTCGGTGCGCCTGCATCTTGCGGCCTACAACGCCACTGACGCGCCGCGGTCGATCGCCATCACGATGACCGCTCCCGAGGGCCGCGTACTGCCGTCCGAGGCCATCGTGAGAGTCGCGCCACACGCTCGCGAGGTGGTCGAGTTCAACTGGGCGCCGGATGGGGGTCGCCCGGGCCTGACGATGCTGCGCGCGCATGCGACCAGTCCCGGCGAGGTGCACGCCGTGGCGGACTGCGAGGTGCCGGTGCGGGTGATGCCGCCGCGAGGGCCGCTGGTCGTGACGCGGGTGGCCGCCGCGGACATCGAGTGGGGGCAGCCGTGGACGGTGACCGCCACCGTGAGTTCGTGGGCCAACGCCGAGACGATCGAGGCCACCGTCCATTGCGTTGCGCTCGAGCCGGGGCGCTTCGCGGAGCCGAAGACGATCACTCTGCCGGCCGGCGAGGCGGTCACGGTCGAGTGGACCTGCGACAGCGTGCTCCCGAAGGGTGAGCATACCGCGATCGTCTCGGTTGAGGGCGCGGCTGCGGCGGGCTCGGATTGCTTCGCCGTGCGTTGAGGCGGGAGGCGCCTCATTCTGCGTCGGCGAAAAGACGCTCGCATTCGAGGCTGCATGATGCACAGATGGGAGCGGGGACAATGCAGAGGCATCCCGGTGCGTTGACGTGCGCGACGATCCTGGCGATCCTCCTCGCGCCGAATCTGAACGCCGACGGGCTGCAGCAGGTCGGTGAGACGCTGCCTGTACAGGTGGTGCTTTACTCGGACGCCGACACCGCGCTCGTTCGTCAGCCCGCAAGTGTGCGACTCGCCAGGGGCCGGAACACGATCTCCTTCACGTGGTCGAGCGACAACATCCAGCCGGGATCGATTCGGCTGCATCTCCCGCCGGAGCTTACTGAGGGCGAGCTCATGCAGCCCGCGTCCGGCGGCAAGTCGCTGCAGTGGGTCGTGACGGCGCCTGAGGCGGGCGACTATCCGGTCATGCTGACGTGGCAGCTCAAGGGCGTGGCCTGGAGCCCGACGTATCGGCTCGTGTGGGCGCCCGAAGCCGCCCAACCGGTCCTGCGGGGCTTTCTCACCATCACGAACAACAGCGGCGTAAGGCTCGACCCGGCGAAGGTGCAGATCGTGCTCGGACGCCCGGGCGCGACCACCCCGGAGGGTGCTGAGCCGCCGAGCTTCCCCGTGCGCGAGGTCACCGCGCTGCCGCCTGGTACCGCCATTCGGGCCACGTTCCTGCCCGGCGTGCAGATCGACGCACGGATGATCTATCGCGTTGACTCTGAGGCATCGCCTGAGACCGCGCGCACGGTCATGCTGGTCGATCCACCGCGAGAGGGCGCGCTGGGCACCGCGAAGATCCCCGGCGGCCCGTTGACGGTCGTCCTGGGGCCCGAGCACCTGCCTGCGGCACTTCAGAACGCCACGCTGGACTTCGAACCGGCAGTCGGCTTCGAACTTGACCTCGGCGAGCAGCAGGCACTCGAGGTCGAGCGCACGCTGCTCGAGCGGCAGAAGATCCGCATGCAGTTCGATCGCCTCGGCCAGGTGAGCGGCTTCGACACTGTGGAGCGCTACGCCATCACCGTGCGGAACTTCATGGCCCAGGAGGCCGAGATCGAGCTGCGGGAGACCGTCGTCAACACCTGGGAGTTCGAGACCGAGGCGCAGTACGTGACCGGGTCCGGCCATGTATCGATGAGCGTCTCAGTGCCACCGCAGGGCGAGGAGAGGGTCGAGTTCACGCTCACGAAGCACTCCGGGACCCGCATCCCGTAGGTTCCACGCCCGGACAACACGCAAATGGAAACGGCGGAGCGCCCTCCCCGGCACTCCGCCGCTCGCGTTCTGCGTGGCGTGAGCTCACGACATGTCGATCTCGACGTTGTCGGCGACCCCGCCGAGAATCGTGTAGTCCGTCCGCGCCTCCTGCAAAATGGAGCCGGGGATGAACTTGCTGACCGGTCCGTGCGCGACCAGCCGGGCGATGAACCGCTGCCAGCTCATCGGCGTTGCAGGACCGCACATGCCATCCAGCCAGAAGCTGCGGTGCTTTGCGCCCATGATATCCGCTGGGGCGATCGTCGCCGCCTTCGGCGGCACCCATGACCAGTCGCCACCGAAGCTGTGGAGGGCGTTCTGCATGATCGTCATCGGGTGCAGCTCGACAATCTGCGCGCGCGCCTGCTTATACTCCTCGATCGTGTCGTACTCGTAGCCCATGTGCGACTCCCAGAACGCAATGTGGCCGCACCAGCCGATGCCGCCGTAGCAGCAGTCGGCGCCGCCCCGGTCCTCGATCATCGTCGAGTAGTCGTTGATGTTATCGCTGTTGGGGAAGTGAATGTTCTCCTCCTTCGGGCGCAGGCTCTCGTCAATGCGGCCGAAGAAGTTCGCCCACATGGCCGTCGCGAATGAACCCTCCCAGTCCGGCGGAGCGGTCTGGCCGTTCTCGTCAGCGTACTCGTCCATGTTGAATGTGACCACGTGGCTGCAGTCGATCCCAAGCTGGTTGATCATCCGGGCGGCCACGGCGAACTGCGGCACTGGCCCGACCGGCAGGATCAGCACGCACTCGCGACCCTCGTCGCGGGCCTGTACGATCCGTGTGACGATGTCGGTCGCAAATGCCCCGTAGAACTCGGCCGAATCCTCGATCACCCTGATCTGAAAGTCGGGATTGGGATGGTTGGTGATCTCTTCCTTTGTAATTGCGCGTACCCGCGCGCACTCCTCCGCGTCGTCGAAATCGATGAAGTCCGCCAGCTCCGGCATGAAGGCCATCGATGTCCCTCCTCGGCTTGGCCGCAGCGATGCTGCGGTGATCCTCATCCCTGGTGCGACAGGCGATTCGCTTCCAGGTGGCGAATATCCTTCATCCGCACGCAATCTCATGCCGCAGGAGCTCCCCAGCGTGTTCGTCAGCCGACGGCCTCAGCGCGACCTGGTTACCCGCATGGACCCCGCGTACTGGCATCCCGCATACGACCGCGTGCTGCGGCAGTGCTCACTGCCGCTCCGTCCGCTCGGGGAGTTCATCACGCATATCACCTACGGCGCCATCGTCACCGGCCGGAGGCCTCAGCACGTCGATGGCGGCCTGCCTCTGATCGGACAGGGAGCCATGCGGATCAGCGGAGTGGACCTCCGTGATCTCATCGCAGTCGACCCCGAGTCGCCGTGGGCGATCGAGAGGGCGCGGGTGCGCCGCGGTGACCTGCTGATCGCGCGCTCGGGGGCGGGCTCGCTGGAGAGGAACCGGCTGGCGGTCTACCATTGCGACACGCCGGCGGTCGTTGACTGCTTCGTCGACATCGTCCGGCTGGAGGGCATCGACCCCGATTACGTCGCGGCGTTCCTGCGCACGCGCTTCGGGTGGGCGCAGATTCATCGCCTCCTGAACGGCGTCGGGCCCGCGAACCTCAGTTTCGACGAGATCAGATCACTGCAGGTGCCTCCATGCGAGCTACTGGAGCAGCGGATGCGTGACCGACACGCCGCCGAGGTCCTGCCCCTGCACCAGCGCCGTCGCTACGCCGAGGCGGCCGACGCGGTGCGACAGATCGTGCGAGCGCTGACGCACGCGCTGGAGAGCCCACCCTCACCGGAGGGCTGGCGCCCCCGCCCGCGACACGTCGTCTCCTCGTGAAGGCTGGTGCCCTGCGCCGGCGCAAACCCTCGCTGACTTCCCGGCTCCGGGTCCCGACCCTCAGTGGAGAGCGAGCGCCACGCCCGCCACCTGAACGACGGCAAGCAACCGTGCAGGTGCCGGGCGATGAATTGCGAACCTATCAGCCAGTGAACTACATAGCCTTCGGAGCGAGGCAGACCCCTGGCTCGCGATAACAGAGGGAGGACGACAGATGGCGGTCAGAATCGGATTCGTCGGATGCGGCGGTATCGCGAACGCCCACATGAAGAACCTTGCGCGCATCGAGGGCGCGCAGATGGTCGCGTTCAGCGACATCGTCGCCGAGAAGGCGGAGGCGGCCGCAGAGGAGTATGGCGGCAAGGCGTTCGAGGACTACAGGGAGATGTACGACAGCGTCGAGATGGACGCCGTCTACGTCTGCCTGCCGCCGATGGCCCACGAGGACCAGGAGATCCTCGCGGCCCAGCACGGCCTGGCGCTGTTCGTCGAGAAGCCGCAGGCGCTGACGATGGAGAAGGCGCGCGAGATCCAGGCGGCGATCGATGAGGCCGGCGTCATCAACTGCGTCGGCTACCACTGGCGCTACCACGACACCGCGAAGTGGGCGATGGAGGCGCTCGAGGGCGACACCATCGGCATGGTGCTCGGCTGGTGGATGGGCGGACTGCCCGGCGTCGCATGGTGGCGGCGGCAGGACATGTCCGGAGGACAGATCCTCGAGCAGACCACCCATATCATCGACATGGCGCGGTATCTCGCGGGCGATGTCGAGCGCGTCTTCGCCGAAATGGCGCTGCGGGTGATGACCGACGTCGAGAACATCTCGGTGCCGGACGTCGGAACTGTCAATCTGCGTTTCGAGAGCGGCGCGGTCGGCAACATCAGCAACTCGTGCATCCCGCCGGGCTGGCGCAACGGCCTCTGTATCGTCGGCGACCGAAAGACCGTGGTCTTCGACCAGTTCAACTTCGAGCTGCGCACCCAGGCGGGCACCGAGACCAAGACCTTCTCCCCCATCGCGGCGCACTTCCGCGAGAGCGAGGTCTTCGTCAGGGCTGTCGAGGCCGGCGACCAGTCGATGATCCTGTCGGACTACGCGGACGGTATGAAGTCACTGGCGGTCAGCATCGCGGCGAACAAGTCCGCCGACTCCGGCCAGCCCGTGGCCCTCTCGGATCTGTAGGCGGAACGACCCGAAGGGCATGAAGGGCGGCGCCGGCGCGCCGCCCTTCTTTCTGCTTTCTGACCGCGGACAGAGGAGTGACCATGCAGACCGAGATCGAACTGAGAGAGGCGATCTGCGAGATCGGGCGACGGATGTGGGAGCGCTCGATGGTTGCGGCCAATGACGGCAATATCACCACGCGGATGGCCGACGGGAACATCCTGTGCACGCCGACCGGCGTGTCGAAGGGCTTCATGAAGCCGGGCGACCTCGTGCTGCTGAGCCCTGAGGGCCGCGTGCTCAGCGACGGGCGGCCATCGTCCGAGGCTCTGCTGCACCTCGCCTGTTACTGCGCACGGAAGGACGTCGGCGCGGTGGTGCACGCGCATCCACCCTACGCGACGGCGTTCGCGGCGCTCGGAAAGGCCGTGCCGACGCACTACCTGACGGAGATCGCCGTTTCGCTCTGGGAGGTGCCGTGCGCAGAATATGGAACACCGGGAACCACAGAGGTGCCGGAGACCGCGCTGCCGATGCTCGAGGAGGCGGACGCGTTTCTGCTGCGGAACCACGGCGTGGTGACCGTCGGCGGCGACCTGTGGGAAGCCTACTACCGCATGGAGACCGTCGAGCAGGGCGCGAAGGTCGCCACGATCATCGGCCAACTCGGCGGCGCGGAGCGTTTCTCGCCCGAGCAGCTCCAGCAGCTCAAGGGCATCCGCGAGCGGGCCGGACTGGGCGTGCACGCGGACGACTATGACCCGAGCGGCTGCATCGAGCGGGTGTCGAGGCACTGGGGCGAGAGGTCCAGCGGGTGACGGCGCAAACGCGGAGGAGAGTGTGCGATGCGACCATCTGAGGATATGGGCGCGCTTCTGAGGCTCTATGAGGACGCGCTGCTGGACGACTGGGTGCCGTGGTGGATGCAGAACGGGATCGACCACGTGTTCGGCGGGCCGATGGAGACGATTACCGAGGACGGACGTGTCACGAGCGAGGTGAAGACCGTCTGGTCGATCGGCCGGTCGTTGTTCATATGGTCGCGACTGTACAACTGGATTGGCAGTCGGCACGAATGGCTGCGCGTGGCCGATCAGACCTTCGATCTGATCGCGCAGATCGGCCCGCGGGTGAGCTGGGTCTGGCCGCACTCGGTACATCGGAACGGGACGCCGCTTGAGCCGAGTCGGAACATATACAACGATGGCTTCATTCTGATGGGCCTCGCCGAGTACATCCGCGCGACTGGAAGTTCGCGGGCGATCGAGGCCGCATACGAGACATGCAGGACCGTTGAGCAGCGGATGGTGCCCGCGAACGCGCAGCTCGCCGGCGACAGGGACCTCGGCGAGAACGCGGCCTGCCACGGCATCTCGATGATCTTCTCGCTCGTCTATCATCAGCTCGGCACCGCGCTTGCCGATGCGGAGATACTGGCGGCTGGCTACGATCACGCTACCCGCGTGCAGGACCTGTTCCTCGACGACGAGAGCGGACTGGTGCGGGAGTATCTGCGCACCGACGGGAGGCCCGTGGACGGCCCGCTGGCCAACGTCTGCATCGCCGGGCACGCCGTCGAATCAGCCTGGTTCGGCCTGCGGATCTTCCGCGACCGCAACGAGCCTGATCGGGTCGAGCGAGCCGTCGAGGCCATCAGATCGCACATCGAGGCGTCGTGGGACGACGAGTGCGGCGGGTTCTTCGGCTCGATCGACGTGGAGAGCGGCGAGCCGATCAGCCCGGATGCCAACAAGAACATGTGGCCGCACACCGAGGCGCTCTATGCCCTGCTGCTTGCCTGGGCGGTAACGGGCGAGGACTGGGCGCTGGAGTGGTACGACCGGACGCACGAGTGGACGTGGGAGCATTTCCCGAACCGCGAGCACGGCGAGTGGCACCGGGTGGTCGCGCGCGACGGCAGCTTCCCCTGGGATGTGACCGGGCCGGGGCCGAGGCCGCGCAAGGAGCCCTTCCATCTGCCCCGCACGCTCATCCAGACGGTGGCGCTGCTGCATGCACTCGAGGCGCGACAGTGGCGACCTTTCGTGTGACAGGCCGGGGCTGGAGGCCGAGATGACCCCGCGTGAGCGCTTTCTGGCCGTGGTGAACTTCGAGCAGCCTGACTACGTGCCCTACTGGTACGCGCCGGGCATCGGAATCGCGCACATCGAGACGATCGAGCGCTGGCGACGCGAGGAGGGCTACCCGAGCGACTACGAGCACATCGAGGAGTTCTGGGGCGGCGAGGGCTACTTCCAGGTCGCTCTGCACACCGGCTTCGTCCCCGACTTCGAGGTCGAGCGCCGGGACCTCGGCGACGGCTACGTGGAGATACGCCAGTACAAGTCCGTCACGCGTGAGAGAATCGACAACGCCAGCCGGTACACGATGCCCCAGTATCAGACCTACATGTTCGAGGGGCGCGAAGACTTCGAGCGCGAGATGAGGCCGCGCTGGGATCCCCACCATCCAGAGCGCGGACGACCAGTCCTCCCGGAGAGCCAGCCTGATTCGGCGCTCTCGGTGGCCTGCCCGAGCTACTTCGGGCGGCTGCGAAGCTGGTTCGGGCTCGACCGTATCAGCTTCCTGATGCACGATGACCCGGCGCTGATCCACGAGATCAACCGCGCGCAGACCGACCTGTTCCTCGACCAGGCGGCGTGGGTCGCCGAGCGCCTGCAGATTGACGCGATCACCGGCTGGGAGGACATGTGCTATCGCGGGGGGATGCTGATCTCACCGGAGGCATTCGCCGAGTTCTGCGCGCCTTACTACCGGGAAGTGGCCGATTTCGCGCGGCGAATCGGGGCCGCGGTTGTGGACATCGACTGCGATGGCGATGTCAGCGAGCTGGTGCACTGCCTCTGGGACGCGGGCGTGAACATGCTCCACGCATTCGAGCCGACACATGGCGGCTCAGACATCCTGCGCATCCGCGAGGAGCTGCCGCGCTTCGTCATCTGCGGCGGGCTCGATAAACATGCGATGGCCGACCCGAACCCGGCACGGGCGATCGCGGAGGTTGACGCCAAAGTACCCCCGATGCTCGAGCGCGGCGGCTACCTGCCCGGCATCGACCACGGCCTCCCGCCGATCTGCCACTATCGACCTTTCTGGCACTTCATGAACCGCATCCGCGAACACTGCGGCGCGCCCGAGGCCCCCTTCCAGCGACACGGCCCGCCGGAGTGACCCCGGCGGGCGGTTGAAGGTGCTGGCGCGGGCGGCACGGGTCTACGGAAGCACCTGCCCGCGGATTTCGCTGTCCGGATGCGCCTCTGCGTGGATGTGACCGGCCGTCACATTCGAAAGACTCGTCCACTCGATCCTCAGGTCCACCGCCGTGCCGTCCGGGTGTAGTGTCACCCACGCGTTTACCTCAGCGTCAGTCTACACCTGCGTGTTCACCGAGGACATCACATGACCGTCGTTGGCGGGGATAATCTGGCTGCCCCGAACGACCGCGGTCAGCAACTTTGCGCACGCAAACTCACCGTTGTCATCCCCCGAACATCCCGCAAACAACATGACGGCCACAACTGCCACGACGGCGCTCGCCGCCACCGTCGTACGAAACCACCTCGCCTGACTCACTCGCACGTGCTCCACCTCTCTCACTCTCCGAGGAGTGGATGACTCCGGACAGGAGCCATCCGCCCCTCTGGACGCGCTATCCGGTCATACCGATGAGAATGATTCGCGATTGAGAGAGCACTCCTACTCAATTGGTGAAGATCTCTCCGAGCGAATGATGCCGGATCGTCAGCAAGGTGTCGGGCCTGCCGGAGGCGAAGGGAGAGAGCGCAACGGCCGCTTAACTGAAGAGAGGGTGGGCGCAATGCAGTATCGCAATCTCGGCAAGTGGGGCGTGAAGATCAGCACGATCGGGCTCGGTAGCTATCTCACCATCGGCACGCATGTCGATGACGAGACCTCCGCCGAGTGCGTGAAGGTGGCGTTCGACGGTGGGATCAACTGGATCGACACCGCCAACGCCTACGGCAGGGGCTCGGCCGAGGAGGCTCTCGGCAGGATCCTGCAGGACTACGACCGCGACGACTACGTGCTCGCGACAAAGGTCTGGGCGCCGATGGGCGAGGGCCCGAACGACTCGGGGCTGTCGGCGAAGCATATCTTCGAGCAGTGCCATGCGTCGCTTCGGCGTCTGCAGACGGACTACATCGATCTCTACCAGTGCCACCGACCGGACCCCGAGACGCCGCTCGAGGAGACCATCCGGACCATGGATATGCTCGCGCAGCAGGGCAAGATCCTCTACTGGGGCGTCAGCGAATGGCCCTCGGCGCTGATCCAGGAGGCATGCGACCTGGCCGAGAAGATGAACTGCCGGCCGCCGGTCTCCAATCAGCCGCGCTACAGCCTGCTGTGGCGCGAGCCGGAGGAGCAGGTCTTCCCGACCTGTCTGCACAACGGCCTCGGAAACGTGGTCTTCTCCCCGCTCGCGCACGGCGTGCTCACGGCGAAGTACGAGCCCGGGCAACCGCCGCCCGAGGGCACGCGCGCAGCCGACGAATCCCAGAACAAGATCATGATGGACCTCTACTGGACCGACGAGATCCTCACGAAGGCCAGGGACATGGCTGAGATGGCCGGAGATCTCGGCCTGACGGCGGCGCAGCTTGCGATGGCGTGGTGCCTGCAGCACCCGGCCGTCACGAGTGTGATCAGCGGCGTGACGAAGGTCAGCCAGCTCGAGGACAACATTAAGGCCGCCGACGCGGAGATCCCGCCGGACGTGCTCGAGAAGCTTGACGAGATGTTCCCCGGCCCCGCCCAGAGCAGCGCGCCCTGATCGCCGCCGGGCTGTGAAGGACGCCTACCGGGGCCTCCTCCGGGATTGGCTCCGAGGCCGCGAAGCAGCCTGCGATCGCGAGCACGTTCGGGCACCGAGGAAGCCTCCAGAGCATCTGGCGCCGCCCCGTAATCCGGGGCGGCGCCGTCCGTTCAGTCTTACGCCCTGCACTGTCACCTGGTCAGCGTATCAATAATGGCGTTGGCGATAACCATGTGGCCGCACGCATTGGGGTGTACTGGCTCGGGGCAGAAGAACTCACTCTCGCGATAGCGCAGCTGCTCCTGGAACAGGTCATGGGTGCGGATGTGATGGCACTGGTGTTTCTCGGCCATCTCGTGCACAACCTCGACATACTCAGGGAGCTTCGCGAGGATGATCGAGCGGAAGCTGGCCTCCGAAGCGTCGATGCTGATATAGAACGGGTCCAGCAGCAGCATCTGCGCGTCGGTCTCGTCCGCGGTGCGGCTGAGGATCTCGTCATATTTCTCGCGATACAACTCAACCGGCACGACCGGCTCGGCGCCCCGGACCACGGAGTGGATGTCGTTGATGCCGATAAGCACCGAGACCCAGTCGGGATCGTGGCGGATCACGTCATCGGTCCAGCGTTCCGCGAGTTGCGTCACGCGGTTGCCCCCGATACCCTTGTTCATCCACCGAATATCACGCTCGGGATACTTCGCGGTCACCAGGTCAATCGTAAGCTTCGCGTAGCCGGTGCCAAAGGGCGCTGATGCGGCGCGCCGGCCGGTGTCGGTGATGGAATCGCCCTGGAAGATGAACGTCTGGCCGTCCTGCACGAGAAGGTCAGACATGGGGAAAGCCTCCGGTTTCTGTGTGCTCGATGGTGGGACGGCAAGTGGGTTCGACGGAGCGCCGTGCCATTCCTGCGTGTGGCAGGGCCACGCCGGCGTTGTGGCGAAATGCCCGCATACGATGAGGCCACGCAGCATCTGACGGCTGGGGACAGGCCAATGATCCTTCGGGTGACGCTGGTTGCGCTGACAATCGTCCTTGCAGCGACCGCAGCGGTCTGCCAGGAGACCGCGAGGCCGTTGCGCGTCGGGTTGGCGACGGTGGATATCACCCCGGAGGAGTCCGTGTGGATGGCGGGATTCGCCGCACGCACCGAGCCCTCCGATGGCGTATTCGAGCCGATTCAGGCCTCGTGCGTAGTCTTCGATAACGGCATCACGCGCGTTGCGATCGTGGCGATCGACGTCTGCAAGATCGGCCAGCGGCAGATGGGCCTGATCCGAGAGGCGGCGCAGGCCGTCGGGGTCCCGCGGCAGCATGTTATGATTAACGTCTCGCACACCCACTGCGGCCCGACGATCATTGGCGACCGCAACGCCGCGTACGTCGCACAGTTCGAGCGCAAGGTCTGCGGTCTGCTGCCAGCCGCCGTGGCGGATCTGCAGGAGGCGTCACTCGATTACACCGTCGGCTCATGCACGATGGCCGTCAACCGCCGGCAACTCGACGACGAGGGCATGGCGGTCGGGATGCGGCCGGAGCCGCGGAAAGCGATCGACCCGGATGTGCCCGTGCTGCGTGTGCTGACGCCTGCGGGCGATGTCCGGGCGGTCATCTTCGGCTACGCCTGCCATCCGACGACACTCAACGGCCAGAAGATCGCGCCTGACTACGTGGGCCCGGCACGCGAGTGGATCGCTGCGGCGTATCCTGACGCGCTGCCGATCTTCCTCCAGGGCTGCGGCGGCGACATCAAGCCGCGCTACTGCAGCCCGAACGGCCGCTTCGGCTACGTCCTCCTCGATCCCTACGAGACCGTCCGGGAGCTTGGCCACGAACTGGGGCGGGCGGTGGTAACGGCGCTCACCGTACCGCCGGAGCCGGTCCCTGCCGAAGGCGACGAGGTCATCCTCGGCGGCATCACGCGGATGATCGAGGTCCCTGATCGGGAGAAGCCGGACGAGAAGTCACACGAGATCTACAACGGCGCGTGGCGGATCGGAGACGTCTACCTCTTCGGCAGTCAGTGCGAGATCTGCTCACCGATCGGTATGCGCATCAAGCGCGAACTGGCCGGAACGCGGGTCTGGACGTGCGGATACACGCACTGGGGCGGCGGATATATCGTGGACCGCGCCCAGTTCCCTGAGGGCGGCTACGAGGTGAATTCCAGCGTCTGCGCGCCCGAGACCGAGGACATCCTTGTCGGCAACGCCATCGAGTTCGTCCGTGAGCTGCGTGAAAGCCCCGTGCATGACGGGCCGATACCGGGAACCGAGTAGGCGCGCTCACTCCGCGTCCCGCGTCACCTCGCCGGACGCGAGGTCGAAGCGTACCGTGCCATCCCTGTCCCCGAGCTCAACGACCATAGCGCCACCGTCGGGCATCGCCCTGACTGCGACCTCTTCCATGCTCATCACCGCCACGAACCAATCCTCCTCAGCAGCCTGCACAGGGGCGGCCACGAGGCGCATTGCGTCCGAGCCCTCGCGAGCATCCTCCTCGACCCGCGCTGAAAGCTCCGCGGGATAGGCAAACTGCAGGTGCAGTTGCTCATCCTCCTGCACCAGCAGCCAGCCGTTGGGCGCGACCTCCCTCCACTGTGCGTCGGAGTGCATCAGCCACTCGAAGCGCCGGGCCTGGTCGGCCGCGAGGTAGTCGCAGATCACAACATAGCGATCATCGACCACCGCCAGCCAGCGCACTGCGCGCTTCACGCCATCGTAGTACTCCGAGGCGTCGCCACGCACCGCGAAGAGCCCGTCGCGGTCGATGAAGGTGTCGATGCGGCCCATCTCCCCCATGCCGTCGATCGGCTGTGTCCAGCCCGTGCCGCGATGCGCAGGGCCCTCGCCATCGACGAGAATGATGTTGTGGTTCTCCCCTGCCTTGCGCTGCTTGGGGTAGCCGTCATCTGTTGCCCACATCACGCCGCGCCAGAAGACCATGAAGTGGTTCGGATCGGGATGGTCGTGCGCGACGTTGCACCAGCCTTCCTCTATCTCGTTCAGCAGATGGCCGCCGTAGGGCCCGCACTTGAGGAGGACCGCGAGCGCATCGGGATCGGTCCACGATGTACGGTACGTCGCGATCTCGATGTCGTTGAACCACGCGGCCCGGGCGATCTCCTCGAGTGGCTGGGGCTGCAGATCGGCGTCATACCACAGGATATCCCACGGGAAGTAGGTAAATGAGCCGGGCGAGGCCTCGTACGCCTGCTCCATCAGCGCCTGGGCCGCGGGATCCTGATACTCCGATGCGGCGCGGAAGAGGTAGTGGTTGAAGTAGTACGTGCCACCTCCGCCGTCGCTGAAGTTGAAGACCCCATTGAAGCCGGGAGTCAGCACATGCGCTCGAAAGATCGGAGTCTTGGCGATTCCGGGCGTCGCGGCGAAGAGGTCCACGCCCGTACAATGCCGGAGGGCGTCGAAGCAGCGGATGACGTAGCTGTAGCCGAACGCCATGTACCCGGGGCCCTCGTGGCTGCTGCCATCGGGCGGGAAGGCCTCCGAGACCAGCCGACACTGATCCGCGGCGAAGGACGCGTAGCTCTCTGCCTCGGGGATCTCTCCATGCACCGCCAGAGCCCCCAGCAGCAGGCCCGAGAGCCGATGGTGCATGTGATTGTTCTGGTGATCCTGCTTCCAGTAGCTGGCGGTCGTCGGGTCCTTGAACCCCAGCCAGCAGATGCGCTGGACCTGCTCGTAGATCTTATCGCGGAACCGCTCGCGCTGCTCGTCGGTCATCAGTTCCCAGCACCAGTCGTACGCGCAGGCCATGCCCGTGAGCATGTTCGCGGCGCCCATCGACTGGTCGGTCTCCTCGCCCGAGCCCCAGTGCTCCCATGACGCGAAGATCTCCATCCACTCGATCGCGTGCTCGCCGTAACGCGCGTCTCCGGTGGCGATCCAGGCGAAGGCCAGCGTCTGCAGCCGCCACCAGCCCCACTGCTGCATGAGCTGGTCATTGGCCACCTCGCTCGAGGCCGTCGGCGGCATCTGGTTGAGGTAGCTGTCGGCTCCGGAGATGAGGCGCTCGAAGAACCGGGCGTGTGTGGTCTCGCAGCGCGCCTGAATGTCGGCGATATCGTCGGCGGTGAAGAACAGCCGCGGGTGCTGCCCGCGCAGCTCCTCGCGCAGTGGCAGCGGCGAGACGCCCTCGAGCGCCCGCGTCTCGCCGGGCAGGGGCAGAAGCCGCTCGGTCAGCGGCTCAGCCTGCCACGTCACCTCGATCTCATCGACGATCAGCGGCTCGGCGAGGTCGGTCGATCCACGCAGGTAGATGCCGTTGAATCCCTCGAAGAAGCGGCTGGTGATCGTGTCGAAGCCGGTCGCCTCAACACCGTCCACCGTCACGATGATCTCCGTCTCGTTGTTGACCGCAAACTGCCACCGGTGCCAGCCCTCCGAGCGCGGTGAGCGGGCATAGCGGCGGCTGCCCCAGCCGCCCTCCGCGGTCGATATCCAGCCGTATGAGTCGTTGCCGGCGAGGTAGGGCGCATAGATCAGGCCAAAGCACAGGTACTGGTTGCCCCGATTCGCCAGGCCCCACAGCGGTCCGAAGAGCCGGGTGTTGGCCTGCTCCTCGTCCAGTGCCAGGCCCGAATCGTACACCCACATGCTGACCGTCCCGAAGCCGCTCTCGTCCGAGACGGGAATGGTGATCTCGGCGCCGGGCGCAACCCGCAGCGCCTGCTCGCCGCCGTGCACGACTGTCCGCTCGATGACCACGTCGCCGGCTATCGACGCGTCATCGGGCAGTCCGGCCTCGAAATCGAAGCTCAGCTCCAGCGCGGCGACGGACGATGCGACGCAAACAACTGCAACCACGGCTGCTGCGCGGGATAACATTGCGCTCACCCCCGACGCTGATACGCCCGATTGGTGCGACTGGATCGACGACTACTCGCCCATGGCCTTCACGACCACGCGCTTGCGGCGCTGGCCGTCGAATTCCGCATAGTAGATCTGCTGCCATGGCCCGAGATCGAGCTGACCGTCGGTGATCGGGACGATCACCTCGTGGTGGATCAGAAGGCTCTTCAGGTGCGCGTCGGCGTTGGTCTCGCCCGTGCGATGGTGCTGGTAATCGGGGCCGAACGGCGCCAGTTTCTCGACCCACTCATCGATATCCTGGATGATCCCGCGTTCGGCGTCATTGACATACACGCCCGCGGTAATATGCATCGCGGAGACCAGCACCATGCCCTCGCGAATACCCGAATCGGCCACGATCCTCGCAACCTCGTCGGTGATGTTGATATACGCGCGCTTCGTCTCGGTCTCGAACCACAGGTACTCCGTGGCAAAGTTCACGGGAACCGACCTCCCCTTAAGGAA
>JALGTR010000282.1 GCA_029821265.1 Candidatus Zipacnadia bacterium
TCGCGTTACCGGCGGCGACTACTATTACTACTACTACTACTACTACTATTACCACAATTCGGCCAATCGCCCTGACCGTGACGGCGACAGCGATGGCTCCAACGGCATGAGGCGGAGCCCCGACGTCTCCCCGGATATCGCCGATCTCAACGTGCGAGACACGCAGGATCGGTCCACAGAGCAATCAGAGGACGAGCGCACGTAAGGTCGGGCGCCGCAGGCAGGATTGCCCGGTCACGCGGCGAACATTCATCCATCATCACGGCGGCAAACAGGCGCCTGCAGTTCGGGCGTCTTCCCGGATGAGAGCGCTCGTGATTGGAGGGCCCGGCATGAAGATCGTTCCCCGGATCTGGCTGCTCGCTCTCGCCCTCGTCGTCGCCGCCCTCCTGGCAGGCTGTGGCGCAGACGACGATGAGCCGGCTTTGGAGGACACCGCGCAGACCTCATCGGCCATGGAAGTGCCCGACCGCTTCCGGGTGCAGATCACCCCACAGGCGCAGGCCTACCAGATCCCTCGCGACCTCTCGACCGTGCGGAACCTCGGCTACTACGACGAGCTGACCAACGCGCAGAAGCGCCAGCTCGCACGTGTCGGCTTCGTCGTCGTTCCCGATAACGCCGAGCAGATCTTCTACCTCTATGAGGACTACGCGTCGACGGACGATGCGGCAAACTTCGTCACCGTCGATTCGCTGTTGCAGGCCTGGCACATCATCTACGACTTCATGCTGCGCAACGCCGAGCAGGAGCATCTTCTCGGCGAGGCCGTGCGGCTGACCGAACTGCTGCTCGAGGCAGCCCATGGGCAGATACAGGCTGCGCCCGAGGGACCGATCTCTGAGGCGGCGCGGCTGAATGTGGCGTATCTGGCCGTGGCCGAGCGGCTGCTTGTTCCCGCGGCGCAGACCCCCGAGAACGTCGCGGACCTCGTGGAGGCTGAGCTGTCGCTGATCGAGGAGCATGCCGGCCGCGCAGAGTCTCCGATCCTCGGCACCACCGTACACTACTCCCAGTTCAACCCGCGTGGTCACTACACGCGCAGCGAGGAGCTTGAACGCTACTTCCGGGCCATGATGTGGTACGGGCTGGTCGGCTTCAGGCTCGAGTCGGACGATCAGCAGATCAACCGACGGCATACCAGGCAGGCGTTGCTTCTGACGAAGGCGCTGCAGGAGAGTTCGGAAGCGCGTGACGCCTGGCAGCGGCTGGACGAGCCTGTTGAGTTCTTCGTTGGTGGCGCGGATGACCTCGGCTATGAGGAGTATGCGCCACTCGCCTCCGACGTCTTCGGAGCCGCGTTGCCGCTCGAGGAGCTGGCGTCGGAGGCGAAGGTCGATGAGTTCATCGCGCGGGCGCGGGCTGAGCTGCCGGCGCCGGCGATCGCCCCACTGTTCTTTGAGGCGAACGCTTCGGGCGATCTGGTCGGCGAGCCAAAGGTGCAGGGCCGGCAGTTCCGCGTGCTCGGCCAGCGCTTCATCCCCGACTCCTGGGCCATGCAGCAGCTCGTGTCGCCGCTGGTCGGTGAGCCTGGGCCGACCACAGCGCGAGATATGCCGCGCGGCCTCGACGTGATGGCCGCGCTCGGCTCAGAGCGGGCGCGTGAGATCCTGACCGAGCGCTACGCTGAGGACCGCTTCGCTCACTACACCGAGCAGCTCGACCTCGTGACGACGGAGTTCGCGCAGACACCGCAATCGCGATGGCGCTCGAACCTCTACTGGGGATGGCTGCACGCTCTGACGCCGCTGCTTGAGCCCAAGGGCGACGGCTATCCCACCTTCATGCGCAGCGTCGAGTGGCTCGACAAGGAGCTTCAGACCTCTCTGGCCAGCTGGGCGGAGATGCGGCATGACACGATTCTCTACGCCAAGCAATCGGGCGCGGAGATGGGCGCTGCCGAGCCCGCGGCGCCGAAGGGCTACGTCGAGCCCTACCCGGAGGTCTTCGCGCGGCTCGCATGGCTGGCATGGCGCGCCGGCGACGTTCTGCGCGAACAGGGGATGCTCTCCGAGCGGCTGGAGCGTGCCGCCAGCAAGATGGAGGACACCGCCCTCTTCCTGAAGCGGATTGCGGAGAAGCAGCTCACGGGCGAGCCCGTGACGACCGAGGAGTACGAGCGGATCCAGTACTTCGGCGGAGAGCTGGAACGCCTGACGCTTGATGCCGTCGAGGGCGGAGAGAACGCCCGCAACTGGTTCGAGATTCGCAATGAGACGGACCGGAACATGGCGCTGGTCGCCGATGTGCACACATCGTTCGATACGGTCCTTCAGGTCGCCGTGGGGCCGGCCTATCGCATATACGTCGTTGTGCCGCATCCCGATGGCGGGCTGCAGATCGCCCGCGGCGGCTGCTTCAGCTACTGGGAGTTCGCGTGGCCGGCGTCGGATCGTCTCACCGATGAGAAGTGGCAGGCGATGCTGGAGACTGGCGATGCGCCGCCGGCGCCCGAATGGACCGAGAGCTTCATCATCCCCGGCGGCCCCAATCACCAGCCCTGAGACATTCATCTGACGGGAGGAGACACGATGGCAGAGGAACGCGATCTCAACGAGATCTGGAGAGAGGCGCGCGAGGTCGTGATCGGCCTGCTTGACCGCGCCGACAGGCAGCTTTTCGACGCCTGGGAGGCCGTGAAGCCGCTCGTGCTGGACGGTGACACATTCGTCCTGGGCGTCGCACCCGGCGGCATGGCGGTCGCCAGCCGCCTGACCAGCACTGCGCGGCGCCCCCTCGTGAGCCAGGCCGTCTCCCAGGTCATCGGACGCCCGGTTCAGCTCGAGCTGATCGAGGGGACCGAGCCGGAGGCCTGGGAGCGTGAGAAGGAGCGCCGCGCACGACGCGAGCAAATGGCTGAGGAGCGTGGCCGGGTCGCGCGCCAGACCGCCGGCGCGCGTGCCGTATGGGCGGAGCTCTACGAGCAGCTCTCGAAGATCTTCGGGGCCTCCCGCGAACGTCGCTTCGCGACCGTCCGTGCCGAGCGCTTCGCCGAGGCGTTGCGCGCGGTGCGCGAAGCGGAGCAGAAGGCTCGCGAGGTCGACCCCGACGCCGAGGACGTCCACGAGCATCAGCTCAACCGAAATCTTGAGCGTATCGCCACGCTCGCCGATGTGCCAGCGACGGTGGTCGCGATCGAGTACTCGCGCGTGCGATCGGCGAAAGGGGAGTAAGCCTGCACAGACGGCAGGCGCCGCAGTAGATCGAAACCGGGGCACGCGAGTGTGGTGATCGCGCAGGCCGCAGCTACCGCATGCAGGCGACGCGCCCGCTGCCGTCCGTTGTGAAGTGGTTGCGCACGCAGTTGCAGCAGACGCCCCGTCGGCTGCACGGGTCGTAGGTGCAGACACAGAATTCGAGGTTTCGCTCGAAGTTTGCGTCACACACTGTTGCGGCCTCAGACGCCAGACCCATCGTCCCGGGGTCGCGCTTGGTCCCGCGCATGCACGCGGTCTGGCCGCCCTTCGCCGCATGCGACTGGATGCACTCGCAGCAGATCCCGCGGTTGCTGCAGGTCTCGGACTGGCAGGGGCACATGGCGAGATTGATCTCGTAGTTGACACACTGGTCGGGTGTCGTCGTCATGTCGTCGTCCCTCCGGGGCAGTAGCTCAGTATGACCGGCTGTTGCCCGCCCTTTCTTCACGAAAGCGCACGACATTTCGCTGGCCGATGGAAGCGGACCTTTCCGGGCGGGGGCTCGGCACGAGGTAGTTTGGGCTGCGCGATCCTCGGGTATAGAATGAATGCCACAACAAGCACAGTGCACGGGTGTGATGCCTATGATTGACCCGTGGCTCCGAGAGACGAAGGCGACGCATTCCAGACACTAACTCGGAGGTGGCAAGCGAAACCGGATTGAATACCTGAAGCATAGCCCGCCCGATGCCCGCGTCGGGCGGGCTCTATCGCGTACGGAGTAGCGCAGGCCGTGCAGGATTCACGGCAGGTCGCGGCAAAAGAGACCCCGGGCAGGGCGAGGATCGCATGCCTCGCGCGCGCTGTGCGTTACCTCTCGCTTATGACGATACTAAGAGCACAGCGGGGCGAACAGTTAGGAGAAGCTGTGCGAACACGCTGAGATTGTCTCCAGTGAGTTGGAGGACCCCCGTGCAGCAGAGCAGGCCCTTACATTGGCGAGTTCTCGTGGTTGCGACACTGGCTGTCACCGCACCGTCCAGAGGTGTCGGCGAGTGAAGCGTACGGTTTCCGTGGTGCTCGCATGCCTGCTGCTATGCGCCGCGGGCTGCAGGCGGCCTGCCGGCAAGCAGGTGCCGCCGCGGCCGG
>JALGTR010000283.1 GCA_029821265.1 Candidatus Zipacnadia bacterium
CCATACGCGTCCATGAAGCTTTGATACGTTTGCTTCGTCTCCGGCGAGGCCCGTGGCCTCTCACGTGGCGGCAGACGCCCGGGAGTCGAAGTCTGTGTCCCCACCTTCCACAATGTTTTCCACGACAGCCAGCGTCGGCTTCCAGCGCCGCGCCGCACGAAAAGGCACCGCTCATCGGCCACCTGGCATCGGGAGTGGGGGGAATGAACTTCGGACCCGCCTGACGTGAGCCGCGCGAGGCCCTCGGCGGGGTGTCGATAACTTCGTATAGGTATATTATCCCAAACTTCCACAGAGTTTTCCACAGCGTGCGTTGTTGAGGCGAGAGTTCATGGGGAGGCTGGACTACGAGAGCTGCGGCCATGGGGGGATCCGGGACACGATCGGGGCGCCGCCGTGGAGCGAGGGCGCAGCGAGCCGGTGGGGGAGAGGGTTAGTTAGGCGCGTCCTCGGTGACCGAGAAGCCGGCAGAGGCGATCGGGTCCGTTTCTGAGCCGAGGTGCACAGTGACGCGATAGTCGACGGCGGGCAGGTCGCCGCCCTCGGCATCGAGCCAGGCGTTCGCCCACCCCTCGGAGCTGGTGACCGCTATCTCGCGGCTGGCGATCTCGCTCTCCCCGGAGGGCCCCCACCACCGTACGGTCAGAGCCGCGCCGGGCGGTACACCGGCGTAGCGAAATGCGACGTAGATGCGATCCACAGTGGGAGGAAAAGTGCTACGTGGGTCCACCGGCTGCCCCTCATCGTCGAGTTCGGTGGCGAAGTGCAGCTCACGGACGACGGGAGGCCCCTCCGGTTCGCCGCCGCCCGAGAGGATCTTGGCGGCTCCGGGAAGCGCCATGAAACTCTCGCGCACCGCGATATCCGGGCGGTCCCTGACAGCGACCTCCACCTCATAGAGGCCGGGCGGGAAGTTGCCGGCAGGGGTCTGTGAGGTCTCCTCGCCGGCAGGGCGTTCGGGAGGTGCGATTGCGAAGCGGCCGGTGGCGTACTCAGCGTCAGGGTCGGGCTGGTGATCGCGCAGCGGAAGACTACCGAGGGGGGCGCCGTCATGCCACCAGCGCGCGGCAAGAGGCGCATCGGGCGCGGCGCCAGCAAGCTCGTAGAAGCAGTAGACGTGGTCTGTGGTGACCGGGATGATGTCCGGCGTCTCGGGCGGGCGCTCGGGTGTTGTGGCGAAGACGAGCCGGCTGCGACCATCGACGACCGCGGGAGGGGCAGAGGTCCGCGTGCGATCGGGCTCCTCGCCGCCGGAACGACTGACAAGCAGGGCGATGCCGGCGCCGAGCAGCACACCGAGGACCGCCAGAATGCAGCCGAGCACGATGGAGCGCGGGCGCCGCGCACCACGCCTGCGCTCCCTGTCGTCACGCTGGTCAGCCTCGGTCGCGGCCTCCGCGGCCTCGGCGGCCCGGGCGATCTCACCGAGGATGCCCGGATCACGCTCGAGCGGCGATTCTTCTCGCCCGTTGTCGGCCTTTGATGTATCTTTATTACTCATAGTACCTGAACTGCTTTGAATGTTGTTACCCATTTGCTGAGGCCGCTCTCGACCGGTTCGATATCTGGAATCTCGTACTCCAGCGCGTAGTCTCCCTCATAGCCGACGCCTTCGAGGGCCTCGACTACCCAGGCGACGTCAACCTCGCCCTCACCGAGGTGTGTGCGCTGGAACTCGTCGCCATCCCAGCGACCGTCTTTGACGTGTACGTGAACAATCCATTCCGAGAATGTGTTGAACGCCTCTCTGTAGTCAACGCCGGCGTGCAGAAGGTTGCATGGTTCATAGAGGACGCCGAACCAGGGCGATCCGACGGCCTCGCACAGGGCGAGGGCGTGTTCGGGGTTTCCAGCGATGCTGCCACGGTGGTTCTCCATCCCGAGGTAGACCCCGAACTCCTCGGCCCACTCGGCGCTGCGGGCGAAGAGGGGGGCGATCGTGTCGATGATGGCCGGATCCTCGCCTCGGCCCGGAAGGACGCGGATCGAGCGCGCTCCGAGGCGAGCGGCGGCGACGATAGTCGCCCGCATCTTCTGCAGGTCGGCCTCGCGGGCTGCCTGGTCGTCGGAACTGAAGTCGCCGCCGGGGTACGTGCCGAGATTGGCGATGGCGACGCCGATACGGGCGGCCCCCTCTTGAATCTCGGTGACGGCGTCATCGTTTGCGTCCTCGGGGAAATGAGGCGCGCGGCCCCAGAGATCGGCCCTGTAGACTCCGGCGTCGGCGAGCACGCGAAGCGCATAGTCCCAGGGCTTTTCGCGGAGCGGATAGGTGCAGGCGGAGATGCGGGACAGATCCATAGTGGCCTCCCGACGGCTCAGCTTGGGTGCATCACGGAGGTGTTCGCCGCGAGGCGGGGGAGACCTTCGTGGGCGAGGTCAGGCGGGGCTGGCGGCCTCGCGGGCGCCGGCGATGGGGAGGCGGATGGTGAGGGTTGAGCCGATGCCGACCTCGCTGTGAAGCTCGATCTCGCCGCCATGCATTCGGGAGATCTCCCGGGCCATGTAGAGGCCGAGGCCGAGGCCATCCTTTCCGTGCGAGTGGGCGCGGACGAACTGCTCGAAAACGGTCTCGCGCATATCTTCGGGGATGCCGCAGCCTGTGTCGGCGACGCTCAGGAGGACGCTGGCGTTGGCGGATTGGGCGCGCAACATGATGGCGCCGCCGCGGGGGGTGTATTTGAGCGCGTTATCGCCGAGGTTGTGCAGCAGATCCTCGATGCGGGCCTGATCGACACAGACGAGCGGGAGGTCCTCCTCGCACAGAACATCGATCTCGAGGCCTCTGTCGGCGGCGCGCAGAGCGAGGGAGTCGCCCACGCGCTGGGCGATCTCGCCGACGTCGGTCGGCTGCGGGGAGATGGTGCAGGTGTTCTCCTCGATCGCGGCGTGGTCGAGGAACTGGCGGGCGAGGCGCAGCATCCGATCGACCTCCTGGTCGAGGATCTGCACCATGTGGTTGGCGCTTTCGTCGGGAAGCTGCCCGGCCAGTTCACCGAAGACGGCGCCGATGGTCTTGAGCGTGGTGAGAGGGGATCTGATTTCGTGTGAGAGCACTCGTGCGCTGCTGGCGCTGGCGCGCGCGACGGACTTGAGGTCGGTGACATCCTGACAGACGATCAGCCAGCCGAGCGGTGAGCCGGTCCGGGCGCCGATGGAGACGGTAGAGACGCGGACCTCCATCGGCTCGACGGCGTTGATCCTGACGTCCTGGACGCACGCGGGCTCCTCGTCGCGGTTTTCGCGCAGGTGGCGGGTCACGGTGCGGAGGGCATCGTACTGTGGGCCGTCGGGGACATCCGTAAGGTCCATGCCGACAAGTTCGCGGGCTGAGAAGCCGAGGAAGCGCCGCACCTGGGAGTTGGCGAGGCGCACGCGGCCGCTTTCGTCGAGCAGGATGGCGGCCTCGTCCATGTGCCTGATGACCAGCTCATTGGTGCGACGCTCGCGTTCGAGGACGTTCCAGAACCCGAACGCCGCCCAGACGACGGCGATCGTCGCGAAGCTGAGGCCGGTGAAGCGCCATATTGCGTCGCTATCAGCGCCGATTGCGAGCGTGAAGGCGAGCATGAGGGTGAGGACGATTCCGACGGCGAGAGCCGAGGCGAATCGGGCGGCGCCGAAGAGCGCGGCGCCGAACAGGATGGGGGCGATCAGCAGTGGAGCGAAGGGGCTGAGGATGCCCCCGGTGCCGAGGACGAAGAGCGCGATCCACGCGATATCGCCAAGCAGGACGATGATGGCGGCGATATCGGTGTGGCCTGAGCGGCTCAGATCATCCCAGCGGGCGGCGTAGCGGGTCCAGAAGGTGAGGAAGACGCCGACGATGAGGCCCGTGTAGCTGGCAAGGGGGATACCCACTCGGTCAGGAGATGACGCGACCACGACGAAGCCCAGGATCAGTAGGGCGATCCGGACGTTCCCCAGTGCTCTGAAGAGCGAGAGTTCGAAGAACCCCGGCTCCTCCCCGGTCGAGACGGCCGGCTGAGGCGCTTCGCCAGGACGGTCGGTCTCGGCAACCACTGCATTGCCCCCAGGGGCGACGTCATGGAGCGAGTTGCGGGTACCTCCAGGGCGATTGGCCAGGCAGGCGGCAGGGCGAGATCTCGGCCGAAGTCTGTTTTCTCTGAATATTGTGCGGCAAGTTAGCAGATACCGTTGATTATGTCAAGGCCCCCCACGCTTCCGCCGTGTCTTTACGGGAAGAGCACGGCTATTGGGCGCCGGTGTGTCAGGCGGTGCGGGCGGCCCTGACGCGGCGCCCGGGGCG
>JALGTR010000284.1 GCA_029821265.1 Candidatus Zipacnadia bacterium
CGCCATCCGAGATAGTCGTTGGTGTCGCCGTCGTTGTTCCAGTCGCCGTAGCTGCCCTCGTAGATGATGTTGTAGCCGTAGCTGGTCGGGCCGATTCGCTGGCGCAGCGAGGTCTCGGGGTTGTGGCTGGTCGATGTGCAGTTCGTGCCGACGCCCGAAGGGCAGATCCAGATCTGATAGTTCTTGACGTATGGGTTCAGCCGGTCGATGACGTGGAAGTTGCTCGGGCTCTGGTAGTAGCGGGGCGCGGTCTCATCGTAGTCCTGCACATACATCTGCCAGCCGAGAGCGATCTGTTTGAGATTGGACTGGCAGGAGGCCTGCCGGGCCTTCTCGCGGGCCCTTGCGAAGACGGGGAAGAGGATCGCCGCCAGAATGGCGATGATCGCGATAACAACGAGCAGCTCGATCAGAGTGAATCCGCGCTTCATCTGTAGTCCCTCCGTAGGTCGCCGCCGGGTGCAAGCTGAGAGAGCCCCGGGTGGTGGAGACTGCTATGAGTTCTCTTGTTCAATTCTACTACAGGTGAGGAGGCATTCTCTGTTAAGTTTTGCGTAAGACAGACCGTCGGCGACAAGTGTCTTGTCTGCCATAGTTGCCACGTCATGATAATGCAGGCTATGATCGGGCACCGGGCTGTGCCTCCCCAGGGGTTGACTATGGGCGAACAGGCGCATCTGTGCAGGCCCATGGACGTCGGGCCGCAAATGTAACAATAAGATACGCGTTTGCCGCGGCAGGGGCCAGCGGAAGATACGGCTGACGCCGCGACGAGCCTGAGGCGATCCAGAAAGGATAGACCATGGCACAGGCATCGGCAGGAGATACCGTTAGGGTGCACTACACAGGGAAGATGGCGGACGGGACGGTATTCGACACATCACGCGAGCGCGAGCCGCTGAAGTTCACGCTCGACGAGGGCAGAGTGATCCCGGGCTTCGAAGAGGCGGTCACGGGGATGGAGCCGGGCGAGGAGAAGACGGTGGAGATTCCGCCGGAGCAGGCCTACGGGCCACGCTCGGACGAAGCGATCATCGAGGTGGACCGCAACCAGGTTCCCGAGAACCTCGAGCCGAAGGTGGGCCAGCAGCTCCAGCTTCAGGGGGCTGGCGGTCAGGTATTCCCGGCAACTGTGACGAAGGTCTCGGATAAGAGCGTGACGCTGGATGCGAACCACCCGCTGGCGGGCGAGACGCTGATCTTCGACATCGAGCTGGTCGAGATCGTGTAGTGTATGCGGCAATGTGCGAAAGAGGCGGCCGGCGCGAGGTTGCGCCGGCCGCCTGCGGTTGTAGTGCACGGTCAGTGCGGCCCTACTCGTAGTAGTACCACTTGAGGCTGAGGGCCTGGTTGCAGCCGACCCACTTGGCATGACCGTCGGCGAATGCAAAGTTGTTGCCGCCGTTGTGCCTGCCGAAGCGATCGGGATACTTGTTCGCTTCCTTATACAGGTAGTGCCTGTACATGCGCGGGTTGGCCGTTGAATCATACGAGTCGCCGACGATCGGCAGCTCTGACGGGTGCTCAATCAGGGACATTGGGCAGCCGTCGTAGATCGGGTTGAACGCCGGGGGGCTTGCGCGCAGGCCACGGGTCGGATGGCCGATGTAGTAGCCCCATCCTCGCCAGTTGCAGCCGTAGCCGGGATTGAGGAACTTGTCCGACGGGCACTTCTGCAGGTCGCTGTTCTTCACGTAGGGCTGCAGAACCTGCCACCAGTAGCCTGTGTTGTAGTGGTAGGCGCCGCCGAATACCTCGTCCCAGTCCTGAGCATACATCTGCCAGGCCACCGCGATCTGCTTGACGTTGCTCAGACAGCTCGTCTGCTGAGCCTTCTCGCGGGCTCGCGCGAAGACCGGGAACAGGATCGCGGCCAGAATCGCGATAATCGCGATTACAACCAGCAGCTCAATCAGGGTGAAGCCGCCTGTTATGCGCTTGGGCATTGCGTTTCGCTCCTCTCAGACTGATAGTTGCGGAATGTCTGTCCCCTGTCTCGCATTAGCCGGACGGATAGTCGCGGAAGCAGAAGCCTGTCGCGTTCCAGCGCTCCCACTCGCGGATCTGCGCCTTCTTGTTCCACTTGGCGTGTCCATCGATATAGCCGCAGTTCACGCCATCGTTATGGCGATCAGCGACCTTGTCGAAGTAGCTGGAGTAGTAGCCTGCGCCGGACTGGGCGTCATTGACGTACGGGGAGCCGGGGCCGACATCGGTGATGCAGATGGTGTCGGCAGGCTCATCGATGAAGTCCAGACAGCCACCGACGTTGTATGGGCCCGGCACGGTGTCGTCGTAGACCCACACGCCACTGCTCGACTTGATGTAGCGTCCGTTGCAGTACAGCCAGTTCATGCCGTAGCTGCACTCTTCCATGGGATCGTTGACGAACCCGCGGGGATCGTCCGAGGGGCACTGGAAGATCTGGGTGTTCTTGATGTAGGCGTACATCGGGTAGTACCACCAGTACCCGTCGGGTGAGCCGTAGTTGTAGACGTGATGGGTAAACTGGCCGTCGTAGTCGTTCGCGTACATGTTCCAGGCAGTCATGATCTGCTTGATGTTACTCAGACAGCTGGTCTGCCTCGCCTTCTCACGCGCACGGGCGAAGACAGGGAAGAGGATGGCCGCCAGGATCGCAATGATCGCGATAACCACCAGCAGCTCAATCAAGGTGAAACCTCGCCTCATCTGAGTGACCCCCATTCGACAGGATGTGTACGCAACGCCTCCGGGAGGGCGCCGATCTAACCGGCGCCGCCCGGCCACGACCTGGGCGCGGACGCCTCTGGCGTCCTCTGGACCCCCTTTCTCCCACCGGGTGTTCCGTACGAACAGACGTGCCGTGCGCGAGACGCGAATTGAACTCAATGTCGGTGTATTGTACACACCTTCTTAGGCTACTACAAGACTATTCGCCAGATTGCAGGTGGACACCTTCACGACATATTAATCTGCGGCAGTAAAAGCGCAAAACGGTCGAATCAGGACTCAAGCCACTCCAGCGGGTAGCGACCGTACCGGTAGAAGCTGGAGTAGAGGGTCTCGATGTTCTCGAATGGGACCTCCTGTCCCACCTCGCCATGGAGGATGCAGCCGCCGTTGAAGGAGCCGAACGCGGCGATGGCCTCTTTGACGGCTGATTCGATGTCCTCGGCGCTGCCGAATGGGATCGTCCACTGGCGATCGATGTCGGTGCGGATACAGACGCGGCCGCCGCAGATCTCCCCCACACGCTGCGTGCCCATGCAGTCATGCTGGGGGTTGAGGACCGTGACGCCGATCTCAATGAGGTCCTCGATGATCTCAAGGATCCAGCCGTCAGTGTGAAACCACACGTGGACTCCGGCGTCCCGGATCGGCTCGAACATCGCGGCGTATCGGGGCTTGAAGAAGTCGCGCCACATCTTCGGACTGATCAGAAGATGGTCCTGCGCGCCCCAGTCGTCGCCGAAGCTGATGCAATCCACACCGGCCTGCAGGTAGCGCTTGATGCGATAGAGATTGTACTCCACCATGCGGTCGGCAAGCTCGTGGGCGCCGGGATGGTCTTCGGCGAGGTCCACGAAGTAGTTCGCAGGGCCGCGCATATGCTGCATGAGCTGGAAGAAACCTCCGCCGCCGGCCATGACGAACTGCTCGGGGTGCTGCTCCTGGACACGAGCGGCGAACTGCGCGAAGTGCTCCTCGGAGGGCTGAGGCGGGAACTGGTAGTCCTTCCACGCATCCCAATCGGGAATGGCCGGACGGTAGACCTCGCCGGATGTGTACCCGCGCAGGCGCCGCCACACGGTTCCCCACACGTCGGTCCACTCCACGACATCCTCGTCGGTCTCGCCCTCCTGCGGCATGCGCTGAAGGTTGGCCTTGATGTTCGCGTTGCCGAAGTCGTCGGGGTAGCGCTCGACGAGGTCAAGGAGGCGCTCACCGTGCCGCCAGAGAGCACCGGGGAAGATGTAATGATGGATCGGGCAGCGGTCAGGCCCGTTGAACTCGATTGCGGCGAGGATCCGCTCGCGGGGCGTCATCTTCACAATGCCTCCAATTAATCCCTGATCAGGTCGAATATCGCGTTTCTGACGATTGCATGGCCGAAATCTGATGGCCGCGGCCGCGGCGCTCGGGCCCATCATTCGAGCATCTCGGTCTCGAGATCGGTGGCGCCAGCCCCCTCGGCGAAACGGCTGAAGCTCATGCGGCCGAGCAGCCTGCCGAAAAGCCCCATCGTCACGCCCTGCTCGACGCGCCTGCGCGTCGGTGGAC
>JALGTR010000285.1 GCA_029821265.1 Candidatus Zipacnadia bacterium
GCTTGCCCTCCTCCAGCGCCTGCTGGGTGAGGACCTCCTTCTCCCGCTCAACAACCTCGCTCGGCACGTCCTCGGGCGCTATCCACTTCGGATGCATCGCCGCAACCTGCATCGCGAGGTCGCGCCCGAACTCGCGGAACTCGTCGGTCCGCGCCACGAAATCCGTCTCGCAGCGCAGATCGACCAGCACACCGATCTGGTTCCCAGCGTGCACGTAGGAGGCGATAATCCCCTCCTCCGCCGCCTTGCCCTCGCGCGCCATCG
Source organism: Candidatus Zipacnadia bacterium (assembly GCA_029821265.1). GTDB lineage: Bacteria > Armatimonadota > Zipacnadia > Zipacnadales > UBA5352 > JALGTR01. Next base: position 265 of record JALGTR010000285.1, read on the forward strand.
CCACGTCAATGCCCTTCTGGCGCAGCAGATCCACGGCCTGCTCCATGTCGCCCTCAGCTTCCGTCAGAGCGTTCTTGCAGTCCATGAAGCCGGCACCGGTCTTCTCTCGAAGCTCCTTCACCTTCTGCGCATCCACTGACATTCTGTATCCTCCTGGAAAGCTCCGCCGCCCGGACTCTCAGGCGGCTTGAACCTGTCGCTATCGCGTGGTCAACACGGTCACGGCGACCATCCGCGCTGAGCCACCGGCTGGTTACTCTTCCTCGATCAGGTCGATGAACTGCTCTTCCACGAACTGATCCTCGACCGCGCCCTCGAAGTCCTCTTCGCCCTCTTGCGGCTCCTCGGGCGCCTCCTCCGCGGCCTCCTCCGCCTGCGCCCGGGCCACAAGCTCCTCGTCCAGCTCAATGCCCTGACGCATCGCGATCTGCTCGGCCTGCTCCACACTTTCGGCCTCGGAGATCAGCCGCTGCTGGTACGCCAGCCTGCCCTCCTGAACCGCCTGCGACATCAGGGTCGCAAAAAGCCGAATCGCGCGAATCGCATCGTCATTGCCCGGAATCGGATAGTCAATCGGCTCGGGATCGGAGTTCGTGTCGACCACGGCCACGATCGGAATCTTCAGCTTCGCCGCCTCGGCAACGGCCGTCTCCTCGCGCTTGGTGTCCACGATGAACACCGCATCGGGCAGGCCGTTCATGTCCTTGATGCCCCCGAGAACGTGCTCGAGCTTGTCCCGCTCACGCGAGAGCTTCAGCGCCTCCTTCTTCGTCAGGCGCGCCCACTCCCCACGCTCCTCCGCCGCGTTCAGCTCGTTCAGGTAATCGATCCGCGACCTGATCGTCTGCCAGTTCGTCAGCATTCCGCCCAGCCAGCGGTTCGTCACGTAGGGCATCCCGCAGGCCTTCGCCGCTTCCTCCACCGACTCCTGGCCCTGACGCTTCGTGCACACGAACAGAAGCTGACCGCCCTCGGCCGCCATGTCCCGCACCATCTCGTAGGCGGACTCGACCAGTCGCAGTGTTGCGTGCAGATCGATGATGTAGATGCCGTTCCGCTCGTGGTAGATGAACGGCTTCATCTTGGGGTTCCAGCGCCTCGTCTGATGTCCGAAATGAACGCCGGCCTCGAGCAGTTCCTTCATTGTTACGAGCGCCACTGTGATTTCCTCCATTCCACGGCCCGCAAAGACCGCACGTCAAAGCGTTTCGGCCCGACCTGTGGGCCGAGCAACGCCGACGTTGGTACGTAGGATTCTGTGTCCGACGGCCAACTGGCTCGCCGCACACGGATACGGTGCATATTCCCGGCCGGTCATTCCCTCTCTTACGCTGAGCTGGAGCCCTGTCCCGGGACGTTCAGGATACCACAACCCTCCCCCACGGTCAACCACGACGATTCGCGATCGCGTGGCGCGTCGCAGGGCACCGGGTTCGTGCCAGCCGCAGAGCGACGACGACAATGATCGCCGTGGCGCGGAAAGGGGCGACCTGTCTCCGGTCGCCCCCATTCCTCGCGCTCCTCCTGCCTCTGTCAGCGCTGGACCCGACCCGTGCCGGGGCCCCCGGCCAGCTTCTCGACATCCTCAACGCTCACGAGGTTGAAGTCGCCGTAGATGCTGTGCTTCAGCGCGCTTGCGGCAACCGCAAACTCGATCGCCTCAGCATCCGACTTCCCCTGCAGCAGTGCGTAGATCAGGCCGCCGCAGAAGCTGTCGCCACCGCCGACGCGATCGACGATGTGCGTGATATCATACTCCTTCGCCTGGTGCAGCGTCTCGCCGTCGTAGAGCACGCCGCTCCAGCGGTTGTGCGAGGCCGAGATGCTGGTGCGCAGCGTGATGCTGACCTTGCTGAGCTTCGGGAACCGCTCCATCAGCTGCTGGCAGACGCTCTCGTAGGCGGCTGCGTCGAGTTCGCCGGCCTCAACGTCCACACCCTCAGGCTTGATACCGAAGACCTTGTCGGCGTCCTCCTCGTTGCCGACGGCAACGTCCACGTGCTGGACCAGCCCCTCCATGACCTCGCCGGGCTCCTTGCCCCACTTCCACAGCTTGCTGCGGTAGTTCAGGTCACAGGAGATCGTCAGGCCCATATCGGCTGCGGTCTCGACCGCCTCCTGCAGCACCTCCGCGGTGCCGGCGCTGATCGCGGGCGTGATGCCGGTCCAGTGGAACCAGTCGGCGCCCTCGAAAGCCGCCGCCCAGTCGATGTCGCCAGACTGAATCTCCGCCAGCGCCGAGTGCGCCCGATCGTAGATGACCTTCGAGCCGCGCTGCATCGCCCCCATCTCGAGGTAGTAGATCCCCAGCCGATCGCCCTGCCGGACGATGTGGGACGTATCCACCCCAAACTGCCTCAGATAGTTCTCGCATGCGTCGCCGATGTCGTGTGGTGGCAGCGCCGTCACGAACCGTACGTCCATCCCATAGTTGGCCAGGCTGCACGCCACATTCGCCTCGCCGCCTCCGTAGATGACGTCGAACGAACGCGCCTGGACGAACCGCAGATGGTCAGGCGGCGTCAGCCGCAGCATGATCTCGCCGTAGGTTACAACCGTGGACATGGTGTATTGGCCTCCCTGCTTCTGTGTGACGAGGAAATCCGTTTCTGTCTATCACCTTCGCGCGGGGTGGGCCGGTTTCCTTCCCCTCGCGCTACGAAGGTCAGCGGGGAGCCTGCAGGCGCGCCACATCCGCGTGGGTGGCCAGAATCTCGCCGTAGTAGACCCGGTGGAAGTCCCCCTCAGCGTAGAACCTGTCGATGATGTCGTCGATGAAGTGCTTCGGCTCCACGTCGTTCTTCTGCACCAGGCGGCACTCGTATGTGATCAGGCACTCCGCAATGCCAGGAGATTGCACATGCTTGCTCTTGGTCGCGGTGAAGCCACAATGCTGGAATTTGTCGTAGTCCCGACCCGATCTGCTGCCGCAGAACGCCACCTCTTTGCTCAGCTCCTCCGGCGGGACGTTTACGGTGAAGTCCTCCGTCGCCTCGATGCACCCGTAGGTATACCGTGACGGCCGCACCAGCACCGCGCAGACAGGCCGTCCCCAGGCGACCCCCACCAGACCCCAGCCGATCGTCATCGCGTTCGGAACGCCCTCGTCGTTGAGCGAAACCAGCAGCGCCCCGCCACTGCTCAGCGTGTCGCACAGCACATCGAAGTAGTCCGTGAATGCAACCTCCTGCTTCGTCATCCCTCCGCCTCCTCTGGAATGATATGAACCATGCACCAGGCCCTCAGTTCACCGGCCGTATCTCGATGCTGCCATCCGAGTACACCACCGCCACGCGCTTGACGCGGACGGTGCTCGAACGGAGCCGCTCGGGCTCGAACGGGTCCGGCTCGTACTCCGTGACCGACTCCGCGGGCACCGCCGCGACAACCTCCTTCTGCGGCTCCTCGGGCGCAGCATCCTCCTCCGACGAGGAGTCCTGCGCGATCGAGAGCTGCAGCGCGGCCACCAGCGTCAGGATCACGAGAAGTGCGGCAACGATTGCTATCGGCTTACGCTTGATCACTGAACTACCTCCCTGCCGGCGGGGTCACGCCCGCGCCAGGCTCGCCGTCATCCACCCCGTTGGGTGCATTCACCTGTTTGAGACATTCTTCAGCGCCGATTGTGGCGCCTGCCGCCGATTCCTCCACGACGCCGTCCGGCACTGGCTTGCACTCGTCTCCTGCGATCCCCGTCGCGCCCCGGCGCATACTTGACATTACCGAGCCCTACCCGTATCATCATAACAGAGTCACAACGCTGAAGTTTCGTCTCTTCCGGCTCCAGCTCTGGCTGGGGCCATTTGTGTTCCGATGATCTTGCCCGAGCGGCTGCTCGAACAGGTCCAGACCCCCGCGCGATATGTCGGCGGTGAGTGGAACCAGGTCGTTAAGCCCGCCTCCCAGGTCGATCTCCGGATGGCCATCTGCTACCCGGACACCTACGAGGTCGGCATGGCTCACGCCGGCTCTCGCATCCTGTACGATATCGTCAA
>JALGTR010000286.1 GCA_029821265.1 Candidatus Zipacnadia bacterium
AGGGGTGGCGACGACGTAGAGGGTGCCCGGCTGAGTATCTGCGGACCCGCCCGGTTGCGGCATGATCGCCTCCCGCGCGTCAGCAGCAGCGCAACGCCCGAAGAGGGGCCGTAGGCGGCATGCGGCGCTTGAACTCGCTACGCTCCACACGCGCGACCACCGCGCGAACGGTCTCCGCGTCGAACCCCTCTGCGATGATCTCGTCGGGCGTCATGGCGTCGTCGATCAGGCGCGAGAGGATCTCGTCCGCACACTCGTAGGTGAAGCCGAGCTCGCCCTCATCGGTCTGCCCCTGCCAGAGGTCGGCGGTCGGCGGCTTCGCGATGATCTGATCCGGGACGCCGAGGTGGGCCGCCAGCGCGCGGATCTGCGTCTTGTACAGGTCGCCGATAGGGTTAAAGGCGCATGCCATGTCGCCCCACAGCGTCGTGTACCCAAGGAGCGCCTCCGTGAGGTTGCCGGTCCCGATCACGAGTGCGTCGAGGCGCTCGGATTGATCGTAGAGGACCGCCATGCGTATTCGGGCCATCATGTTAGCGCGACGAAGGCGCCCGGCATCGGGATAGGCCTCGAAGTACGCATCCACCATGGGCGTGATCTCGAAGACGAGGTGGGCGAGATCGAGGTCGTCCACCAGCGCCTGCGCATCCATCAGCGACTGCGGGCTTGACGTGCGATAGGGCATCATGATCGCCCAGGTCCGACTCGGACCCAGCGCCCGTGCGGTCAGGCAGGCCGTCACGGCAGAGTCTATGCCGCCGGAGAGGCCAACGACGCCGCAGCGCCGGCCCGCCTGCTCGACGTGCTGCTGGATGAAGCGAACGGCTTCATCAGTCACCTCGTCCCAGTTCAGTTCGAAGCGTGCACTCATCGCGGCCCCTACTCACTCGGCTGTGCCGGCAGGCTCATCGGCGGCTGGCCGGACTGCATCTCCGCGTTGAACTCCTCCAGCCACTGTGCCTCGCGCTCGGCGAGGTCCTCCCGCTCCAGTTCGGTGAAGGCCTGCTGGATCTGCGTGTGGACGAAGTAGTTGGGATATTCGAAGCCCTGTGCGAACTCGGATGCCTTCTGGAGGTGCTCGATGGCCTCCTCGTTCCGCCCCTGCTCCTTGAGCAGCAGACCAAGCTGCAGATGGACCTGTGGCGAGGTCTTCGCCTCCGTCTCGTCCGCGGTCGCGAGCTCCTGAAGCACCTGGATCGCCCGCTCAGGCTGACCGCTGTTCTTCATGAGCATGGCGAGCTCGTACCGCGCCGAGGCGTTGTAGGGGTCCTGCTGCGCGGCCGTTGCCAGAAGCTCGGCTGCGGCGCCCACGGCCTCTTCAGGCTGCTCCTCGAGCATCTTGTAGGCCCGCAGTTCGGGGTCAACGATCTCGATCTCAGCGTTCTCGCGCAGCTGCTGCTGATACGTCGCCCACGCCTGCTCCTGCCGCTGCTGCAGGACCTCCTGGCGGTACTGCTCCTTGTTCTCCTCGAAGTCCTCGGGCAGCTCCTTGCGCCGGTCCTCGACCTTGATCAGGTGCAGGCCGAACTGAGTCTCGACGGGATCGGAGATCTCGCCCTTCTTGAGCTGGAAGGCGACCTGCTCGAACTCCGGGATCATCTGCCCGCGCCCGAACCAACCCAGGTCGCCGCCACGCTCAGCGCTTGGGCCGTCGGAGTACTCTCGCGCGAGCTCGGCGAAATCCTCGCCCTCCTGAGCCCGCTGCTTCAGCTCGATAAGAAGATCGCGCGCCCGCTTCTTCGCATCCTCGAGGCTCAGCTTGGGAGCGACCTCCGCCGCCTCTGCGCCCTCCTCGGGCTCGGCAGCCTCCTCGCCTTCGGCCTCCTCGGCAATGATCTGCTGCGGGTCGATAAGGATATGCCGCGCCTTGACCTCCTCGAAGCTCTGCTCCAGCTCCTCGTCGGAGATCTCGACTGCGCTCTTGACCTTCTCCTCCAGCTTCTCGAACAGCAACTGCTCTCGGATCTGCTCGTCGTCCGGGAGGCGCTCGGCCTTCAGCTCGCGCTTGAACTCGTCCAGTGATATGTCGCGCTCCTCGAGGATCGAGCGCAGCGAGCGCTGGTCGTAGCGCTGGTTGATCATCTGCTCGACGATCTCGTCTTTCTTCGCCTCGATATCGGCGCTACTGACGCTGATCCCCTCAGCGCGAGCCGCGTTGAGCATCAGCTCGCGATCAACCATCTGGTCGAAGACGTTCACCTTGAGGTAGCGGAGCGAGGGGATGTCCGCCCGCTGTTGCTGGCGCGCGTAGTAGACCTGCATCTCATACTCGTTGCGCGACAGCTCGGCGCCGTCAACGCGAGCGATCACCGGCTGCACGTCACGCCCGACGCCGCCTCGCGTCGGTCCGCCGCCTCTGCCACCGGGGCCATACATGTAGTACGTCCCGACCACGAAGATGATCACGATCAACCAGAAGATGATGGTCATCGGCGAACCAAGCTCGAGGGTCCGTCCGAACAACCTGAGCTTGATCTGCTTGCGGACCATCTTGCGCATCTTAACGATTGACATTGAGCTTTTCCCCTTCGCAGTGGGTGTCGAAGCCGTCGCGCCGGCCGCTTAGCGTCCTGCTATGTGCTCCTCCCAGCGGCGTTCCACATACTGCCCAAACTCCTGTTTGAAACGCGGGATGCTGAAGCGCAGCGCGTTCTCCCGGCACTCATCCGGGTTGAACTCGCTCGCGTCGAAGCTTTCCAGCGCCTCAACCAGCGATTCGACGGTCTGCTCGTCAAAGAACCTCGCGGTTACGCCCTCAACCATCGTCTCCGTCGCGCCGCCGGACCTGTAGGCGATCACCGGGCGGCCCGTCGCGTTGGCCTCGAGTGGGGTGAGGCCGAAATCCTCTTCCTGGGGCATAGTGAACGCCCTGCAGCGCTGGTAGTATCCGACGATCTCCTCGTCGGGCACCTTCCCGCACATCTCGACGGTCGGTCCGGCGATCTCTGCCAGCAGGTCGAACTCAGGCCCGTCGCCGACGACTTTCAGGGGCAGTCCCAGACGGTTGCACGCCTCGATGGCGAGATCCACGCGCTTGTAGGGGTTGAGCGCCGAGACTACGAGGAAGTAATCCTCCGGGACATCGCCGGGCACGAACTTGTCGGTGTCCACCGGTGGGTAGATCAGATCCGGCTCGCGCAGGTACGCATCTCTGATCCGCTGGCGGGTCGTCTCAGATATCGCCACCATGTGCTGCGGCCGCTGTGCGGTTCTGCGGTCCCAGTCGCGCAGCGGCGGGATGGTTGCGCGTACGAATGCCCGGGCCACGGGGCTTACGCGCAGCGAGCGGATATACTGATCGGCCCAGAACCACAGGAAGCGCGCGGAGCTGTAGCAGTACGCCACGTGCAGGGCCCCGTCACGCTGCGGCGCGCTCTTCGACCACCCGCAACTGGAGCTGATCACCATGTCGAACTCGCTCAGATCCAGGTAGTCTATGGCCACCGGCATCAGGAAATACAGCTTCCGGTACAGCTTGAGCGCGCCGGGGATGTCCTGCAGAAGCGACGGACGGATATCCCACTCGCGCAGACGCTCCTCCATGCGCTCGGCATCGTAGAGAATTGTGTGAATCGGCGCATCCGGGAACATCTCGTGCAGCACGTCCACGACCCGCTCCGCTCCGCGGATCCCCTGCACGAGGTAGTCATGCACGAGTGCCAGCTTCACTCGGCGCGCTCCTCCTGCATCCTGCGGCTGGCGCGAACCGAGCAGAAGCGCCCGCACATCGAGCACGCGACGTCGTCCGAGGTTGGCCGGTCGCCGCGCTTAAGGCGTACGCGGCCGGGATCGATAGCCATGCGTTCCATGGCAGCCCAGTCCAGATCGCACCGTGCCCGCGACATCCGCTCATCCCATTCCCGCGCGCCGGGCACGCCTTTGACTATGTCCGCGGCATGGGCGGCGATTCTCGAGGCCATGACGCCCTCGATGACATCATCGGGATCGGGCAGACCGAGGTGCTCGGCCGGTGTGACGTAGCAGAGGAAATCAGCGCCGGCGGCGGCACAGATCGCGCCACCGATCGCGCCGGTGATGTGATCATAGCCGGGTGCGACATCGGTTACCAGAGGACCGAGCACGTAGAACGGCGCGTTGTGGCACAGGCATTTCTGCAGGACCACGTTGGCCTCGATAATCGCCGCCCATGCCGCGGACATAGTCAAAGGCGTGCCCGGCGCGCGGGAATGGGATGAGCGGATGTCGCGGGCACGGTGCGATCTGGACTGGGCAGCCATGG
>JALGTR010000045.1 GCA_029821265.1 Candidatus Zipacnadia bacterium
GGTGTCGCGCCGGACGACACGGATGCTCTGCCCGAGGGCCCGGAGCTGTGCCTGCTGCAGAACGCGGTGCGCTGGCTCGCGGGCGCATAGGCGCCTGTCGGCGGCACTCATCCCCGCCTCGCCCGCGCTACCGCAGCCGGCGGACCCTAATCCGCACCGTTCGCAGGCTGTCGCGGCGCTCCCCGGTCTCCGGGTCCAGCCAGTCACGTACTCCGTAGCCGTAGAGCAGCACTCCCGGCTCGATCTCGATCACCGAGGTGTATCCCGAGTATCGCTGCGCGTTGATGCTGAAGCCCTCGCGCCACGTTCGTCCGTTGTCATCGCTCAGCAACAGCCATGCGCCCGGCCGGCCGGTGCTGCATGCCAACGTTCCGTCCGACATCACCGTTAGGTCCGGGGCCACCCCTTCCCACCCGGTCCGCTCTGGCTCACTCCACGTCGCCGCATTGTCCTCGGAGCGGCTTACGCACAACGGATTGTCGAGGTGATACGGACGGTTGTCGCCGCCGGTGCGCAGCAGGCTCAGCAGGTCACCGTTCGGCAGCCGCTTCATGACGGCCTCGCAGTACCCCTCGGTGCCGATCTCCGGGTCATAGCCGACTGTCGCGTGATACTCCCACGTATGCCCCCGGTCCTCCGAGCGCATCACCCACGTCCTGTAGCGGTACGCGCCCCTCTGCCCCGGCACCGGGGACTCATCGCCCTCGAACCAGCCGTAGAAGATCGCGAGCAGCGATCCGTCGGGGAGGTCCACGATCGAGCGATGAAACAGCGGCCCGGCCGCGAAGGCGTGTCCGATCCCGGCCGTAGCCTGTGGCACGTGCAGAATCGCCTCATGGGACTGCACCGTCCGGCCGCCATCCTCCGAAACGGTCAGCGATGTGCGGTAGTAGCCGGCGCGCCCCTCGATGGGCTCGGACCGGAAACCCATGCCCATGATCGTGCCATCCGACAGCCGGCTCGGCAGGCCGATGCCGCCATGCTCGAGCTTCTGCCAGGTCCGGCCACCGTCGGTCGTCTCGAAGCCGCAGGCCTGGGCCGAGGCCTCGCCCGTCCTGACCAGGCCGAGGAAGTGCTGGCCCTGGCGCAGCTCCTGATCGTGCTCACGTTCGATCTCGAAGCGCGGATTGTCGGGTCGGATCGTGATCGCGAGGTCGCGCCACGCCATCTCGTGGTCGGGGGCAAACTCGGGCGTGATCCGCAGCGTGAAGTTGTGCACCCCCACCGGCCAGCCGGTCGTATCAAGTCGGAGCAGTACGCGGCCTTCAGCGGCGTCGGCGTCCGGCTCCGTGTTATCCGCGAAGCCATGTTCAGCGGTGAGATACGCCTTCTGCGCCTCCGGGTCGTATACGAAACCTCGCGGCGTCTCGTGCTCCTCGATCCAGTAGGGAACCGTAAGCTGCCAGCGAGCCCAGTCCGCCAGCGGCTCGGCCGTCGCCGCACGGATCTCCACGACCTCGCCGGCCTGCGCGATCTCCGGCGAAACGCTGAATGCCGCGATCCGGGCCTGGAGCGAATCCAGCACCACCGTCCCGCTCTGCACCGCACGGCCATCTGCGACCTCGATCCGAAGCTCCATGGAATGATGCACATAATCGCCTGCCGCCGGCCGATTGCAGGCGAACAGCAGCAGAGTCTGCTCCCCGTCCGGCCACTGCGACACGTCTATGATCATCGCGACGGAGCCCTCTCTGGGGTCCGCGTCCCCACGCTGGTTGTCGAAAAACAGGTGGCGATTGGCCTCGTCCTCACCGGCGGCCGCGAGATAACCGTAATCGCCGTGCATGACGAACCCCGGCAGCGGCTCCGCCAGCTTCTCGACCTGTCGCAGCCCATAGCTTCCGACCTCCACGCCATCGCCGACCGCCGCAACCTCGATGCGCACAAGCTGCGGCTCCGGGAAGGTCACGTCCGCGCGCCCGATCTCGATGCTGGGTGCGCCCATGACGATCATCCCCGCGAGCACTGCGCCGAATGACAGCATCTCGGGCCCTCCTGCTCTGGTCCTCACGCCCGCGTTCAGTTCACCCCGCGGCGGTCTTTGGCCTCCGTCCCCCCGCGATCTGCCCGGAGGTCCTCACGCCCCCGGGCGCGAAGGGACGCCTTCCACCCGATCCGTCGCCCGCCCGTGGTCCAATCGGCGTTCGCGAGCGCACATGCGAAGCGACTTCTCGCTCACCAGGCGAGTCTTCGGCGCAAAGACGGATGAGGCGGCCGCAGGACCGTCGCTGACGGTCCGCGCGGTCGTCATCGCCTGCCTACTGCTGCCCCTTAACGCCTACTGGATCACCCAGATGGCCGTGGTCCGCTACGAGGGCCATCCGACGACCGTCTCGCTCTTCTTTAACGCGGTTTTCATCCTCTTCATCCTCCGCGTCGGCAACGCCGCCCTCAGACACGTGCATCCGCGCATGGCCCTGCACCGCAACGAACTGCTCGTCATCTACATGATGGTCACGCTCGCCTCAGCGCTGTGCGGGCATGACCTCGTACAGGTGGTCGCGCCGCAGGTGGTCATGCCGTTGTGGCTGGCCACGCCCGAGAACGAGTGGGCGGACCTGTTCTTTCAGTATCTTCCCGGTCATCTCTTCGTAAGCGACCCGTTCCACTACCTACCTGCGTTCGAGGGCGGCGAGACGCTCTACATGAACAACCACTGGCGGGCGTGGCTGCCGCCTGCCGCCAGCTGGGGGATCTTCCTCGCGGTGCTGAGCACGATGATGCTGGCGATCAACGCGCTGCTCCGGCGCCGCTGGATGGACCAGGAGAAGCTGACCTACCCTATCACGCACATGCCGCTGGAGCTCGCCGACGACGACGCGGCATTGCTGCGCAACCGGATGATGTGGCTGGGCTTCGCCCTCGCCGGCGCGGTCGATCTGATCAACGGCTTCCACGAGCTCGCGCCGGCCTGGCCGCTGATCAAGGTCCGCGTTGTGCACTTCGACGCCATGATGCGCTCGATCTTCCGGGGGTACCCGTGGGCGGCGCTTGCGGGCTCACGCATCTCGTTCTACCCATTCGCCATCGGCCTGGGGATGCTGCTGCCGCTCGACCTGGCGTTCTCCTGCTGGTTCTTCTACCTCTTCTGGAAGGCCCAGGCGCTGTTCGCGATGGTGCTTGGTCTGAGCCGCATCCCGGGCTTCCCATATGTCAACGAGCAGTCCACCGGAGCCTACCTTGGCCTGTGCATCTTCTCGCTCTGGATGGCGCGAGGGTACATCTCGAGCCTCTTCCGCGGTGGGTTCAGCCGCAACAGCACCCGGCGCGGGGAGCCGATGAGCCGCACGATCGCGCTGGCCATCCTGCTGTGCGGCGTGCTCTTTCTGGCGCTCTTCAGCGCCGGGATGGGGATGTGGCTTTGGGTGGCCGCGCTTTTCTATCCGCTCTACTTCGCGATCTCTATCGCGGTCACCCGAATACGCGCCGAGCTTGGCCCGCCGGCCCATGATCTGCACCGGGGCGGCCCTGACCTGATCCTCACCAATGTCTTTGGCACCAACGGCACGATCCTGCCGCCAAAGCAGCTCACTGCACTGAGCCTCTGCTTCTGGTTCAACCGCGCCTACCGCGCCCATCCGATGCCCGTGCAGCTCGAGGCGTTCAAGATCGCCGACAGCACGGGGATCAGGCAGTCCCACATGGCCATCGCACTGACGATCGCCGCGTTCGTGGGGGTCTTCGCAGCGTGGTGGGCGCAGGTGCACTGCTTCTATGCATTCGGCATCAGCGGAAAGATGAGCGGCGTGGCCACGATCTTCGGCCGTGAGCCGTTCGTGCGCCTGCAGACGTGGCTGCAGCATTCGACCGGCACCGACTGGCCGCGCGTGGGCGCATACATCGTCGGCATCGGCTTCACGCTGCTTCTGATGGCCCTGCGCATCAACTTCGTCAACTGGCCCTTCCATCCGGTCGGCTTCGCGATCTCGAGCAGTTGGTCGATGAACGTGCTGTGGCTGCCTATCCTCATCGCCTGGCTCGCCAAGCTCATTATCACCCGCTACGGCGGCTATCGGGCATTTCAGCAGGCCATCCCGTTCGCGCTGGGCCTGGTGCTCGGCGAGTTCGTCATCGGCAGTCTCTGGACCATCATCGGCATCTCTCTGGGCATCGACACGTACAGTTTCTGGGTCTGAGGAGGCCTTACCGTCCCGCGTGGCAAAGATTCTCCCGCGCGAGCAACAGACGTCGAGGAGCCCGCAATGCGCCTTTCGCTCATGCTCTATGTGATGACGATCGCCACCGCCGCCGGCTGCCAGCCGCAGCCGGTCAACCATGCGTCGGCTGCGGCCGGAGCGACGATCTCAGGGCCCGTGAACGCCTCAGGCAGCCGCGATCGACCCAACTGCGTGATCGACGGCGAGGTCGGAGACTACGGGCCGAGCCACGGCTACGCATGGGCATGGCTCGATACCCCGACGGTCATAACCTTCGCCGCCCCGACCACGATCGACACCGTCGAGATCCTGCTGCAGGATAGCGGCCGTCGCGCCTACAGCTACCGGGTCAGCGTCTCGCCCGACGGCGACACGTGGCGCGAGGTCGCCGATACCACCGCCGCACCAGTCTCGGGCTATCAGCTCCACCAGTTCGAGCCGGTCGAGGCGTGCGCACTGAGGCTCGACTTCACGGATACCACCCTGCCGGTGCGCAGTTACCACCTCATCGAGGTCGCGGCCTACCATCTCGGCGAGCGGGTCGAGCATGGCCCGCTCTACCGGCGTGGCCCTGCTGGGCGTCCCCGAGGCACAGGAGGCGCTGGGGCGGGGCCTCAACATCCCGGACACCCCCGGCGCAGCCACCACGCTTGTCCTCAGCGATGGCACGCGCGCCCTCGTCACCATCGACGCAGGGCATACGGTGATGTACCTCGATGACGATGGCGACATGTCGGAGGATTCGCCGCGACCTGACACCGACAATGACTGCATCGCGGTGGACATGGACCGCGACGGAGTCCTCGACCGCACGATCGATTACGACGACCTCGACGGCGACGGTCACGCCGACCGCATGGTCCAGACCTACACCGGCAGCCACACATGGGGGCGCGGCCCGTTCATGGTGCTCATCCGTGATTTCGACCACGGACCTCTCAGCCTCTGGGCGCTGCACGATTACGGGTACAATCAGGGCGTCTGCCAGTGGCACTGCGACTTCGGCGGCGACGGCTACTTCGTGATGTTTCGCCATTCGCGCGACGAGGAACGCTGGTACGGCGTCTTCGAGGCGCCCTTCTGCTTCTACGATCCCGACGGCGACCTGCTCGCCGAGGAGACCGTGCGCCTGACCACCAGCGACACCACGCTCCGGTCAGCCCGCTACGGGATCAATGCGGACAATGACGAGACCGAGGGGCAGCTTTACGACTACGATCTGGGGATCACCTGCCTCGGCCGCGTCGAGATCCCGGAGGATGCGCGCGCCACATTCACGCATCGCGGAGGCGATGAGGCCGGCCCATTTCTGGCGTGGGAAGATGCGCGCGAAGCGGTTCGCGGAGCCGACTGGGAGCGGGCCCTGATGATCTGGGACGAGAACGATCACAACACCGCCTCCCGCCGGGCCGAGCAGGAGCGCTGGGAGGGGATCATCAACCTCCCGTACCGAGGCTTCCCGCAGGAGGGCGGTCCACCGACACAGCAGCACAACAAGCGCTTTGAGCTGGACGCCGACTTCTCGGGGCGGATGCAGCTGTACTACTGGCCCGCCGACGGTCGACTGCACCTGCTGGGCGCCGAGGAGGGCTCGATCGAGGCCGACTGGGACTACGATGGCCGCGTGGAGATGCGCGTGGAGTACCGCGACACCGACGACGACGGGCGCTTCGACCAGCGCGTGCTCTCGTGGCCCGACTCGCAGCTTCCCGACTGGACTCTCGGCGGCCCGGACCGGTACTCCGAGCCGATCATCTGCGACTACGCAGCGGTCTCCAGGCTCTGGCAGCCCGCGCTCCGGCAGTGGCTCGAGGACTCGGCGACGCTTCTTGAGGCGCTTGACTCGGCAGCCACCGCGCTCGGGATCGAGCTGTCGCCCGGCCCGATGCATTTCTACCACAACGCGACAGAGAGCGATTTCCCGTTCATCGATCGTCATCGCGCAAGTGACGAGGCCCGCCGCTGGTACCAGGACCTCGCGATCGAGCTTGCCTTCGCCGAGCTGCTGGCGGCGACGCGCGATGCAGACGGGCGCCGGCCGCAGTTCGAGCACCTGCGTTGGGCGTCACGCCGCTGGCATGCGGGCAATCCGGCCGCCGCGGCCTCGACGCTCGACTCCGCGAGGTGGCGGTGATGTGACCAACGGGGCCGGTCCGGCAGATTGAGAAGGTCTCGGGACATGACTGGCGAATAGTTCTCTTAGCATTAACGTCCACAGACGGGGTTTCCCCGCAGGAGTCGAGTGTAACCATGGCTGAGCAGTTGGCGATCAATGGCGGACCGAAGGCGGTTCAGAGCGATCCGGGCGATATCTTCCAGTGGCCGATCATCACGGAGGAGGACGAGCAGGCCTGCCTCGAGGTGCTGCGGCGTGGCGCCATGTCCGGCACCGACGTGACGAAGCAGTTCGAGCAGGAGTACGCCGAGTGGCATGGCGTCGATTACGCCCTCGGCTGCAGTTCGGGCACCGCGGCGCTGCAGTCCGCGATGTGGGCGTGCGGCGTGCGCGCGGGCGATGAGATCATCGCGCCCAGCCTGACGTACTGGGCCAGCGCGCTTCCGGTGTTCTCTCTGCAGGGCACGGTGGTCTTCGCCGAGGTCGATCCCAACACGCTGTGTCTTGATCCGAACGATATTGAGCATCGCATCACCGACCGCACGAAGGCGATCGTTCCCGTCCATTACTGTGGCCACCCCGCGGACATGGACCCGATCATGGAGATCGCCGAGAAGCACAACCTGAAGGTCATCGAGGACGTCTCCCACGCCCACGGAGCGCTCTACAAGGGCCGACTGGTGGGCACTATCGGCCATGTGGGCTGCTTCTCGGTCATGAGCGGCAAGTCCCTCGCGGTCGGTGAGGGCGGCATGCTCATCACGAATGACCGGAAGATCTGGGAGTATGCCATCGCCTGGGGCCATTACGGGCGCACGAAGGCCACCCAGTGGACCGGTGACCTCGACCAGGCCGTCATCACCGAGCCGGAGCTGAAGCCCTTCGTCGGCCTCCCGTGGGGCGGCTACAAGTACCGCATGCACCAGCTCTCCTCCGCTGTCGGCCGCGTGCAGCTCAAGCACTACCGGAGCCGCATGGAGGAGATCCAGAAGGCGATGAACTACTTCTGGGATCAGCTCGAGGGCGTTCCGGGGCTGAAGGCGCATCGCCCACCGAAGGACTCCGACACGACCATGGGCGGCTGGTACGCGGCCCGGGGCCTCTACGTTGAGGAGGAGCTCGACGGCCTGCCGATCGAGAAGTTCTGCGCGGCGGTCCGCGAGGAAGGCGTCTCGTGCAGCCCGGGCATCAACGATCCGCTGCATCTGCACCCGCTGCTGAACGACGCCGATATCTACGGCCACGGCAAGCCCACGCGCATCGCGAACTCCGACCGCGATCTGCGCCAGCCCGAGGGCTCGCTACCGGTCACCGAGAGCATGCCACGGCGCTGCTACTCCATCCCGTGGTTCAAGCACTACCGGCCGGAGATCATCGACGAATACGCCCTCGCATACCGCAAGGTCGCCGAGAACGCCGACCAGATCAAGTAGGTTCGCGTCTCGCAAAGGCACGTGGCGCCGCGCCGGGGAACAGCTCCGGCGCGGCGTTCGTCCATAGGCATGCCGCCATCACCCTCCCGGAGGTGCGTCGGATGCGCATCATCGCCATCGTCACGATCCTCGTCGCGGTCAGCGCCATCCCCTGCTTCGCCGGCCGGTCCTCGGTGCTTGTCACCGAGCAGATGCGCCGGGCGGCGCTGCGCAACTGCGAGCGTTTTGAATGGGCCCGCGCATACCGCGACCGGCTCATCGAGCAGGTCGAGCCGTGGATGCAGCTTTCCGATGAGCAGCTCTGGGAGCTGTTGCCCTCACAGGGGATGCCGCGCAGCTCGATGGTCAACACCGGCGACGGCTGCCCGAACTGCGGCCAGGCGCATTACGACGCGCCCTACAACCCCTCCCGCTGGCGCGTGGACTTCTTCGAGCGCCCGTGGCAGATCCAGTGCGCCAACTGCGACGAGTGGTTCCCGAAGAACGATTTCGCCGCCTACTACGAGAGCGCCCTCGACGAGCATCACAGGTTCCATCTCGGAGCCGGGGATCCGGCACTCCTCGAGGCCGCCGATGGAGCCCCGGAGGCCTGGACGGACGACGGCACTGGCCTGCAGGTGGGCGAGAAGAAGTGGTTCGTCGCGGCGCACTACGCGTTCCGCATCTGGCAGCAGATGCTCGATGTCACGGAGAAGATGGCCGTCCTGTACACCCTCACCGGCGATGAGGCGTACGCGCACAAAGCCGCCGTCCTGCTCGACCGCGCCGCCGATCTCTACCCGGAGATGGACTACAATCCGCACTACCGCCTCGGAATGGAGTGCTCGACCGGCGGCTCCGGCCTCGGCCGCGTACAGGGCAAGATCTGGGAGACGTGGACCGCGCAGATGCTCTCGCTCGCTTTCGACCACATCCACGACGCCCTGCTCGCCGACGAGGAGCTGGTGGCGTTCTCGTCGCGAATGTCCGACCGCTACGCGACCGGCGACAAATCCTCGCCAGAGGCCATCGAGCGCCACATTAAGGACCACCTGCTGCGCGAGTTCATCATCGGCGTCCGCGACGGCCGCATCGCCGGGAACGCCGGCATGCACCAGTACGCGATGGCCTGCGCGGCGATCGCCCTCGATGAGCCCGGTGAGACGGAAGCCGCGCTTGACTGGCTCTTCATGCCCGACGGCGGGGGCATCCCCACGATCCTGCGCGAGCGGCTCGGCCGCGAGGGCTTCTCAGACGAGGCCGCGTTTGGCTACAGCCGCATCCCCGCCCTGCAGTTCTATAAGCTCGCCGAACTGCTCCGACGCTACCGGGGCTATGACAGATATGACCTGAACCGCGACTTCCCGAAGTTCCGCAACTGCTACACGATGTGTGGCAAGGTCCGGCTCATCGACAGCTACACGCCTAACTGGGGGGATGGCGACAAGTGCATGAACTTCGGCTCGACCGGCATGACGATCCCCGTCGAGATGGCGCTCCAGGGCTACGAGCTCTACCGGACGCCGGAGATCGCCCGGGAGGTCTGGTTCGCCAATGGGAAGACCCTCGAGGGCCTCTTCGAGACCGCCCCGAGTCGCACGAACCACCCCGAGGATGTGCGCTTTCATCTCTACGCGGATGATCCCGAAGCCATCGTCGCTGAGCTGCAGCGCGATCTCGCCGCTCCGGGTCCCCTCGAGAGCCGCAATGCCGGCGGGCATGGCCAGGCCACGCTGCAGGCGCCGATGCGCGAGGAGCCGCGCGCCCTCGCGCTCTACTACGGTCGCATGGCCGGCCATGGCCATCATGATCGCCTGAACTATACGCTGGTCGCGCGCGATGTAGTGATGGTCCCCGACATGGGCTACCCGCTCTACTGCAACTCCACCTGGAAGAAGCGCTTCGCGTGGACCGACAATATCATCAGCCACAACACCTGCATGATCAACGACACGCAGCCGGACGCAAGCTCCTACTCAGGCAAGACCACGCTCTTCGCCGATGCCAATCCGCTGCGCGTGGTCGATGTCGATGGCGGGGACGTTTACGAGGGCGTGGAGACCTACAGCCGCTGCATGGTCATGGTCGATGTCGATGACGAGCACTCCTACGTCATCGACCTCTTCCGCGTCCGGGGAGGCAGCAACCACCGGCTCATCCAGAACGGCGGCGGGCCGGCTGTCACGCATTCCGGCCTGCAGCTAACGACCCAGCCGACCGGCACCTACGCCGGCCCGAACGTCGAGTTCGGCGCGGAGTACGACGGCGAGCATACGTCGCGCTACGAGGGTACCGGCTTCTCGTATCTGCGCGACGTCGAGAAGTCCGGGCCGGCGGGCGCGTTCTGGGTTGACTGGCAGATCGTCGAGCCGCGCCGAGAGATGCCCGAGGGCTGGGAGGCACACCTGCGGGTGCACAACCTGACCGAGGTCGATGAGGTCGCGCTCTGCACCGGCGAGCCGCCGAAGTTCAAGGGCAATCCACCGGAGCTGCGTTATCTCCTGCGCACCCGCTACGGCGACGATCTGCACACGCAATTCGTCTCGGTCCTCGAGCCATATGGCAGCGAACCATTCATCGACTCGGTTCGGCTGCTTGAGCCCGAGGGCGCGCCGGACGGCTTCAGCGCCGCGGTCGAGGTCACCCTCGCCGATGGCAGCCGGGACGTCGTTCTGGTGACCGAGGCCGGCGGCCGGATGGCTGCCGGCGGCGTGGAGATGAATGGGCGCGTCGGCCTGGTGCGCTTTGACGGCGGCCAGGTTGTGCGCCGCGTGCTCGTCCAGGGCACCGAACTGGCCGCCGACGACACTTCACTGACCCTCGCCACTGACGCGATCTGCGGGAACCTCGTTGCGTGGGATGACTCCGACCCGACCAGGATCCTCCTGACGCTCGCTGGCGACGCGCTGAACGACGACATTGTCGGCCGGTACATCATCTTCAACAACTCCGAGCGCTCCGACGCCAGCTACCGCATCGAGGCCGTCCTCGACGAGCACACCATCAGTATCGGCGACGCCTCGCTCGTCGAGCGCTTTGTCGATCCGTCCGACTACACCGCCGGCCTCATCTACACCATTGCGGAGGGCGATAGCTTCGTCATCCCGCTCACCGCCACCGACGCGCCCGGAGCCTGAGATGCGTCCTATTGTCACCGTGATGCTGCTGACGCTCGCCGCCACCAACTTCGCCGCAGAGGGTTTCTTTACACCCGCCGAGTTCGACGCCATGGCCGAGCGCCTCGACGCCACCCGCGACATCGCCAGCGCGGAGGCAGATGCATTCGCCTGGGGCGAGTCCTACGCCATGCGTGGCTACCTCGAGGCCTGGCGCGCAACCGGCGACCGCGCCTACCTCCGCAAGCTCGTCAGCATCGCCGACGCCATCATCGCGACCCGCGACGACCGCCAGCCGCCCGGCCAGCGCCCGAGCGACCACCCCGTCTGGACGATCGACGGGAAGTACACCGTCGCCAGGCTCACGCTCACCGACAGGCAGGGCCGCGGCGCAATCCTCCTGCGCTCGATCCGCTACGGTTACAACGATGGCATCGAGGTCACTGTGACACCTGGCGAGGAGCCGGGCACGTTCACACTGCACCATGACAGCGAGTTCTGGGGACAGCATCTCGAGGCGGATCGCGCCTTCGAGAACCTCAGCATGGACCCGAAGGCAGAGCGCTACTTCCCACGCGTAATCAACGACCTCGACTACGTGGTCGATCCCGACTACGAACGCATCGACGCCCCCGATGAGCCCGCCTCACGCCTGATCGTCGCGCTGGACATCCGCGAGCAGAGGTCGCCCGATACGGTGCTCCAGCCCGTCGACAGCGCCCTGCTCGAGCCGATGCAGGTGCCGTACGGGGGCTATATCGGCCCGATCTACAGCGCGATGACCGCGTTCGCCCGCGAGGTGCACGAAACCCCCGAGCTTCACGCCGAGTTCGGCGAGCCGGCCGACCGCCTGCTCGATGCGGCCGCCGAATCGCTGGACGGCTGGGAGCGCCTCTGGCGCGAGGGCCCGGAGGAGGGGCAGGGCTACTACCTCTCGATCGAGCGTGGCGGAGGCCTGTGGTGGGATGGCGTCATGGCGCCGATGAACTACCTCGGCGCGGTCGGCCAGGTGCTGCTTGATCTCTGGGAGGTCCGCGGTGATGAGCGCGCGCTCGACCACGCCACGAAGATCGCGCGCCTCTTCCGCGCCGACTGCAAACTGATGCCCAATGGCGCATACACCTTCAGCTACTGGCCGGCATCGGTCTTCGAGATGTGGACGCGGGAGCAGGCCCTGAGCCTTCATACACCGGTCTATCGCGGCCGTCCCGTCCCCGACGATCTCAGCCACGGAGCATGGTCGGTGGAGTTCGCCGTGATGGCGCGCGACAGCGGCGTGGTCTTCAACGATGAGGACATACAGCGCTTCGCTGACACCTTCACGCGTAACCTCTGGCGGGGACCCGACCAGCATCTCGCGATGCGCGTCGATGGCACTGGAGAGGGCGCCTCCGGCTACGACATGGCCGGCACTCGCTGGCTCGACCTGACGCCCACGGACCCGACGATCTTCCACATGATGCGCTCGCTCTACGTGCAGTTCAACCTCGACGCAGGCTCATACGGACAGGCGCTCGGCGGCTACGGCCGCATGCTTCGCTGGCAGCGCGAGCTCGAGGGCCGCTGACCACGCCCGGTGCCTCTCACCCCCGTGGAGGGAAGGGAACTGCCGCCTCATGGAGGCCGGGCGCCCTCGCCCGCCACACCTGCGGCGGAGGCACTCAGCGCATTCGCGCCTCGACCGACCTCCCACCGTACGGGCCGAAGACGCCGGTGCCAGAGCGCAGGTTGGCGACGCCGCCGGACTCGGCCAGCGCCCGGGCCAGGGCCGGAGCGATCGGCGCCGACGCAAGCTCCATCCCGTGCTGCAGGATCGCGATCCGCTCCCGCGTCACGATGAACTCGAGTACCGTCGGCCCCTCCGACCAGTGGATCGGCGCCGATATGCAGCCTGGCATCCGCAGTCCGTAGACCGCCCCATACTCGGCAAGCTGCTCCTCGTTCAGGAACTCCGGCACGTCTGCAGCCGGAACAGGCGACTTCGCCGAGGTCGAGAGCATCAGCCTCGCGCCCAGCGGCACCATCGAGGTCAGCCGCTGCCCCCACTGGTTATGCACAAAGCCCGCCTGGGCGCTCTCGATCTCCCACGGATGCACGGGCTCGGGCGCGACCTCCGGCTGGCTGAACATCCGCCCCATCGAGGCCCATCGCTGTGCATCCGGGCTGTAACGCCACAGCTCCGCCCACGGCCACACGCCGACCAGCAGCTCCCCGCCCCAGATCATCGCCGTCTGCGCCTCTCGCGCGCTCGGCGAAGCGCCCTCGATCCGCGGCGGCCAGCCATCCAACGGGACAAGCCTATCGCCGACAAGCTCCACGAACTCCCCAAGCGGATACTGCCCAAGCAGCACGCGGTCATAGAAGGGGATGATAGTGTACACCTGGTAGCTCACGCCCAGTTGCGGTTCGCGGATCGTCCGCCACGCGTCGCCATCGAACCGGTAAACGCCACCGAGGTTCGAGCAGGTGAGCGCGTCGCCGCCCGCCTGGCCCCATGAGAAAGTCGTCTCTCCCACGTACTTGAGCGTGAGCACAGTTGCGTCGGAGGGGTCAATCGGGCCATCACCGGGCCGCCATGGGCAGGCGTGGAGCTTCGAGAACCCATGCTCATCGCTGACATACTCGCGGTATCCCGATTCATCGCCGGCGTAGCGGTGATAGAAGAAGAGGTGCCCGTTTGCGTAGTAGAAGCGCTCGTAGCTGCCGCGCTCGGGACGCTCGAGGATTAGCTCCCCGTCATACCACGCCATGCTGTCGCCGTAGGCCAGCGTCCCGTTGCCCAGCCGCATCCGCGTCGGCGTCACGCCCGATTGCGCCGCCCAGCTTCCGGTTGGCGGATCCCACACGCGCACATCGGTCGCGCCGTGCCCTGCCGCGGCGATCAGCTCACCGCGCACGCCGAGGATGTAGGTGCCCGCGTCGGGTGTCGGCTTCGGGAGTGGCTCCAGCGCGTACTCCCGCTCCCCATCGGTGGGACGCACAAAGAACTGCACAACTGTCCGATCGCTTCGGAAGTGCGTATTGTACACGTCGCAGAACCCGGCTCCCAGCACGAACCGCTCGTCCATCGTCGACGCCTCGAACAACGATCCCGGGCTCTGTCCGAGGTCCTCGCCAAGCTCACAGGTCACGCTGAAGCTCATCACCGGCTCATCAGCCCCTTGCACGCCAGCGGTCATGACGGCGCAGAAAGCTACCATCATCGCGATCCGGAGACGGACCGACCGTGGATCCCTCACTGCAACCCCTCCCGGTGTGCGCCTACCCGATATCGATGTGCAGCTTGCGATACAGCTCGCCCGGCAGCAGCGCTCCGAAGGCGCCCCATAGCAGGCCGGCCACGAAGAGATGGCCGAACGCGATCCCCAGAAACAGCGGCACCAGGCGCCGATAGGTCCCCGCGCCGCCGAGCTTCACGATCAGCGACTTCACGACCCACACCACAAAGAACGGGCCCCACAGCAGGTAGCCGTAGCTGGTCGCCAGCGCGTACCCGAGCGGATGCACGGGCAGCCGCAGGAACTGGTGCCGCAGCATCGACAGCGCGGCGACCACAGCCGCGCCGCCGGCCATAAAGCCGGTGGCGAGGTTCTGCGCCGGCGCCGGGTCATCGTACATCCCTGAGAGCAGCTCGAACTCCTGCGTCGCAAGCTGCGTGCGGTAGCCACCTGCGATCGTCCCGCCCTCAAGGACATTTGCGCCGAACTGGTAGAAGGCCTGCAGATGCATGTAGTAGGCCAGCGGCAGTCCGATGACGAACGCGATCACCAGCGCCCAGACGATCTCGCGCCTTCCCGCGCCCATGCGATCGCCCAGCTCGAGGCTCTCGATCTGGAACGCCATCAGCCCCGGGAAATACCCGCGTGAGAGGAAGTTCATCACTGACATTATCGTGAGACTGCGGAAACCGCCACGCGCCCACAGCGCCGAGCCGGTGGTCTCAATGATTATCTTCTTCGCCTCGCCGAACGGAAACGCCCAATTCGTGGGCACGCCCGTCTCCGCCCGGATCCGCGTGAATGTGATCGCGATGAGGATCATCGCGGCGAAGAACAGCGCCGCCAGCCCGAGGCTCATCCCCGCGGCGCCGGCCCACACGAGCATCCCCACAACTCCAACCGCGAGCGCAATCCACGCCCAGCCACGGCGGCGGCCCGAGTCGCCGGATCGCTGCCGAAGCCCGCGGAAGGCCTCCGCCAGCGAGCCCCGCGCCGACCACAGCAGCAGCCCGGCCATCATCACGTACGCGCCGGCGCTCTGGCGCATCAGGAACGGGAAGCCGGGTGGTTCATAGCCGACGGCCGTCCCGAAGACCTGACCGAGACGGATCAGCAGATAGAACGCCCACGTCGAGCCGAGGATCTCCAGCGGCACGAGGTACCCGAAGCCGATGAACTCCGGCCGGTGGTAGAACTGCACGACCTGCAGCGCACTCCACGGGCGCTCGGTGAACAGCCCGCCGATCGGGTAGTAGAGGCCGAGCGATGGCACACCCGGGTTGATCGCGTTCGCGATATTGCCTCCATCGAAGATCGCGGCCAGTGCGAAGCCCACCCACATCAGCGGGTCGCGCAGGATCGGCAGCGGTGAGACCGAGCCCTCCCGGCCCACCAGCTCAACTGCAAAGGTCGCAACCGGGTAGGTCAGCCGATCATGCTCCGTCCACGGCCTGCGCAGCAGCACCGCCAGCGCCAGCAGCGCCAGGAAGAAGCAGCCGAGGAAGACGGTCCACGCGCCAAGCGGCACCAGCCATGCGTCCCACGGCACCGTCTCGTTCGCCGCTCCCTCAAAGTATGCGCGGATCACCTCGTCATCGCGAGGCGCCACCCAGTCGGGGATCAGCGGCGCCAGTTCGGCGAAGTTGTTCGACGGGTCCTCGAAGTAGCGCAGGGCCGTCAGCGACGGGAGCATCGGCCGCACGATCCCGAGACTGCTCAGGGGTATGCCGACGAGCGGGATGATGTACGCCACCGCGATCTCCCGGCTCTCGAGCACCTGCCGCCGACGGAGCCACGCCAGCAGGCGGTCGATCCCGATCAGCACCAGCAGCGCCAGCAGCGCCGGCCCGGCGGGAACGCTGTTGTCGATGTTCGCGCCGAACGTGATCAGTGAGGCATAGCGCACCCATGCGACGCCGATGCCCAGAAGTGCCGTCCCGAGTATGAACGCTCGCGCTGTCATTGTCCTCGCTGCTCGCCGTGAGATCCTTGCGTTCACCTGACCGTGTGCGGCACAGCCCACGCCTGTTTCCCCGGCGCGCGCCGCTTTCCTTCTGTAGCCCGGCTCCCCGAAGGAATCCGGCGGCGCGGCGCAGAATTGCCTGGTGCTCGCGCGCCCGGCCACCCGCGCGCGCAGGAGGCGCTGCCAATGCGCGCTCGCGTCGTCTCGCCGGTCGTCCTGACCTTCGCGGTCATCGGACCCCGAATCACGCCCGTGAGAACGCCGCCGCCATGCGGCTGACACTCAGCTCTGAGGAGCCGGAGCAGATCCTCGAGGCATTTGAGGAGCTTGAGCCACAGAACAAAAGGGTTTCGGATAGGCCCCGCCCTCCTCATGACGATCCGTTCGAATGCCACGCCGGAGGTGCAGCACGTGACAACGATTCACAACAGGGCAGTGCTCGTCATGACGTTCGCAGCCATCGTGATGGCCGGGCCGTGCCTCGCCGAGTATTGCCCGCCGGAATCGCCCCAGTCGGGCGGGATGCGCGATATCATGCTGTGCTATCTCTCGACCGGGCGCTGGCACGTCGAGGACTTCACGCCCTACGTCGCGTGGCTCGATCGCGACGGAGATCCGCAGCAGTGGTTCTACGATGGCTGGCTCTTTCTGATGTATGGAGGGGCGCCGTCCGGCCAGGGGTACTTCGGCGGACAGGCCAACGCCTCCGACTGGCATTACTACCTCGATCTACTGTTCGCACCCGATCAGAACATCGCCGCCCTCGACGAGAGCATCACGCGGATGAGCGAGGCGCTCGGCGAGCCCGAGGAGCCGCAGCCGGTCATTATCATGATCCCCCACCTTGCCGAGGATAACGAAGCGTTCGGCGACGTCGATGGCGACGGTCAGCCCGAGGACGCCACGACCGCGGAGGGCCGGTTGCAGGCATGGCGCTGGGCGGTCGATGAGATCCTCCGGCGCTGGAATGCGAGGAACTGGCAGAACCTCGAGCTGTGGGGCTTCTACTGGATGCACGAGGGCATCCATCCGCGCCACGAGGATGACGTCTCAGCCGTCGCCGACTACGTCCACGAGCGTGGCTACGGGCTGCACTGGATCCCGTGGTACGTCGCGCCTGGATGGGACCACGCCGACGAGATCGGCATCGATTTCACGATCATGCAGCCGAACTTCGCGTTCGTCGACGTTCCGCCACGCATGGCGGTGCCGAATGAGGAGCGTCTGACGACGAATGCGAATCTCGCGCGCGCAGAGGGCCTGGGGGTTGAGATGGAGATGAGCTCGCGGGTCGCCACCGATCTCGGTCAGCTCCTGAACTTGCAGCTTTACATCAACCACGGCGTGGACGAATTCGACGGGTATATGAACGAGGCGGTACGCGCGTACTATCAGTCCTCCGACCTCATCGAACAGCTCTACCGCAGCCCGCGGCCGGACTGCCGGCGCACCTACGATGACCTCTATCGCTTCCACGCGGGGACGTATCAGCGCCGCGCTCTCTCGCTTGCCGAGGGCGCGACGGCCCGCGTCGATGGCCGCGTGGAGCCTCGCCTCACCGATGGCCTCTGGCTGACGCGGGGAGAGCGCGTGGACCGTGTACCGAGCATCTCCGGCCCGATAACGCTGGAGCTTGAAGCGGCGATGATCGTGGGGGATGTGCGCGTGCACTTCGCCGGCAACGAGGACGGCCCGGTGACGCCGATGGGCGTGCGGGTAAGCACGAGTATGGACGGCGCGACCTGGACATCCGGCGGCGAGGCTGCCCGTGGCGCCCTGCGCACCTGGAACCGATGGCAGAGCGGCTTCGTGGCGGTCGCCTTCAAGCCACGGACGGCCCGCTACGTCCGCGTTGAGCCGCTGGGCCTCGGCGAGCGGCCCGTGGGCATAGACGAGGTCGTACTCTACCCCGCACCAACGCCGCTGTGGGGCCGCCCATACGAGATCACCGGCGACGTCATCGGCGATGAGGAGTGGGCGTCCATCGCCCTGACGGACGGGCGATTCGACGAGCAGGTCCAGTTCTCGGATGGCGAGGGCCTGGTTACTGTCACGCTCGAGGACGCGGCGTACTACTCCGCCGCGATGGCGCACGCGCGCTGGGATGGTGCGCCGCCTCGGATGGTCGTGGAGCTGCGTGACGGCGAGCAGCGCTTCAGGAGCCCGGCGAAGGAGGCCGAGGGCGACGGCGAGGGATGGGTGCGCATCGACCTGCCGACTATCCGTGCGAGCGAGGCCGAGTTCGAGCTGAGCTCCGAAGCGGCCGCCATATGGGATGAGATCGTGCTGGAGCCCGCCTCCAACCTCGCGCACGGCAAGCCCTACACGATCGAGCCGTCCTTCGAGGCGAAGTATCCCGACTCCGGGCGTGAATTGACCGACGGTCTGATCAGCATCGGCTACGAGGACGGCCGGACCGTCGGGTGGTATGGCCGTAAGCCGCAGACGGTCGTGCTCGACCTCGGTCAGGAACTGCCCGTGGACGAGGTCCGCGTCCACGCAGAGGGCGGCGGCTTCGCGGCGGTCTACCTGCCGGAGATGATGAAGACGTGGGCCTCGACTGACGGCGAGCAGTGGCAGCTTCTGTCGGCCGACGAGCCACAGTTCGAGCTCACCCGCGAGGAGAGCATCGACGACGCCGAGAGAGTGCTCGGCTGGTTGACACAGAGCTTCGAGGAGACACCAGCCCGGCTGCTGCGCATGACGTTCGACCATCACGCCTGGCTAATGCTGAGCGAAATACAGGCGATCTCCGGCGGTGAGAACGTCGCGCTCGGCCAGCCCTACTACCTCATGCCGCCGCCGACCTCCGAGGCGCCCTACGCGGACACCGGCGGCAAGCTCACCGACGGGGCGCGGGCGCGCTACGGCTCCGACTGGGGAAGGGCGGTGGGCTGGAACACAGGCACGCCGACCGTGACCGTTGACCTGCTTGCCGAGCGGGAGGTGTCGATCATCCGCGCCCACTGCCTCGGCGGCGGGCAGGGGGGCGTCCTCTTCCCAGCGCGGATCGTCGCACAGACCTCCGAGGACGGCCGCGACTGGCAGACGGTCGCGACGATCACCGAGCATCCGGCCGAGACCGGCACGGAGGCGATCATGGCATATCTCGAGGCCCAGATCAAGCCGGTCACCGCGCGGTACGTCCGCCTGCGCTTCACACGTGAAATCTGGGTCATGGTGACCGAGCTCGAGGTGTTCTGACAGGCGGTGGGAACGGCGAGCGACAGCGGGAAACCGGCGACGGCGCACGGCAGACGACGACCGTCAGCGCACCTGTCCGTCAGCGACTGAGGGCATAGACGAGGAGATTCGTGCCCATCCTGAGCGCCTGGAGACGGATCTCCTCGGGGTCGTTATGCACCTCCGCGCTCTCCCACCCATCGCCGAGGTCGGTGTTGTGGGAGTAGAAGAGCACCACCCGGCCCTCGTGCACGATCCCGTAGCCATGCGGGGGGCCGCCATCATGCTCATGTATCTTCGGCAGGCCCTGGGGGAAGTCGAAGAGGCAGTGGTAGATCGGGTGGGAGAAGGGCAGCTCCACCAGCTCGCGATCCGGGAAGATCTCGCCCACCTCGCGCCGGAAGTACTCGTCAAGCCCGTAGTTGTCATCGACGTGCAGAAAGCCCCCGCGTAGCATGTACTCGCGCAGATTCCGGCGCTCCTCGGGCGTGAAGCGGATACGACCGTGGCCGGTGACATGAACGTACGCGAAGGAATGAAGCTCGGGATCGCCAGGCTCCACCGTCTCCTCGCGGCGGGGCAGGTCGAGCGCTGTGTGCTCGCGGGCGAACTCGAGGAGGTTCGGCAGCGAGGTCGGGTTCGCGTACCAGTCGCCACCGCCACCATACTTCAGCCGACCGATGCGCTCCTCACACGATGACGGGGCCGCAAGCGCGGCGATCAACAGGATGACGAGGGCGATTTCGCGGCACAGCTTCATGGCAACTCCCGGTCTTCACGATTCTCCAGTGTTCTGACGCGAGGAAGAGCGCGAAGTTCCTGCGTCACCCGACTCCCCACCTGCGCCGCAACAGCCAGTCAGTCCCGGCCACGAGCAGCACGATGGCGAAGAACCATGGTGACCGCGCGGGGCGATGGGTCACGACCCGTCGCTCGGTCGTCGGTTCGAGCGGCAGGAGCGCCGCCAGCTCCTCGGCCTCCTCAACCGATCGGTAGGCACCCCCGGTTCGCTCCGCGATTGCGCGCAGCACATCCGGCCGCGCAGCATGCGTCAACTCGCCGACGGGCTCGACGACCTCCAGCTCGCGACTGTCGCTGCCGATGCTGTCGCCGGCCACGACGGCCGTGGCGGTCAGAGCCATACTTCCCGGCTCCCGGGGACGAACGATCGCACGATACACGCCAGGAGCCTCGATCCGGGCGGCCGCGATCTCCTCCGAGACCCCCGCTCCAGAGGCCGAGACGGTTACGGTCGCGTCGTCGACCGGCTCATAGTCGGCATCTCGCACAAGGACCTCGACGGGCACGGGCACCCCGGCCTCGACGCTGTCGCGCCCCACGTCGATCACGACCTGCCGCTCGGCGCGAGGCGCGATCAGCCAGCCAGCGATGCTCGTCCAGAAGGTCTCCCAGGCGGCGCGGCTGTGCTCGTCGGCGCCAGGCGACTGCTGCCAGCGCCAGGTGTCGCTGACGGTCACTGCCAGCGTCCGTCCTGCGCCGTGACGGCCGGTCGCGATCACCGGGCCTACCGGAGAGCCTGCCGAGATCGCCTCCATCGCGACCTCCGCGCCCGGTGGCACGCCCATCACTGCGTTCATGCCATCGAGCAGCGGAAGTCGTTGCCAGCCTTCCACGCTGCGCAGCCTCGCGGCGAGGTCGCTCCCGCCCATGACGCGCACGCTCAGTGGATCGCCGAGCATGCCCTCGCCCATGCGCACGGACAAAACGTCCGCCAGCGCAGTGTCCTCCCATCCGCCGGCTGCGAAGGCGTCCTCCCCGCCGAGCATCGCGAGCGCGCCGCCCTCAGTCACGTAGCGCGCGAGCTGCCGCACGAAGCCGGCGCTCAGCGCGGATGCCTCGATGTTGGAGATGATGATTGCGCGGAAGCGCCGCAGCTCGCCGGCCGCGGACAGCCCCTCAGCCCGGCGCGGATTCCCGGCGTCGAACCAGAACTCGGCCGGGCGCCGCTTGCGCAGCAGGATGACCGTCTCGAGGTCCTCGATGCGCAGCAGAAAGCGGCGCAGGAAGGCGTACTCGCGGCGCGGCCGGCCCTCGATCAGCAGCAGCCTGGTCCCCCGCGGCTCGACCCGTACCACGAAGCTGCGGCGATTGTTCGCACCAGTAACCTCCTCGGCGCCGGGCACAACCTCGACCGTGTAGCGATGGTAGCCGGGCGCCCCGGCGGTCACCTCGAACGTCGCGGGACGCTCGGCGGGGCCATCAGCGAGGCTGCGGCGCTGGATGATCTCTCCGCCCGTGCTGAGCGTCAGATCCACCGGGGCATCCTCGAGACCGGCGGCACCGACGAGCACTCGCACCTCGAAGCGATCGCCCTCGCTGACGATCTCGGGCGCGATCAGGCCGAGAACTCGTGCATCGGGCACCGGCCCGGGATCGCCCACGCCCAGACAGAACACCGGCACGCCGTAGCCCTCAAGCGCCGCTGCCACACGCGCGGGCGGCCGGTTCGTGTCGTCCGCGCCATCGGAGACCAGCAGACACGCCGCAGGGCGTGGTGAACGGGGCTGTCGGAGGATCTCGCTGAGCGTCGACTGCAGGTCAGTCCGCATGGCGCCGACCGGATCGTCTGCGAACTCACGCACGGGCTGAGCCGACGCGGAGACGGCGTAGCGAAGAGGGCGGCAGCTGGTGATGGCATCGGCGATCGGGCCCGCTCTGAGGGCCTCGAGCGCCGTCGCGTAGCGAGAAGGGCCGCCGAGGGGCAGCCGCGTCATGCTCGCGGAGGAATCGAGCGCGATCAGGAGTGTAGGAGGCCTGCTGACAGGGCGGTCGTCGTGCAGCGCCGGGTTGGCGATCGCGAGAATGAGCAGGCCCAGCAGCAGAGCGCGCAGCACCAGCAGAACGGCAACACGGGAGGGAGCATGGCCGCGCAGACGACGCCAACAGAGATAGAGGGCGACGCATGCGACGACGACGCCCGGCCAGAGCAGGGCTATACGGGGGTCGAGAGGGCTCATGAAGATGCGGAGATTATACCACAGCAGGCACGCAGTGCGAAAGGCGAGCCGCGCGGCGGGGCCTGCCATGAGTGATGGAGCGGGAGCGCAGATTCCTCAAGTCATTGACGGCCAGCGCGTTTTTTGTGTAATATTGTGACGATTAGCTCAGGATTAGCGCATGAACGGGAATGAGGGGCAGACGATGCTTGCGGCGGGAGTCGATGTGGGATCGCTGGCTGCAAAGGCGGCGATCGTCGAGGTCGGCAGCGGCTGTGTGATCGCCAGCGCGTGTCTGCCCAGCGGCGCGCGCCCGGCGGATTCGGGCGCCGATGCCCTCAAGGAAGCCCTGAGGCTGGCCGATCTTAAGCTTGAGGCGATCGAAGCGATCGTGGCGACCGGATACGGGCGGGAGAGCCTGGCCGTCGCCCAATCGAGCGTCACGGAGATCACCTGCGCCGCGCGCGGCGCGCACCTGCTTGATCCGGACGTGCGCACCGTCGTGGACATCGGGGGGCAGGATTCGAAGGCGATCAGCGTTGATAGCGAGGGCTTTCCGCTCGACTTTGCCCTCAACGACCGCTGTGCGGCCGGGACGGGCCGGTTTCTCGAGGTCATGGCGCACGCGCTGGGGACGGATGTGGCGGGGCTGGAGAGACTGGCGCTGAGTTCCGAGCACCCGGCCCCGATCACGCGCACCTGCACCGTATTCGCCGAATCAGAGGTCGTCGGACTGCTCTCACGGGGTGTGGAGCCTGCGGATGTCGCGGCCGGTCTGTGCCGGGCGGTGGGAGCCCGTACCGCAGCCCTGGTGCGACAGGTGAGCGTGCGACCGAAGGTGATGCTGATCGGCGGGGTGGGCATGAACCGGGCGATCGCGGATGCGCTGGAGGAACAGCTCGGCGTGGATCTCATAGTACCGGAGGAGCCGCAGGTGGTGGTGGCGACCGGGGCCGCGCTGGTGGCCGCGGAACGGCTCAGAGCGACCGCCCCAATCGGCTGACACGAAGACAGTGCGGATGACTTCCCGATCGTGGAGAATCTGTGCGGCGGTCGCGCTGATGCTGTCCGCCGGGACGGTACTGGCCGCGGCCGACGCGAAGGACTGCCCGCAGGAGGCCGTTACAGCGCTGCAGGATGCTCGCGAGCTCGCCTGTCAGGGCAGCCTCGCGGCCGCGCTGGGCCGTGCGCAGCAGGCCGCGAAGATTGCGCCTCAGTGGCCCGACCCGTGCGGCGAGATGGGGCTTCTTTACCAGTCACTCGGGAACGCAGAGCTGGCACAGGAGCAGTACACCAAGCACCAGCTACGGGGCCTCATCGACGAGGGCTATGACCCTCATGACAGCCTCACACACGAAATCGCCGAGGCGGAGGGGCTCCTGATCTACCTCGTGAACGCTGAGCGGAGACGCCGTGGCCTGGCGATGCTGCGGCCGGATGCCGATCTCGCGGCCTGCGCACGCCGGCACAGCGAGGAGATGCGGGATCTCGGCTACTTCGGACACTGCTCACCCCGGGATAAGAACGCAACCCTCGGCGACCGCTACCGGAACATCTTCGGTCGCAGGCCTCAGGTGGCGGCTGAGAACGTCGCTCGCCGCTACGGAACGCTGCGATCATTCTCGCTGGAGAATATCCGCGAGAGCCATGAGGACCTGATGAGTAGTCCCGGCCATCGAAGGAACATCCTCTGGGAGGCCCCAAACGCCATCGGAGTCGGCATCGCGGTCAACCGCAAGGGCGACTACTGGATCACCGAGAACTTCGCCAGCCCCGGCAGCAACTGAGCGCAGGAACACCGCGCTCTGCCACTTCGTTTAACCTCTCGGATGACGACGGACCCTCGCAGCGACGGGAGTGGCCGCGTGTACTGGAAGACCGAGAACCTGCGTCCGCAGCTTGGCACGAACACTGTCGGCTCACATGTGGCGCAGTACGACATCATCGATTCGACCAACCTCGAGGCCCTGCGGCTGGCGGAAGCCGGTATGCCTGCCGGGACGGTCGTCATCGCAAGAACCCAGACGGAAGGGCGCGGGCGGCTGGGGCGGCGGTGGCAGGACCTCACGGGGCGCTGCCTGCTGATGACGGTGCTGGTGGAGCCGCCGGAGCCGCCCGGGCTGATCACCGCGATGGGGGCGCTGGCGGTCGCGCGGGCGCTTGAGGGCCTCGAGCTCACGCCGCAGATCAAGTGGCCGAACGACGTGCTGATCGATGGCCG
>JALGTR010000046.1 GCA_029821265.1 Candidatus Zipacnadia bacterium
ATCAATAAAGACGGGCCGCCGATGGATGGGACCGGCGGCCCGTCGTCGGTTCTGTCCGGGCTTGCTGCTTACTCGCGCTCGTAGGCGCTGAGCTTGCGCTCGATCATGTGCTTGCGGAACCGCGGGAAGCTTGTGAAGCCGGGGTCAAGCTCGCAGGCGCGGCCGACAAGCAGCGGCTTGCAGTAGGTCACGAACTCGTCCGTGATGTCGTTGCCCTCTTCGTTGATCCACTCGCGTGGAACGGGCCTGGACTCGCCGGCGACGCTCATCAGCGAGGTTGCGCCGCACTCCCACTCGTAGGGATCATCGTTCTTGCGCTCGATCGTGACCATGATGTCCGTCTGGCCCTCAACGGCCCACTGAACCGCCTTCTGCCCGACCGCGTAGGCCTGGTCGAGGTCCGTCTGGCTGGCCGTCGCGGCGAAGCACCGCTGGAGGTTGCCGAGCTTGTCGTGGCGGGCGCGGACGCCGGTCGCCTCCTCGAGCACGTCTCCGAGCCACTGGGCGACGCCCCCAAGGCGGGAGTGTCCGAACTCGTCAACCTGATCGGAGGTCGTCACGCGCTCCTCGCCCTTGAAGGTGAAGCCCTCCGAGACAGCGACGACGCAGTACCCGTACCTGTCGTATACGTCCTGGACGTCGCCGATGAACTGATCGCGCGTGACTTTGACCTCGGGCAGGTAGACCAGGTGGGGAGGCGCGTCCGGCTCCGGCCTCGCAGCGGCGGTGGCACCCGTCAGCCAGCCCTCGTTGCGGCCCATGATCTCAACGACCTCAAGAGTACCGAACGCCTCCGCATCGCGGCCGACGTACTGGCAGCAGATCGCGGCATAGCGCGCCGCGGAGCCAAAGCCCGGGCACGTATCGGTGACGACGAGGTTGTTGTCGATGGTCTTCGGGATCCCGATGACATGCATGTCCCAGTCGCTGGCCTTGGCCAGCTCAGAGACGCGGTGACAGGCGAGCTGCGAGTCATCGCCACCGGTGTAGAAGAAGTAGCGAATATTGTGGGCTTTGAAGACCTCCATCGCGCGCTCAAGGTCCCGATCAGTGGGCTTGAGGCGACAGGTGCCGAGCGCGGCTGAGGGGACGAACTGTATCTCCTCCACCAGGTCGGGGTCCTCGCGGAACAGATCGCAAAGCTCCTCGTTCAGCACACCGTCCATGCCGTGGATCGCGCCGTAGAAGTGCTCGATCTCATCCAGATCCCAGGCAGCCTGAATTGCGCCGACAAGGCTGGCGTTGATGACGATCGTGGGACCACCGGACTGGCCGATGATCGCGTTTCCGGTCAGGGGCATGAGCAGACCCTCCCTCGGGGGTGTGTTTGGCGTTGGCTCTCACGACTGTGTGATGACGTTCGCGCAGTTGGTCACTCGTCTTCAGTATTGGCCTCTGCGGCCTCAGAGGCCCGTTCGCCGCCCTGATCACGCATTTCGCAGGTGAGGCTGTAGGCCTCGAACTCCTTGCGCCAGTCGCGTGACCAGTCGGCCAGCGCCAGGCAGACCTCGTCGCCGCAGAGCAAACGCTCCTCCTCGTTGCGGTAGGCTCTCGCCTCATCGGCAAGTTCGCGGAGCAGGTGCGAGTACTCCGGATCATCCTCCATCGCAACGGTCTCCTGCGCGTAGGCCCCGATGGGCATCAGGTGCTTGCGCGTGCACATCTCGTCCATGTTGCCTGCCGCAGGGACAGTCGCGATCGATCTGATAATCCTGGAGGAGAATGAGCTCTTTGATGTTTGATGAGCTGGTCGTACTGCCACTTGAGAATCGGCTTCACAATGTCCCACCTCGTGCGTCTTCCAGGTCAATCGTGAAGCTCGTCCGCGGCTCACGCGTCCGACGAGCCATCCGCGGAGTAAGCCGATCGGCCGAACTGCCAGCAGATGGCCTCTAAGCGCCCTCAGTATACCACAGGCCCCCGGAAGCGGACAAGACAGAGGGGGCGCGTGCTGTCACGACTCGCCGAACAGCAGATGGCCGGCCGTGACGCCGCCGTCAACGGTCAGGATCGCGCCCGTGATAAATGACGCCTCCTCGGAGGCCAGGAAAAGCGCGGCGTCCGCGACCTCCTCCGGCCGGCCGACTCGTCCGAGGGGGTAGATGCGCGCGACCTGCTCGAGCACGCGTGGATTCGCCGCCTTGCGCGCGTCCCACTGCGCGGTGTCAACGGTGCCCGGGCAGATCGCGTTGATGCGGATGTTGTGCTCGCCGTACTCGCAGGCCATTGAGCGCGTCAGGCTGAGGATCGCCCCCTTCGCGGCGCTGTAGAGGTGATCTACACCGAAGGCCATCAGGGCCTGCACCGATGAGATGTTCACGATGCTCCCCGCCTCTTGCTCGATCATCGCGGGCAGCACCGCGCGAGTGCAATGCCACGTGCCCCTGAGCGCGACCTCCACGGCCGCCCACGGATCGCCATGGACCCAGTCGCCGCCCCAGATCGCGTTGTTGACCAGCACATCCACGGCGCCGAACTCGCGCAGGGCGAACTCGACGGTCGCCTGAACCTGCCCCTCATCGGTCACATCGCACTCTGCCAGGTGTGCGACCTGGCCACGAGCGGAGATCGCCTCGACGACCTCGCGGCCCGTCTCCGGGTTAATCTCCGCGACCACCACGGTCGCAGCCTCCTCGGCGAAGCGCTCGGCGATCGCGCGCCCTATCCCCTGCCCCGCTCCGGTGACAATCGCGATCTTCTGCTCGAGGCGCCCGGCGCCATTGGTCTGAGGTGGCCTTCGTCTGTCGCCCATTTCCGTCTCCCGTTCCGCGCCGTCCTCAGCTCGTAAGCTCAACGAGCCAGTTGTGCGTCTTGGCCGCCGCGGCGTTGACCTCCTCGAGGGTCTCGCCGCCGAGGCACTCGACGATGCACGGGCCGTCGAACCCGACGTCGAAGAGCACCTCGAAGACGCCCTCGAAATCGACGACGCCGGTGCCCGGGAGGATGTTGACGCCCTCGAGCTCGCCGAGGCTGTCCTTAATGCACATCGCGACCACATGTTCGGCGCAGACGCGCAGCTCGTTCACCGGGTCGAGGCCCTTGTAGTGCATGATGTTGCCCGGATCGTAGTAGATGCCGAAGTTATCGTGGTCGATCCGATCGACAGCGTACACGAGGTCGGCGCCGGTGCAGGTGATGCCGCCATGCGGCTTGAGCGTGAGCATCACGCCCTGATCGGCCGCGTAATCGCAACAGGCCGCCATCGTGTCGTAGTAGAGGTTCTCGTTGGGGCCACGCTGGGTGCCGCAACTGAGCAGGTAGTCGGCGCCGAACGCAGCGGCGGCGTCGATAAAGTCGCGCAGGCCCTGCTCGGCCTTCTCGGGGCCGCCATCAAGCGGGAAGCTGATGAGGCAGGTCGAGGGCGTGAGCCCCATCTCCTCAACCTCGTCCCGCCGTTCGGCCGCCACGCCGGCGGGCGTGTCAGGGCCGATGACCCACTCCCCGCCAAGGCGCATGGTGCCCACCAGCTCGAAGTTGGCCGCCGCGGTGCCGTCGAGGAAGTCGGACCAGCCATACTCGCTCCACGGTCGCGTGAAGCATCCGAACCTGATCGCCATCGTCACGTCATCCTCTCGTTTCGCTACGCGCCGGGCGCGATGCCGGCGTGGATGTCTTCAAGTCGCTGCATCAGCTGCTCTGGCGAGGCCGTCCCCGTGGTGCCGATCTGCTGGATCGTGATCGAGGCCACAAGGTTGCCGATGATCGCCGCCTCCGGGAAACTAGTCCCCGGAACTGCGAGCGCAAGCGCCATCCCCGCGGTGAAGCTGTCGCCCGCGCCCACGATGTCGATCTCACCCACGACGGGGACGGCAGGCACGTGGACGGGCGGCTCGTCGCGCGTGATGACCACCACGCCCTGCGCGCCAACGGTCACGATGACGGCGGGAGCCTGCGCCCGGTCCGCGAGCCGTTCGCCCGCCTCACGCGCCTGCTCCAGCGTGGGCTCGCCACGGAACTCCACGCCGGCCGCGCGGCAGGCCTCGAAGCTGTTCGGCTTGACAATCACGTTCCGGAAGCGGCTGATGTCGCCACGCGAGTCCGCCCAGAGGATACGTTCTCCCCCGCCGGCCGCAAGCTCCGCGAGCGCATCAACGACGCGGGGGGTGATTACGCCGCGGTCTGGCACGTCCTCCTGGTCGGCGACGATGATCGCATCGGCCCCGGCCGCGACCGAGCGCAGGGCGTCAATGATTGCGTCCTCGAGCCCGCCCGGCGTTGGCCTGCGGTTGCGCATGTCGAGGCGGTTGAGTTCGCGAAGGCTCCCGTCCTCCTCATGAAGCAGGGGCTTCGTGTAGGTGGGCGTCATCATCTCGGGCGCGGTGATGAAGCGGTCCATCTGCAGCGACAGCTCGCTCATCGCCTGGCGAAGTTCAAAGCCCTCGCCATCGTCACCAGCGAAGCCCACCGCGTCGATCCGCCCGCCTGTCAGCGCGCGGAGGTTGCTCGCTACCGTGCCGGCCGCGCCCGGCTGCGGTCGCTTCTCGACGACCTGATACGCATCGAGGCCGGTCTCGATCGACGGCTCGGTCAGCTCCGGATCGATGATCAGATAGCGATCGAGAAAGAAATCGCCGATGACCGCGACAGAGGCGTCGGCCCAGGCGTCCATGATCGCCCTCAGGCGGTCGACGCTCAGCTCCGAGTAGTCAACAACGCGCATCGCTTCAGCCATCGAACGAGCCCTCCTCGCCGATGCGATCGACGATCAGCCGCCAGAGCGTCGGAATCGATCGCGCGTGTGGCATCTGGAAGTAGAAGCTCTCGCCCCCGTCGGCCACAGTGCGGACGAGGATGGTTTTCCACGGGCGGAAGTAGTAGTTCGGGTCACCGTCGGCCGGCTGATTGTGGTAATCCTCAGGCAACGGCTTGAGGTCGAAGACCGCGGTAGTGAAATCCGCGATCTCGCGCCCCTCCTGGAATGCCACGTTGCGCGCCATGGCCAGCGCCTTGAGGTACACCTCCGGAGCCATGACCTGCGAGCCGAACGTCAGGTAGACGCCATGTTGCAGGTCCTCGATGGCGCGGGCGAAGATCAGGAAATCGCGGTATGAGGCCGAGCCGATCGCCGCACCGTCGCAGTTCGGGTGCTCGTGGATGATATCGTAGCCGATGCTTACGTGGATGGTCGCGGGAATCCCGAGTCGAAAGGCGGCGGCAAGGACCGAGATCTCCGCGTGCCTGTATTCGGCGCGCACAATCTCCTGGCCGATGGCCTCACCGAAGCCGTAGCCTTCACTGGCGGCCATCTTCGCAATGTCATTGAGCCTCCCGGTCTCCGTCCAGAGGCCGAACTGACCCTCGCTGACATAATCGGCGACGGATTCGCACGTGGCGCCGATAAGGGCGAACTCGAAGTCATGGATGGCCACGGCGCCGTTGCCGGCGATGAGCGTGATCACGCCGCGCTCCATCAGGTCGATCAGAAAGCGCTGCACACCGGAGCGGATGACGTGGGCGCCGATGGCGAGGATCACCGGCGAATCGGCCTCCCGGGCCGCGACGATGCGATCGGCGAGCGTCGCGAGGTCGGGATCATCGGGCGGTTCAGGCGCATCGGCGAGGTCCATGATCACCGACAGGTCGTAGCGGTGCGCGCGCTCAGCCAGCGGCTTCAGGCGCAGACGGTTGCGGTCGAACACGTCGTGCGGCATCGGCTCACTCCTCTTTCATCAGCCACCCGAGCAGCCGTTGGTGTTCGCGGAAGTCGGGGATGATGACCTGCGCGCCGGCGACGATCAGGCGGTTGCGCTTCCACCCGTCGATGCCCTCGCGGCGCTCCTCGTCGGTGGCGACGCCGACCGCAATTCCACCGACGTCCGCGACGTTCTGGATCTCCACGTAACCATCGCCGAAGCCAACAAGCTCCGGCCCGTGGAGGTCATGCTCGTCGATGATCATCTCGATGACCATCGCCTTCGAGAAGTTCTCGTAGTCATCGAGCGCTCCGTAGATGCCCTCGAAGTACTCCGCGACGCCCAGCGCCTCAGCCTCGTCAACCACATACGGTTCGTCGGTGCCGGACGCGAGGTAGCACTTCACGCCACGCTCGCGCAGGTCCTGCAGAATCTCGAGTGACCCGGGAACGCGCATCTGCTCGGGGTCGATCTCTCCGGATTTCAGACCCTTAACGCGGTGCTCGATCTGCTCCCACAGCAGATCGAGATAGCGGTGCTTGTAGTCGAGGGGGTCAAGCGGCTCTCCGCCGCGCTTTTCCACCTGCTCGGCAAGCTCGATCATCTGGTAGATCGTCTGCTTGCCGGTGAGGCGATCGACGAACTCACGGGCGATCGTCGACAGCTCATCACGCGTCTCGTCGGTGCCGGTCTCGGCGAGCACATCCACCATCATCGGCACCATGACATCCTGCCAGCCCTGCCGGATCAGGGAGATGGTGCCGTCGAAGTCGAAGAGCGCGTGGCGGATGCGGCCGCGCTCGAAGTCATCGTCGATGATCTCGATACAGGTTCCGGGGAGCAGCCGACCGGGCGGCTGCTCCTCAACCCCGCTTAGACCCTCGTCCTGCGTTCCGGTGTGCATTACTCGAGCTCCATGTCGAACCTGGAGTAGGTGCTGGTGTCGAACCACTCGGTCTCATAGCCCCACGGCGCGCCGGCGTCGTTGTAGGTGAGACGCTTTTCGTAGCACTCGTCGAGAAGCTCGCTGATGCCGTTAATGCCGGTGAAGATGGTCCCATTGCGCTCCTCGCGCGTGATGTACTGCTCGTCGATGCCGCGCGGCCCGGCGCCGGACTCGTACGCGCCGTTGACCGCCACGGTGAAGCCCCGCGTCATCGCGACCGGCGCGTTCAGCTCCTCGTCCTCGCCGAGGATGTAGCGGCACGCGTTGCGGAAGACCTCGAAGTGCTCGCTCGCGTCGCTCTCCTCGATGATCTCCTCGCTGCCGTTGGCGTACTCGATGCGTGTGTCACCGGTGTGGCTCCAGTGCGCGACACCTTCGGTGCCCTCAACGCGCGTAATGGGACCGCGCGTCTCCCAGCCGGCGAGAGTGCTCAGGTAGACGATGTCCACGCCGCCGAGGGTCTCCACCGCGATGGCGGAGCTGTCCTCGCCGGGGATCGGATGGGCGTGGTAGAGCTCGGCGCGGACGCGCGCCGGGCTGTCTGCGTGGCCCCACGTCGGGCTGGCCCAGTACAGCGCATTGAACAGATAGTGCGCAAGGGCGTTGTTCGTGGGCCCGTCGAGGACGTACTCTCCGTTCACGACCATCTGGCCGGCCCAGGGATTGCGGGCGTAGTAGTCATCGTCGCGAATCCATTCGGCCATTACGGTGATTCTCTGTATCTCGCCGAGCTTCCCGTCGCAGATGCGGCGCTTCAGTTCGCGAACGGTGTGCTTGGACTGGTTCTGGAAGCCGACGTCGCAGAAGCGGCCAGTCTCCTCGGAGACGGCGATCATTGCGTCAACGTCCTGCACCGTCGCGGCCGGAGGCTTCTCCACCAGCACGTTATAGCCTGCCCGCATGGCCTTGATCGAGGCCTCCGCGTGCGTCTGGATCGAGAGCGGAAGGGCGATAAGATCAACATTGCCCTGCTCGGCCTCGAGCATCTCATCGTAATCGTTGTAGATCGTTATGCCGCGCTCGGTGTACTCCTCAATGGCTTCTGGATACTTCTGCGGACTACGGATCACCACGCATTCGAACTGCGCGATGCCCTCCTCGACCATCTGCTCGATGGAGCGCTTATGGTTTTCCGCAAAATTGCTGACGCCGACGAGGCAGATCCTCACCGGCCCGGTCCTCTTCTCAGACACGTCCATCGCTCCTTTGGGATATCAGCGGACGTTGCCGCCGCAACTGTGCTGTCAGGTTCGCAGGCCCGGGGACCACTCCTCGGCCTGGAACTCGTAGTCGTAGTTCGGGTATACCTTCCGGATCGCGTCCAGAAGGTCCTCGCCTTCGATCTCGCGGACGTGGGCGTTGAGAATCCGCACGCCGTCGGCGGTGTCGGCCTCCTCGTCCCAGCACGGATCGACGCGCTCATCGCGCCAGATGACCGGCGACTCGAGCGTCAGCGGCTCCACGCGATCGACTGCCTCGATGGCCCGTTCGGCGCCCTCGCGGATAAGCTCTCGGGCCCGCTCGGGCGCGTAGGTCATTGCCGAATGCCTGCTGGTCCCGAACTTGACGGCGACGGTCACGCAACCGGGGCATAGCTGCTGCATCTCCCTGCACAGCCACTCGTCCCCGGCGGCGAAGACGAAGGGCACACCGTAGTAGCCCGCGATAAGCGCCTGGAGACCACACTCGCCGATCTCGAGGCCGTTGATCGTCCACCGGCGGATCGCTCCCGACATCGTGTGCGAGATGCAGCCCCCCTCGGTGCCGGCGCGAGAGTGTGCGCCAACGGCGCCGGTCGCGTCACAGCGCTCGTCAAGCCACGGGAGCCAGAACGGGCGTTCAAGCCCGTGGTAGTAGAGCGGGCGCGGGTCGAGCATCTCGTAGTCCAACGTTGACCCTGCACCATGTCCGTCGTTGATGATGATCTCGTCGAAGCCGCCCGCGAGCAGGCCCTCGGTGGCCGCATTGACCTCGCCGGTCAGGAGCCGGCTCATGCGCTGCCGCCGCATCGCGTTCCAGTGGCCCGTGTCGTCGCGGTTCTCGCCCTGGGTGATGCCGGCCACGCCCTCGAGGTCGGTCATGATGTACATGCGCATGGTCGCTCACACCTCCTCGCGCGGCTGCTTCCAGACAGGCGTCCACTCCGGATCATAGCCATACTTGATGTTGAGCACATCGCGCAGCGTCTCGCCCTCGATCTGCATCGTGTGCGAGTCGAGGATTTGACAGCCTTCGCGCGGGCTCTCAACGTCGAAAATCGGCTCATGGTGCTCCTCACGGAAGACCACCGGCGATCCGGGCTCAAGCGGCTTAACCCGGCCGATGGCCTGCATCGCCTCACGCGCGGCCTCCTCAATGATCGCGCGCGCACGTTCGGGAGCTGCGGTCAGCGCGGAGAGCTTGCTCGTGCCGAGTTTCACTGCAGCGCCGACGCAGCCCGGACACAGCTGCTGCATCTCACGCACCGCCCACTCGTCGCCCGCGCAGAAGATGTAGGGCACGCCGAACTCGCCGGCGAGGAATGCCTGTAGACCGGTCTCCCCCACGCTGACGCCGTTGATCCAGTACCCGCGCACGCCTGGGCCCATCGTGTGCGCGAGGTTTCCATGCTTTGTGCCAGCCTTCGCGTGCGTACCGACGCTGCCGATGGCGTCGAACGTCTCATCGAGGCCGGTGCAGTAGCTCGGGCGCTCGACACCGTGGAAGAGCCTGATGCGCGGATCGAGCAGCTCGACGTCGATGGTCTCTCCTGCGCCGTGCCCATCGTTCACGACGACTTCAGTCGCGCCGCCGGCGAATAGCCCCCGGGCAGCGGCGTTCACCTCCTCGGTGAGCAGGCGACTGAACTTCTGCCGCACGAGGGCGGTGGTTGGGGTGTCCCCCTGATGGCGCGGGTCCCACTGGGTGATCCCCGCGACGCCCTCCAGGTCGGTGACGATGTAGACCTTCATAACCGATCCTCCCGCGGTGTGTCAGTATGGAGGCAGTATGCTTCGACGCGCTCGCCCGGACACCTCCGCGGTGGCCAGACGCGCGTGATTACAGGGCCTGAGGGCCCCTTCCGCGAAGTCTACTGGCGGAGACTGCGCAGTGAGGCGTGCGGAGGAGTCTGCCGTGTACCGAGCGCCTCGGGAGGTTGTCACACATCCCACGGTGATCCGGGTTCTCGCGGTGGCCGGTGGGCTTGTGGTCATGCCGGTTCTGCTGCGACTGGTGAACCGCTGCATCGATCGTTGCGTGCAGGATCCGGACACCCACTACCGCGCCCGCAAGCTGGCGAAACTCGTCGGCTGGGTGGTGCTGCTGCTGTTCGTGGCTGCGCTGCTAAGCGACCGGCTCACGCAGCTTGGAGTCTCACTCGGGGTGGCGAGCGCGGGCATCGCCTTTGCGCTGCAGGGCAGAGCGTGGCCGGTCCGGAGCTGCAGGTGCGAGCGTCCCGCGCGGAGAAATGGCCGGCGTACTCAAGCACGTTGCGACGGAGCGGCGTAGATGCCTCAAAACAGCGGCCGAACGGTTATTGACGCATTTGGCCGGGGGGTGAGGCACCCGGTCTCACTGATCGTGGCGGCGATCGTGGTCGTGGGCGCCATCGCCGCGCCGATTGTCATCGTCCCCGGGCTCGTGCTCTGGGGCCTGATCTCGTGGGTCATCGGACACAGCGGCGAGCAGATGGCAGAAGAGATCGAGACTGGTGATCTCCCGCCGAGCCTGCAGAGCGACCTCTCGGAAGTGGAGAGCGCCCTCGAGGACCTACGCGCGGCCGTGGCGCAGCTTGACCCCGGTCAGCGTGAGCTCTTCGCCGGCGTGGAGGATGAGACGACACAGTTGCGCCGGGCGGCGGCGAGACTCGCGCGGACGGCCGGCGAGCTGCACGAGCGCATCGCCCGGGAGCCGCCGGCACGAATCCGTGAGCGACTCGAGG
Source organism: Candidatus Zipacnadia bacterium (assembly GCA_029821265.1). Lineage (GTDB taxonomy): Bacteria > Armatimonadota > Zipacnadia > Zipacnadales > UBA5352 > JALGTR01. Next base: position 10,502 of record JALGTR010000046.1, read on the forward strand.
CGCTCCAGAAGAGGCTCGAGGCCGCCGAGGCCGAAGATGAGCGCGGGAGGCTTCTGCAGGAGATCGAGGACCTGGAGGTGAGGCTTGAGCGCCGCGAAGAGGAGCTGGAGCGGCTCGAGAACCAGCGCGCGACGCTCGATGAGATGCAGTCGGAGATCCGCGGCCTCGCAGACCGCGCCCGCGCGCTCTCGCACGGCGAATACCCGGCTACCGAGCCGGAGCTTGAGGCGCCGCGGCAGAAGCTCGACAGCCTCAAGGCGTCTGTGGCGGCGGCCGAGGAGATTGTGCGCAGCGACACTGAAAGCATGTGACAGGCACGTGACCGGGGCTGGCCCCGGATACAATGGAGGTGGCTCACATGTGGGCCCGCATCAAGGCGATCTTTCGCTCACTTTTCGGCTGGCTGATCAGGGGCGCTGAGAACCCCGAGCTTCTGCTGCGACAGTACATGGACGACATGCGCGCACAGCTCCCCCGGCTTAACCGGCAGGTCGCAGAGGTCATCAAGCACGAGAAGCTTCTGCAGATGGAGGCCGAGCGCAAGCGTGCGACGGTGGCCGAGCTTGAGCCGCGCGTGGAGGCGGCGGTGAAGATGGGGCCCGAGAAGAAGGAGGCCGCCAAACGGCTGATCGTCTCGCTGCAGACCGCGAAGGAGGAGCTGGCTGAGCTGGAGGAGCAGCTCGAGCGCGCAAGGGCGAACTCCGAGCGAATGATGCGCCAGCGGACCGCCTACGAGCAGCGCATCAAGCGGCAGATCGAGGAAGCCAAGCGCCAGCTCTCGCGCGCCAAGCGGGCGGAGGTCGAGAAGCAGATCGCCTCGACGATGGCGTCCTTCGAGGTCGGCGACCAGCAGGACACGCTGGAGCGCGCAACCGAGCGCATCGACGAGGAGCTTGCCCGGGCGCAGGCGCGGCAGCAGGTGGCGTCCGAGGGTCTCGAGTCCCAGATGGCTGAGCTCGAGATCGACGTGGCCGACCAGCAGGCGGAGATGGCCTACGTCGAGTACCAGCGACAGCTTGGGCTGATCCCCGACGAAGAGGCCGAGCGGACCATGGAGGCGATTGCCGCGAGCGAAGGCGCGGAGCCCGTGACATCTCCGCCGAGCCACGAGGAGATGGAGGAGATCGAGCGGCAGATGCAGGCGGAGACCACCGAAGAGCAGACCGAGGAGTAAGCCGCAATGGCACAGCCCCGCGATGCCCGGAGGCTTCCCGACTGGGCCGAGGATGTGCGTAGCTCATTCACGAGCGGCGCCGCCTCGGTCTTCCTCCTGCATGGTGTGCGCGATCTCGTCGCCTTCGACGGTCGATATATGCCGCTGACGGAGTTCGCCCACCGTGCATTCTGCGGCGGGAAGCGAACGGTGATCTACGATATCGGCGGTGGCATACGCTTCCCGACCCCCGATGATGAAAAACAGTTCAAGGCCTTTCTGGAGGTGCGCGCGGCGCGCGGTGAGCCGGCGCTGGCGCTGCGCGACAGCTACCGCCCGGAGCTGACGATCCCGGTGCTCGATGAGTACCTCATGAGCCGAGATCGGGTGGCGCTGATCATCGACTTCGTGGACAAGGTCTTCCCCGCGCAGGAGGAGCGGTTCATGAGCACCGACGAACGCCGGCTGCTCGCCACGGTCCGCTCGTGGTCCACCGACCCGCGCCTGATGCGGCGGAACAGCTTCGTGCTGATGATCGCCGAATCGCTGACCGACGTGCACGAGGACCTCTACACCCGAGGGGGCGGCACTGACGTGATCGAGGTGCCGCTGCCGGACGAGGACCAGCGGCTGGCGTACATCAACGAGCTGCTGGAGGCCGGCGATGAGTCGGACGCGCCCGCGTCCACCAACGGCGACCTCGCTCTGTCCCGCGCCGTCCTCGCGCAGACCACCAACGGGATGACGCTGCAGCAGATCGCGGCGATGGTCCGCTTCGCGCACGCCGAACACCGTGCTCTGGACCTCGCGGAGGTTGGGCGTCACAAGCGCGAGGCGATCAAGGCCGAGATCGGCGAGCTGGTGGAGTTCACCGATTCCCCCTTCGGGCTGGAGGCGGTCGCCGGCGTCGAGAAGCAGAAGACGCTGCTGCTCGACACCGTGCGTGCATTGCGCGAGGGCCGCACCGGCCTTGTGCCCAAAGGCATCCTGCTGCTCGGGCCACCGGGAACGGGTAAGACATTCATCATGCAGTGCTTCGCGCGCGATATCGGCATACCGTTCGTGGAGCTGCGCAACATCTTCTCGAAGTACGTCGGCTCCACCGAGGCCAACCTCGAGAAGCTCTTCTACTACCTCGAGGCGCTGGCGCCGATCTTCGTCTTCATCGACGAGTTCGACCAGAGCTACGGCCGGCGCGTCTCGACCGACAGCGACTCAGGCGTCTCGCGGCGGGTCTTCGGTATGTTCAACAACTTCCTCGCAGACGATTCGCACCAGGGCCGAATCATCTTCGGCGCTGCCACGAACCGCCCGGACCTGATCGACAACTCGACCCTGCGTGCGGGGCGCTTCGACATGAAGATTCCGTTCCTGCTGCCCGACGAAGCGGCGCGTGAGGCGATCATCAGGGTCACATTCCGCAACCTCAACGTGGCCTTCGAGGAGGCGGACTTCGGCCAGATCGCGGAGAAGACCGCCGGGCACTCCGGCGCTGACCTGCGGGAGCTGGTGCGTATCGCCCAGCGGCACGCATTCCGCGAGGGCCGCGAGCAGGTGACCGAGGAGGACCTCCTCTACGCGGTTGAGGACTACATCCCGCCCGGGGTGTCCAGCGCCGACGAGATCCGCATGATGGAACTGATGGCGGTGGCCTTCACGACATCGCGATCGTTGCTGCCCGAACACTACGTGAAGGCACTTGAATCCGGCCGCCTGCACGAGGACATCCGGGATCTCGAGTTGCGGCTGGGCTGGTAGCTTCGGGAAAGCGACGACGAAACGAAGAGGCCGGCCCCATCGCTCCGGGACCGGCCCCTGTCGTCAGGCCGTTGAGCCGTCAGTCCTCGACTTGCCGCTCAGATGCTCACATCCGCATCCAGCGGAAGCTCGACGGGCTCGCCAGTGTCGGCGGACTTATACATCGCCAGCGCGATCTCCAGCGTGTGGCGGGCGTCGGCGGCGGTGATGTACGGGTCTCGGTCCTGTTCGATCGCCTCGACCATGTCCTCGATCAGCCACATGTGCTCCTCGTAGGAGAGGTCAGCGGCGCCTGTGCCGCCGGCGGCAACGGTTCCGCGGCCGATCTGCATGATCTCCTCGTCCTCGGGCTGCTCCTCACGGAACTGCCAGGTGAGCATGATCTCGCCCTGCGTGACGGCAGTGCCGTCCTCGCCGTTGACCTCGATTCGAGGGGGGCTGCCCGGCCACAGGGCCGTGGAGGCCTCAACGAGCCCCTCGGCGCCGTTCTCGAAGTAGAGAAACGCCTTCAGCGTGTCCTCGAGCTGCACCTCGGGGTGCATCAGGTTGGTCATGGTGGCGTCAACGACGCTGACCGGGCCCATCAGGTGGTGGAGCAGGTCGATGTAGTGGAAGGCGTGCTGGATGGTCACGCCAGCGCCCTGCTCGCGCTTGCTGCGCCAGTCATCCATCAGATAGTAATCGGTCGGCCGGAACCACTTCATGTACGCGTCGCCCTCGAGCAGGCGTCCGAAGCGGCCCTGCTCGATCGCATTCTTGATCGCGCGGATCGACTCGCGGAAGCGGACCTGCAGGCAGATCGCAAGCTTCCGGTCGTTCTCCTCGGCCGCCGCGATCATCTCATCGGTCTTCGACAGCGCCATTTCCGGCGGCTTCTCGACGATCACGTGTTTGCCGGCCTGCAGCGCGGGAACGGCGAAGTCCGCGTGCATGGCGTTGGGGGTGAGGATATTGACCACATCGATCCGATCGTCCTCGAGAATAGCCTCAAAGCTCTCGGCCTTCTCTCCCCCGTAGCTGTCTACGAACTCGCTCAGACGCTCTTCGTCGAGGTCGGTGGCGGCGATAAGTTCCGCCTTCTCCGAGTTCATGATGGCGGCGCCGTGGAACTGCGAGACCAGCCCGCAGCCGACGATGCCGAATCCCATCTTCGTGTCGCTCATTGGTCGGGTACCTCCTCCGTCATTCGGGCAGTCCTGCCTCGGCCACCAGGCGGTTCCACGCCGGTGAGGTGCAGAAGCCCTCAGCCGCCGGGACGCCGCAGTAGGAGCCGTAGACGATCGACTGCGCCCTGTGCACTTCTATGAAATTGACCCTGTCGTGCTCGGCCAGAAACGCCACCTGGCTCTCGTAGCAGCTCGCCGCCTCGAGCTTGCGATCGAGGTAGTTGGTGATGTTTACGTAGCGATCCGGCACCATCGGTGTGCCGATCGGACACATGTGATACACCGGCGGAACGATGCTCATCGGCCGCAGGCCACGCGGTCTGGCGTAGTTCGGATTCGACGCCGAGTAGCTCTCCGCGTAGGGAAGCTGCGCCGCCAGCCAGTGGTGCTCGTGGTAGTCGTACTTGTCAAGCGGCGGCCCCGGGTGCAGGATCAGGCAGTCTGGATCGACATCGCACAGCACCTCGAATATGCGCCGGCGGGCGAGCATCTGTCCATCAGACGTCGGGAAGTCCTGCTCGTTGATGTCCAGCCAGCGCGTCTCGGCCCCGATGATCGAGGTCGAGGCATCGAACTCCTCGCGCGCGATGCGCTTGCGCTCCTCCTCCGGCCGATCTGCAAGCCCTCCGCGACTGCCGTTGGTGATGCACGCGATCACGCAACGGTGACCATCATCGATCAGCCGCATGAACGTGCCGGCGATGTTGAGCTCATCGTCGCGATGTGCCACGAACGCCAGGTACGTTGCCACGCCGACATCCTCCCGGAAGACCGGCGACCGGTCGTCTCGCTATGGGATCAGCAGGGCCTTGATGCCCTCCTGCCGCTCGAGGGCATCGAAGACCTCCTCCCAGTTCTCGAGCGGCTCCCGATGGGTGATGATGGCCTCGGCGTCAACCTTGCCCTTCTCGATCATCGAGATCGCACGATCCCAACTGGTGTAGCTGGTCGAGATGTTGAAGAAGACGTCGATGCCCTTGAAAATCGCCGCGTCCCAGGTGAACTCGATCTTCTCCTTGCCGGTCATGCCGATCACGCAGACGCGGCCCTTCTTCCGCACGAGGTCAATCGCGGAGTTGATCGCCGGGGCCGCACCAGAACACTCGACGACAAGGTCGGCGCCCCGGCCGTCCGTGAGCTCCATGACCAGATCCTTCGGGCTCTCCTCAGCGAGGTTCACAACGTGATCGATGCCGACCTGCTCCGCGACGGGAAGGCGCGACCCCGCGTCGGCGGGCGTGCCGATGATCATGACCTCGCGCGCCCCGGCGCCCTTGGCGACCTGCGCCGCCAGCAGCCCGATCGGGCCGGGGCCGAGCACGACCACAAAGTCCTCGGGCTCGACCTTCGCCCGCTCGCCGACATCATGAACCGTGTTCGCGGTCGGCTCGACCAACGCCCCGGCGTCGAAGCTAACAGTGTCGGGCAGCGCGTGCAGCAGCTTGCTGTCCATCACCAGGTACTTCGCGAAGGCGCCATCGATTCCCCAGCCCGGCGAGCGCTTGTCGGCGCAGATCTGCACATGGCCCTGCCGACAGAGCCAGCACTCCCCGCAGGCCAGGGTATGCGGCTCGGCGACGACGCGATCTCCCACACTCCACCTCTCCACGCCCTCGCCGACTTCGACGATAACGCCCGAGAACTCATGGCCGAGCGTCACCGGCGGCCAGTACGGGAACTTGTCGTGACGAATATGAATATCAGTGCCGCAGATCGCGGCAGCTTTGACCTCGATCTTCACCCAGCCAGGCTGCGGCTCAGGCTCCGGAACGTCCCGCAGCTCGAGGTGCCCAGGTCCCTTCTCGACCTTCTGCAGTGCAAGCATCTCAGTCTCTCCATCCGTAGCGCATCTCGTTGCACGTCTCCCCCCAGTTCGATCAGCCCCCCGCATAGTCCTCGCTGAAGCGCCAGGCATAGGCGCAGGCCACGAACGCGGACATATATGGCATGGCGATGACCCAGCCGAGGCAGGTCAGCCCACCGAGGTAGCCGATGGCCAGCACGATCACCTGCAGCCCGACGTAGAGCCAGTACCGCTCACGTGTGATCTCCCATGAGGCCACTATGGCCTCGATTCCGCCGAGACCGCGGTCGGCGACGAGCGGCAGCGCCCAGAAGAGCGCCGCGCCCACGAACGTCCACGTGACGAAGGCGCCGGCCGCACCCGCGATCTGCACGAGACCGTCAGACAGCCCGGCGGCGTCAAGCAGCGCCATGATGCCCGCGATCGGCGCTCCGCCGACCAGCGCCTCGACCGCCAGCACGATCAGCGCCGGGATGAAGATCGCGAACCCGTCCACGACGTCCGTGGCGCTGACGATGTCGCCGCGGTACTTGCGGATCGCCAGAATGAACATGCCCGCGATCATCGCCGGCGCCGCGATGCCCATCGTCACCGAGCTGATCACGCTGGCGAGTATCCCGGCGAGGACGAAGGAGGCCGGGTCACTGAACACAACCGACCCCGCCTGCCGCAGCCACGTCCCGACACCCGGCTCCGGGCGCATCCCCACATGCGGCATCCGACGCGGTTTGCGCCCGGCGCCGGACGCCTCGTGCGGGATCCAGTCCTGCTCGTCGTCCTCCGTCTCCTGCCAGTCCCGCTCGCCGACCTCGTCGGAGGTCTCCGCGTCCTCATCTGCCGATGCGATGACCCGCCAGCGGCTCTCGCCGGCGATCGCCAGCCCGGGATGCTGCTCACGGACCTCGGCGATCGTGCTCCAGCTCTCGTCACCGGCGCGGGCGACGCGAAGGCGCTCGTCCTCCGCGCCAACCCGTTCGATCTCGGCCCAGCTTACGGGCCCATGCGTCTCTCCGCCGCGACGGTAGTACCAGACCGCGCGGTCTCGCTTCATCTCCCACGCGTTCTCCCTCGCGCCTGTATCAGGCTTTGCGGCTGGTTGTGCCTGCTTCTCCCGCGCCCTGTCTCAGCGCCGGCCAAAGTGCCACATATACGCCGCGACCTGAGCGCACGGCAGCAGCGGGTAGGTAATCAGCCCGCCAACGTAGCAGAGCTGCACGCCGAGGCCGGCAATGACCGTCAGCAGCACGGACATTCCGAGGTACGACCAGAAGTCCGTAGAGACCTTCTCCCAGGAGGCCACCACGGCCTCCCACGCCCCGTAATCCTCCGCGATCAGCACCCATGCGTAGAAGAGAATCGCCTGGACCGCCAGCATCAGCGCGTACATCACCGGGTAGACCAGCCACCAGCCCATCATCATGAAGGGCATCAGCTCGTCGGGCGGCGCGCCGCCCGCCTCAGTCGAGACGATCATGAAGGCGATCATCCCGAACATCGGCGCCAGCAGAACCAGCGTGGGGATCATGTTGATCAGCGCCAGCCCCCACGCGGGCAGGAAGTATGGCATACCCTCGAACACGTCCGTGGGGCTGGCCTCCTGTCCTCGGAACCGCTTCAGGGCGAGCCGGTAGTAGCCGACCCACAACGGCGGCCCGAGGATCCCCAGAGTCAGCAGGCTGACGAAGAACACGAGAAGCCCCGCGCCGACCCAGACGCCGATCTCGTCGATGACCATTCGCCACGCCTGGTCGAGCCAGCGGCCCAGGCCATGCTCGGGCTCGAATCCACCGCCGCTACGAGCCTCTGCGCGGGCAGGAGCCGTCCCGGATGCCGGCACCTCGGACCGCGTCATGACATCCGCGGCCGGTCGCCAGCCCGAGTCGCCCCCGCGCGCGACGAGCAGATCCTCGGCCGGAACCGTGTCCTCGGTAAGCCGTTCGATCTCAGCCCACGTGACTGGCCCGAGCGTCTGATCGCCCAGTCGATAGTACCAGATTGGCTCATCGCGCTGCATGGTCGGTCAGCTCCGTGCACACCATCTGCGCGCTGGCTACCTGCGCTTCATGTGGTACATGTATGCCGCGACCTGGCCGGCGGGCAGAAGCGGCGCTGTGACCAGCACACCGACCAGACAGGCCAGGGCTCCGAGCCCCGCGATAGTCTGCAGGACGAACTGCGTCCCGAGGTACGATGCGTACCGAGTCTTCGTGTGCTCCCAGGACGCAACTATCGCCTCCCAGCCGCCCATCTCGCGATCGACGACCAGCGGCATGGCGTAGAACGCGCCCGCCCAGACCAGCAGCGAGAAGCCGTTGATCGCGAATCGCAGGATGTTCACGACCTGCTCCATCGCCTCCGGGTCCTCGACGTTCAACGATGCACCCGTGGCGACGACCGCGGCGCCGGTGACGATGGCGGCCGGGACGAAAGCGATCAGCCCGACGATAAGCAGCACGACGAGCCCCGGCACAAAGTATCGGAATCCCTCGAAGACCATGCCGGCACTGACGTCCTGCTTACGGTAGCGTCGAATGGCCATCAATGTGAGGCCGGCCTGCATCGCTCCTGTGCAGATGCCGCAGGTCACCATCGAGATCACGCCCGCGAGAAACGTGGCGCCGACGAAAGCCCACAGATCGCCGGTAACGATCTCCCAGGCCTGAGAGATCCACCCTCCGAGGCCGGACTCGGGCGTCATGCCGATTGTCGCGCGGGCCGGCCGTGGCACCTCCTCAGGCGCAGGCGGTTCCTCGTCGGTCTCCGCGACACTCCACTCCCTGCCTCGGGCCGCAGATTCCACAACCTCCCGCGCGGCCTCCGACGGCTCCGGGGTCGCCGCAAGCTCGGGATGCTCTGCCAGCACCTGATCCGCCGTTCGCCAGCTCTCGTCGCCTCCACGGGCAACAAGCAGTTCGCGGGCCTGGACCGTGTCCTCAGTAAGCTCCTCTATCTCCTCCCACGCCACTGGACCGAGCGTCCTATCGCCGAGCCGGTAGTACCAGACTGGCTCATCGCGCCTCATGGCTCACACTCCCCTTACCTCACGCTGCTGGTGATGGAGACGGGCGCGGCAGACCTACATCGGCGGCCTCATATCCGCTCGGCCCTTCGCCGCAGGGAGTAGTTCGCCCTTTGCGTGACGAAGCATCAGTCGCCGAGCAGTTCCCTGGCGGCCGGCGTGACCGGTGCGTTGCCACGCTCGCCGCTGAACCAGTAGCGATAGGCGGCAACCTGCGTTACCCGGGCCGGCCGCAGCCGGTGATCATCGTCGCCAAGTTCACGGGCGTGATCGACGGCCTCTCGGCACGAAGCGTCACCTGCCGCTGCTGCCACAGCGCGCGCAGAAAAGGCATCGCGTGCGAGAAGCGCAGCAGCTGTGCCTCGTCCAGGGCGTCGGGCGCGAGGACAGCAATGCGTTGGGCATTGGTGAGATCCTCGGTGATTTCAGAGATCGCCGCCCCCGCCGCCGCGGAGGGCGCCCGGATGCCGAGCGCCTCCGCGATAGTTGGCGCAATGCAGGTCATCGGCCGGGGCGGTGTCATCGGCTGCTCTCCTCAGCGGCAGAACCTGTCGGCGAAGGTCGCGAGCACGGCCGACGCGTCGAGCATATCACGGACCGGGATCTGCTCATTGTCGCTGTGAGCCACGCCCAGATCGCCGGGGCCGAAGACGACGGTGGGAATCTCGAGCTGGTTGTTGTATAGCCACGCGTCGCACGAGGCCGTCATTGCAGAGACCTCGGCCTCCCTGCCGATCTCGGCTGCGGCCTCCTGCAGCGCGAGCACCAGCGGGTGGTCGGGCGGAATGACGTTGGCATCGTGCCGATAGGTGAAGTCGATCTCGAAGTTCGCCGGATCGGCAAGCCACTCGTCGCCGCAGGTGCGAACCGCGGCCTCCATCTCCTCCATCACCTGTTCCTTCGTGCGGTCCGGCAGCAGTCCGAGCACGCCCTTGAGGTTCGCGCGACGCGGAGCCTGCGCCGGCCAGTCGCCGGCCTCAAGCTGCCCGACCGTCAGCGGCATCGGGTTCTCGAACTGATCGAAGAGCGGGTACTTGCCGCGCGATTCCTCGAGGATGCGGTCGTGGTACTCATCGAAGACGCGAATGACCTCCATCGCCTTGTACAGCGCGCTCACAGTGCCACCCGGTTTGCCCGAGTGACCTGCCTGCCCGTAGACGTTCGCGTCAAACCAGACCGCGCCACGCACCTGCGGCAGGAGCACGAAGTTCGTCGGCTCGAGGACCACGCAGGCGTCGGCGGTGTCGCCGTAACGGACCATCGCGACGCTGCCGTTCCCGCCGATCTCCTCCTCGATCACCAGATGCGCGATGATGTCCCCGTCGAGCTGCACATCGAGTTCGTCGAGCAGCCGGAAGAGCAGCCAGATCGTCGTCGCCTGGCCTTTGGCATCGCACGCACCGCGTCCGTAGATGATGCCATCGTCGATGCGCGCGTCGAAAGGATTGACATGCCCCGACGAGGGCGGGACGACGTCGAGATGTGTATTGAGGATGAGCGACCTGCCGCCGCCGGTTCCCCTGCGAACCGCACGGACATTGGGCCGATCGCCGTACTCAGTCACGACGGGATAGGAGTAGTCGGGATCGTTCTTGATCTCCTCGGTGACCTCGACGAACTCAACCTCGTCCGCGACCTCCTCCATGCGATCGTGCATGTAGCGCATCGCGGGGCCCTCGTTCCCGACGGTGGACTCAAAAGAGATCAGCTCTGACAGCAGATCGACCGCGTTATCGTGCAGCTCCGACGCGGCCTCGAGATAGCGGTTGCTCATTGCTTCTTCTCCTTCGCGGTATGTCTGTCGAATGGCATTGGAGGGACCGGAAGTGCATTCCGGCCCGCTGTAAGCTCAGTTGCGCTGCAGGGCGTGGCTCATCGCGGCAGAAGCCGGTTCGCCAGCGCGAACAGCCCGATGGCCACCGCCAACCCCACCACCACTCCGGCCCACCACGCTCCCAGCGCGGCGCCGGCGATCGCGCCCGGAAAGACCGCGAGCATCGCACAGCCAGCGAAGCGTACCAGGCCGCCGGGCGTCGGAGTATCGATGTACTGCCCGCGCACGAAGCCGGTCGCCTGACCCACAGCGTCCGACTCCACGATCATGTAGACCGCGAAGCCAACCCAGATCAGCGGGCCGATCCATTCCATCGCCGGTCACTCCCTCGCCGGCGTGGCGCAGGCTCAGATCTCAAGGTCCAGCAGCTGGCGACTGGCCGGATCAAGCGCGTCGATATCCGGAATCTCGTACCGATTCCCCTCGACGTCCTCGAGGATAATGTGGCGCGGCAGCGGCTGTTTTGTCTTCTCGCGCATGGTGCGCATGACGAAGACGCGCGGGCTTCTCGTCCTCATCCGGGACCTCGGCCTCATTGCCCCCGGCCACTTCGTAAGCGCCCCGGCGACGGTCGCGAAGCGGGACGCGCGCGGGTTGGTGTAACGCAGAAGCCCGATCCGAGGGCCGTTACGTGATACCTCCAGCGCACCACCGTTAACGAGCGGGTGTGCTTTCGGCTCGGACAGCTCAGCGAGGGGAAGCTCGATCCGCGGCTGGAGCTCGCCGCCCGCGTCCGCAATGCCCCACTTGAGACCGTCGGGCTGACAGGGCCTGACGTCCTCGACACCGTCGCGCACCGATCATCACCGCCCGCTCAGCAGTCGGAGAGCCCACAACGATGACGTCATGGGGCCGGGAGTTGGCCCGGCCCCGAAGTACGGTGCCTGTTGTCGCATCTGCGGCGACGCTCAGCCGAGCGACATCACAACGCGCTCCATGATGTCGCACGACTCCTCGGCTCCATCCTGGTCGATTACCAGCGGCGGGGCCACGCGGATGACGTTGCCGTAGAAGCCCACTGCTCCGCAGCAGAGACCCTCGCGGGCGCAGCCCTCGATGACCTCCCACATGATCTCCGGAGCCGGCTCCTTCGTCTCCGAGTCCTTCACGAACTCCATGCCCATAACGAGGCCCATGCCTCGCACATCGCCGACGTAGTTGGACTTCGCCTCAAGCTCCTTGAGGCGGCCCTTCATGTACTCGCCCATCTTCGCGGAGTTCTCGACGAGGTTCTCCTCTTCCATGATGTCGAGGACCGCATGGGCGGCCGCGCACGAGACGGGATTGCCTCCGGTGGTCGAGGACGCCTCGCCACGGTCAAAGACCTCCATGATCCGCTGCTCGGTCATCAGACACGAGGTCGGAATGCCTGACCCGATGCCCTTGCCCAGTGGCAGGAAGTTCGGGCGCAGGTCCTCGTGCTCGGCCGCGAACATCTTCCCGGTGCGACCGAAGCTCGACTGCACCTCGTCGAGGATGAACAGCACCTCGTTCTCCTCGCACCAGGCCTGCAGCTCGCTCAGCCAGCCCTCCGGCGGGAAGATGAAGCCCCCGCCGCCCTGGTATGGCTCGGTGATCACGGCGGCGATGTCGCCCGTGGTCTGGGTCTTCACGACGAGGTCGAGAAAGGCGAGGCACTTGAAGCCGCAGCTGCTCGGCTCGCGGTCGAACGGGCAGCGGTAGCAGTACGGGTAGGGCGACTGGATGTGTCCGGTCAGCGTCGGGCCGTAGTGGTACTTCGTGCCCTGCTTGCCGGCGGCGGACATGGCCATGCCGGTCCGGCCATGGAAACCTCCGTAGAAGGAGATGATCTCGTGCCTGCCGGTGAAGCGCTTCGCCATGCGCATCGCCGCCTCGGTCGCCTCCGAGCCGGTGGTGAGCATAAAGCAGGCGTTCAGGTTCTCGGGCGTGATCTCCACCAGGCGCTTCGCCAGGGTCACCCTCTCGGGGGTCGGGAAGTCATACGGGTTCATCAGGCGCCCGACCTGTTTCTGAATGGCCTCGACGTGGCGCGGATGACAGTGCCCGACGTTGGTCACAAGCACGCCGGAGGTCCAGTCGATGTACTCGTTGCCATCGACGTCCCAGATGCGATAGCCCTCGGCGTGATCCCACACGAACGGCTGCTGGCGACTGGTTGCGCCAGCCTCGTACTGGTCTGACATCTCAAGATACTCAGCCGACTTCGGGCCGGGTAGATCGTACTTCGGCATCGTACTACGCTCCTTCGGAGCCTTCTGGCTGATGGCTGTTAACCTGGAACTGATTTCAGACGTCGCGATACGCGCCGTCAAGCTTCTCCTCGACCTCTTCGTTGACGGTAAAGCGCGGGGGCTCTCCGTTGAGGTAGCGATCCACATCGTCCATGATCTTGTGGCGGATGTCCCAGCCGGCCTCGACGGAGTTCCACCCGAGGTGAGCCGAGAGCGTCGCGGTGGGGATATCGAACAGCTCGAGATCCGCCGGTGGCGGCTCCTCCTCGTACACATCGATGCCCGCGCCCGCGATCCAGCCCTCCTTGAGGGCCTTGATCAGGGCCTCCGTGTTCACGATCGCGCCACGTGCGGTATTGATCAAGAACGCGGTCCTTTTCATGAGCTTCAGCTGCGGCTCATCGATGAGGTAGCGGGTCTCCTCGTTCAACGGCGTGTGGATCGTTACGTAATCGGCCTCCGAGAGCACATCCTCCAGCGAATAGCGGTCATCAAGGCCCATGGCCGCGAGCCGGCGATCGCCCATGTATGGGTCGCACACCATGCGGCGGCCGAACAGATTCTCGGTCATGCGATACACACGAGCGCCGATGCGACCCGCGCCGATGATGCCCAGCGTCTGATCGGACATGCGATGGATGTCGCCGAGCGTCGAGAAGTCCCACTTTCCCTCCGCACTGGATTCCTCGAGAATCCGGCGGCTCTCGAACAGGCGCCGGGCGCAGCAGAGGATCAGCGAGACGGCCTGCTCCGCAACCTCCTGCGCGCAGTAATCCGGGATATTCGCAAGGCGGATGCCGTACTTCGTGCAGGCGTCAACGTCCACGTTATCGTAGCCGATACCGTGTCGGATGATCAGCTTGCAGTTCTCAAGCTGGCTGATGACGCTCTCGGGCATCGGTGCCATGTTGACGATGACCACGTCCGCATCCCTGATCTTCTCGACAAGCTCCTCCTCGGGCGCGAACTTGAGCTGGTAGTACTCGAAGTCGATGTCGCGCTTGGCCATCTCTTCGACTTCCCAGTCGAGGTCATCTTCGATGTAGTCGGTCACGACGATCTTCGTCTCGCTCATCACAGCCTCCCGTGGAGTAGATACAGCAACAACCCGCGTGTTGGTGTGCCGTGTTCAGTGTTACGCGGCGAAGTTCGCCGGAGGGCGGCGGGAATCCTGCCGCCCACTCGCGCTCAGGGCAGGAAGTTATACATGCGCCGCTGGAGGGCAATCCCTGCGATTCCCCATCCGGTGCCCGCGGTGAACTCGCCCATGATCAGCCCCATGAAGAACGTCGAGGCCGGGGCGTACGCGCTCATCCCACCATAGTGCAGAATCAGCGTCTTGGCAAGCCATCCGACGAGAACTGACGGGGCGAAGAGAGCCATCGACCAGCTTCCTGATACCGCGAAGCCCGCCGGGTGCAGCAGCCACCACACGTACCGCGTGCGCAGCCACGTGAGCAGCATCGTGAAGGCCATCCCCCACACAAGTGCCCCCCAGGAGTAGGGATTGGGGGTGCCGGGACCTGTCAGCCACTGATCAACCAGCGACCAGGCTTCGCGGCCCTTCCCCGACCAGCCGCTGCCCCCATAGCGGAAGAACGCGTCCAGCAGCACGCCCCAGCCAAGTAGCAGCGCAAATGCGGCCGCAAGCATCATCGCCACCGTCAGGCCACGCTGGCTGGTGTGCGACTCGCCGGCAAGCTTCATGCCCTCGATCTGATGGGGCATCGGGTGACTGCGGTGGGCGCGGGTGATCGAGTGGAAGAACCCGAACATGATCAGATTGCGCTTGCCCAGCGCAGAGGCGCCGAAGACCTCAGTCATCATCACCTGCGGACCGATGAAGTGAAGATCGTGCACCGGAGAGCCCAGTTCGGCCCGAATCCGGGCGATGGCCACGGAGATCAGCAGATACAGCAGGATGAAGCCGAGGGCCGGCAGCAGCGTCATCTTCGCCTGCTGGCAGAATACGATGAGTGCCGCGATACCGCCGACGGCACCAAGCAGCGCCCATGAGTACGGCATCGGCTCGCGGGCATCGTCGAAGTCGCGGCCGCCGATCACCGCGCGCACGGCCTCGGCCAGGTGCCTGCGGGAGGCCCAGAGGCAGAAGCCTGCCAGCGCGAGGTAGGCGGAGAAGCTCTGCTCCTTGATCCACGGCGCACCCGGCAGATCACCCCATCCGACGGCGCTCGAGAAGATCTTCAGGCCCTTCCAGAGGATGTAGAAGAACCACATTGAGAACGCAAGGTCGGTGGGGATGAAGTATGAGAGCCCGACCGCGAACGGATAGACGTTCAGTGGCGTCCAGCCGACGGCGTTCCAGGGGCGCGAGTGGATCATCTGCCCGAGATCGTAGCGCGCGCCGCGGGAGCCCAGCAGCGACGGGACCGACGGCCAGATCTCGTGGAGGCCGTTGAGCGCATCGACGATGAACGCCAGTGCAAATGCGATCCAGAATAGCCGGTCGGCGAAGATCGTGCGCCGGGGGCTGGTCATCTCCAGCGGAAGCTGCACGATCGGGTAGCTAAGCTTCGCCTCCTCGACCCAGTTGCGGCGCAGCAGCGTGTTGAGGCAGAGCATCACGAAGACGAGGGTGATCGAGAAGCCGCTCCAGATGAGCGCCACCCGCGCCCACGGGCGCCAGTAAGCAGTGGCCAAAAGCGGCGCGTGCGAATCGTAGTAGGCCCACAGAGCGGAGGGGTCGCTGACGGTCAGCCAACGGGGCAGCTCCTGCAGGAAAAGCTGCTCCCAGTTGTTCTCAGGGGTAGCATACCAGATCGGATAGGCGACCACGGGCAGCAGCGTCTGGAGCTGATCGAGGCCGATCACCGCTGAGCCCACGCTGAGCATCGTGTAGATCGTGAGAAGCTCACCGCGAGTGAGCGCCAGAGCGGGGCGGAGACGGCGGATGGCCGCGTTCAGAGCCGTGAGGATCGCGAGCGTTACGATGACGTTGAAGATCAGCGAGACGGTGGTCGGGCGGCTCAGGCCCCATATGTAGCCGTGGAGGATAAAGAAGACGTTGGGAATCAGCAGTGCAAGTGCGAGGAGAACCGCACGTGGGCTGACCGGGCGCGGTTCGAGATCAGGCCGGCTCCCGGAGCCGGCGCTCTGTGTCTCGTCAGATGACACGGCCCTCACACGCGCAGACAGAGTGGCCGGCGCGGGTCATCCGGTGCCCGCGCCGGGGGATCTTCCGTCGCAACACGGTCACTGCTCGCTGCCGGTCTCTGCGTCCTCCGAGCTCGTCTCGGTCTCCGCGACGCCGTCGGTGTCCTCAGGGCCGTCGGACTGGCCATCCTCGGCTTCGATCTGGTCGGTCGCTTCACCGACCTCGCCGTCTTCCTGCTCGCCATCATCCATTCCATCCTCGACGGGCTCGCCGTCGATCGGCTCAGCGCCTGGTGGTGGCTCCACGGCGTCGTCATCAGCCGCTGACGGCTCATCCTGGCCCATGACCAGGAAGTAGAGGCCCACGAGAATGGCCACGATCAGGATCAACACAATGATCACGACCGCGGGACTGACCTGTTGATCCATCATCTTCCTCCTGCCTGCAGCTACGGAGCGAGGGCCCGAAGCTGCCTGTCGCGTCTGGTGGCGGGCTACTGGCACTGGTTATCTGGATGATTGCGAGCCAGAAAAGACACCGCGGCCCCTATTCTCCGACCTCAGAGCCGACACCTCCCCGGCGGCGAGAAGTTAGTTGCGGGTGCGCAGCTTCTCGCGAAGCTCCTCAATGGGAAACCGGTCGCCCGGGCACGCGGTGCAGCCAAGCTCATTGTGCCCGCGAATGTCCTCGGGCTCGAAGCGATACTTCGCCATCAGCTTCTCCAGCAGCTCGTATAGCGCGTCCATCTGCGCCTCGGTCGGCACGGCTGGCTGCTGTGCGTGGTTGGGGTTGGCTCTCGAATCGAAGTTGCCAACCAGGCAGATCCCGAGGTGATCGTTGAAGCCGCTCGTGTGCGCGCCGATCATCCACTCCGGCCGTCCCTGCTGCACGGTCCCGTCCGGCAGGATGACGTAGTGGTAGCCGACGTGGTAGACGTGCCCCCGGTACTCGGCGCTGAACCCACGCTGCTCGTGCCAGCGGTCAATGGTCGAGACGTCCACGACCTCCCCCTCGACCGTGCTGCCGGTGGCTGTGTGGTGGATGATGATGCCCGCCGGAGCGCGGAACAGCAGCCGGCGCGGCCAGCGGGGCCCGAGGCGTATCGTGAGCCCGCCAATGGCGACGAGTATCAGAGCCACGATCAGGAGCACCACCGCCACCCTCCCCTGGCGCGAGGGCAGTGCGGTGCCAGCTTTGAGTTGGATGGACATTATTGAGCGCATGAAAGAGGCGGTTCTCCGCCGGCGCGCTGCCTCCCTGCCCGGGCGCACGCGAACGCAGGTATTGAGTGCCTCCGGGGCGAACTGGATGCTGGTCGGCGCCGGGGCCGGATTGCGCGGCGCCGGCTTGCGCATGAGACGCGCAGGAGAGCGAGCGAGTTCGCAATGAAGGCCGCATACATAGTCGCACCACACGAGGTCGAGATTCGTGACGTGCAGCGCCCCGAGCCCGGCCCCGGGGGGGCGCTTATCGAGGTCGAGGCGGTCGGCGTTTGCGGGAGCGACCTGCACGCATACGAGGGGAC
>JALGTR010000047.1 GCA_029821265.1 Candidatus Zipacnadia bacterium
ACGGCCTGCTTTTCCTCTGCGGCCGGCGCACCGAGCCGCTCGTCCCCGGCGATATCTGGTCGCTCACCTCCGCCTTCGAACTCGACTTCGAGAGCATGGACGCCTTCGCGCAGGGCTACGGCGCGATCGTTGAGCCGGAACTGCCCGAGACCCGCCTGCTGCCTGACCTCATGCGCTGCCGCTGGCTCTACTGTCGCGTGGATGCCGCGCTGCGGAAGGTCGAACCAGCCCGCCGTGTCGAGTTCGTCGTCCGGGACTTCACTCTCCCTCTCGAAGGGATCGATGCGCTTGAGAGCCTGCGCGAGACGAGCGTCCAGGAGATCAGCGAGGGGCGTGAGAGACCGAATGATGCCTGATGCACGAAAGCCACGGAGGTTGAGCACCTTGATGTGTCGCCATGCCATTCGCCGTGCAGGGGGCCTGCTCGTTGGCCTCGCAGTCATGCTCATAGCTGGCCCGGCCTGCGCCCTTGAGACCGAGAGGCTCAGCATCGTCGTAAACGTCACTGAGGAACGTGTGCAGAGCGAGAGCGAGTATGACTTCAGCGCGTCGCTCGAGGGGGTCTGGGGTGAGGATCAGCAGGACGCCCGCTGGGAGCTTACCGTGAGCTCTGACTATGATCGGTCGCTGACAGCCGAAGAGGAATACGACCTGCTGAAGACCTGGGTCCGTTACCTGATCCGCCAGCGTCCCCGCGAGAAATGGAATCCGCTCATAGCGATCTCCACCGAAGGCGATCACGATTTCGACAAGGTCAACACGCTTGTTGCCGCCGGCTTCCGCAAGTACTTCGGGGAGGGCTTCGTTGAGATAACCGGCGGTGCGAGCAAGGACATCCAGACCGGCGACGACTGGGTCGGAGATATCGGCGCGCTCGTTCGTCTGGAGAAGGATTTTGGCCGCCTCACCTGGACGGTCAACCCGTCTGTGAACTACGGCCTGCTCGGGGAGGTCCGCTTCCGGGAGAATCGCACGATCTACACGTTCTCGTCGGGCCTGAACTACGAGCTGAGCAAGGACATGGGGATCGCCTATCGCCTGCGCCTGAACAACTCACAGGGCGATGATCGGCGGCATCAGTTCCTCGGCGTGTCATACCGCTACGAGCCCTGATGCCGCCTACGCCACGTTGATCAGCGCCACGGCGGCGGCAGCCAGCGCGATCCCGGCGAGACCCAGCCGCCCCGGTTGCTCGCGCCAGGCGATCGCGGCGAAGCCTGCAGCGACGATCATGATCCCCGCCTGCATCACGGGGAAGACGATCGCGCCTGGCAGTGCGTCGAGCGCGGCGAGGATGGCGATGTTGGCCACGACGTTGCAGGTGCCCAGAAGCGTGCCCCAGCCGATGCTCGAAACGCTCACGCGTCGCTCGCTGATCGCCCACGCTATAAGCACTATCACTGCCGCGACGCCGAACAGGTAGCCGAGATACGCGGGTCGTTGCGTGCTCAGGCCGGTGGTGTGGTACCATTTCTGTATGAGGAACGCGCCGCCATTGACGAGAAAAAGCCCACCGAGCCCCAGCGCCATGAGCCACGTGAGCCTTCCACCGATCGCGTTTCGGTCGAGGCTCAGCAGCTGGATCGCCAGAAGCGCAAGGCCTACTCCCAGCGTCTGTATCGGGACGAGCGTCTCGCGCCAGATCACCAGCGAGGCCGCCAGCGGTATGACGATCGACAGGCCGAGGAGCGCGGAGACGATGCCAAGTCCGCGCCAGCGCATCGGGCCGAGCATCAGCAGAAAGCCACCGGCGTAGAAGACGCCCCCGATGCTGCCTATGATCGCGGTGCGGGGATCGACCTCCGGGGGGCCGGCGCCGAGGGACCAGGCAACGTAGAACGCCGCCGCAACGACGTAGTTGACGAGCCCGACGGTCAGCAGGTCCAGTTCGCGTCGCTGTGAAGCGCGCACCACGATCCCGAAGCCCGCGCTGCCCAGGGTCGCGAGGATCAGCGCGAACATACCGCCGCAGCTCCTTCGGCCCCGCGCGCGTTCACTGGAGCCGAATCTCCAGCATCTCGTAGATCGCCAGCGACATCAGCATCATGCCCGCGTGTCCGTCCTCCGTGGCCGTGTCAAGCGTATGCGCTCCTGCGTGGGCCTGACCCTCAACCGGCGCAGATGCGCTCCCACGCCTCGACGGTCTCGCGGACATGCTGGGCCGAGCGCTGCAGCGCGGCCAACTCGTCATCGGACAGCTCACACTCGATGATCTCCTCGACGCCGCCCGCACCCAGTCGCGCGGGGACGCCCAGGAAGGTGTCCTCAATCCCGAACTCGCCCTGCAGGAGCACGGAAACCGGGATGACCCGGCCCTCGTCTCGCAGTATGGAGGCGACCATGTCGGTGACACCTGCAGAGGGCGCGTAGAAGGCGCTGGCGGTCTTGAGCAGCGACACGATCTCCGCGCCGCCATCGCGCGTGCGCTCGACGATCTCCTCCAGCCGCCGGGCGTCGATGAGCTGCGTAATCGGAACGCCGCCGACGGTTGCCGAGCTGACCAGCGGCACCATCGAGTCACCGTGCCCGCCGAGTACCATCGCCTGCACGTCGCGGGCCGCGCAGTCAAGCTCCATGCCGATGAATGCTCTGAAGCGCGCGGTGTCCAGCGCCCCGGCCATGCCCATGACGCGCTCGCGCGGGAAGTTCGAGACCTCTTTCGCGATATGCGTGGTCACGTCCAGTGGGTTGGTGACCATGATGATGACCGCGTCCGGTGCGACGGCGACGAGCTCCTCGACGATCTGGGTGACGATCCTACCGTTGGTCTCCAGCAGATCATCACGCGACATGCCCGGCTTTCGGGCGACCCCGGCGGTGATGACGACGACGTCGGAGCCCTCAGCCGGCCCGTATTCGGTTCCACCTGTGATGCTCCGGCCATGTCCGACAAGCGGCGCTGCCTCAGCGAGGTCGAGGGCCTTGCCGGCCGCGAGACCCTCGACGATGTCCACGAGGTAGACGTCCGCGATGCTGTTTTCGACGATACGCTGGGCGCAGGTTGCGCCGACGTGTCCGGCACCGACGACTGTGACCTTCATTGTGATTCTCCCGATGTGAAATGCGGCGGGCGGTGTGTTATAATGCCGCGCGTATGCCTTCTCCGATCGAACTGATACGACGCGTCATCCTTGTGGCCGCCGAGGCCACATTGCTGTACGTCATCTCCCGCCTGATCTTCGAGTGGGTCCTGAAGGCGGCGTGGGGTAGAAGCGGCGCCCGCCGCCTGCTCGTTGGTATTCTGCGGGGTCCGGGCAATCTCCTCCACGAGGCCAGTCACGCACTGGGCTACCTCATCGGCGGCTACGGCGTGAGCCGCTGTGTTCCCTGTTTCCTCGATGCCGAGGGTCGGGGTTACTGTCGGCCCGGGCGGCCCTGGGCGCCATGGGCGAGGGGGTGGCTGGCGACGGGAATCGCGGCCGTCATGCCGCTGATCGTCGGCGCCGCAGCGCTGCAGATGCTCGCGATCTGGTTTGACGCGGGCTCCTGGATCCGCGCGGTGATGCGAGCGCCAAGCCTGTCCGCCGCGGTTGAGGTTCTGGAGGGCCTCGACTGGCACTCCCTTGAGACGTGGGGGTTCATCTACCTCGCCCTGAGCGTCGGTGCTGAGCTTGCGCCCAGCGACATCGACCTGAAGGCCAGCATTCCCGCGCTGCTGGTGGCCGGTGTTGTCACTGCCGGCATGATCGTGGCGGTGTACGAGGTCGAGCCGCTGCATCCTCTGCGGGACGACCTCGACATATGGCTGGGCTGGTGGCTTTCGTGGGCGTCATCGGTGCTGGAGCTCGGGATCGCGGCACTGGTGGTGGTTGGGCTTCCGGCGGTGATCGTCACTCGACTGACCGGCGGGCGGTAGCGCACGCGATCCGATCGAGCCGGGGCCGCATCTGGCCCCGGCTCGTAGTCTGGCAGCGCTCAGAGCCGCCTTAGTCCATCGCGGCGATGATCGCGTCGGCCATCTCGGATGTGCCGACTGCGCTCGGGTCGTCGCGCTCGGGCTTGAGGTCATAGGTGACCTGGTCGCCCTCGGCTATGACTGCGGCGACGGCGCGTTCGAGGCGGTCGGCCGCATCATGCTCGTCGATGTGGTGAAGCATCATGACCGCGGACAGGATTGTGGCCGTGGGATTGACCTTGTTCTGACCCGCGTACTTCGGGGCGGAGCCGTGCGTGGGCTCGAAGACGGCGATCTCCTCGCCGATATTTGCCCCGGGCGCGATTCCCAGACCGCCGACAAGTCCGCAGCAGAGGTCGCTGATGATATCTCCGTAGAGGTTCGGGCACACCAGCACGTCGTAGAGATCCGGTTTCTGGACGAGCTGCATCGTCATGTTATCGACGATGCGATCCTCGAACTCGATGCCGCTGTCGGCGTACTCCTCAGCGACCTGCCGCGCCGTTGCCAGGAACAAACCATCCGAGAACTTCTGGATATTTGCCTTGTGCACCGCGGTGACCTTGCTGCGGCCGTTCCTGATGGCGTAGTCGAAGGCGAAACGGACGATCCGCGCTGAAGCGCTCTCGGAGATCGGCTTGATGGAGATGCCCGAATCATCGCGGATCTCGGCGCCGGAGAGGCGCTCGATCTCGGCGATGATCTCCGCGCATTCGTCGGTGCCGCGCTCGAACTCGATGCCGGCGTAGACGTCCTCGGTGTTCTCGCGAACCACCACCAGATCGGCCTCCGGGTAGCGGGACTTCACGCCCTTGTAGTACTTGCTCGGGCGCAGGCAGACATAGAGATCGAGGAGCTTGCGCAGTGCCACGTTCACCGAGCGAAAGCCGTGGCCCACAGGGGTGGTGATCGGGCCCTTGATGGCGACCCTGTTGCGACGGATCGATTCCAGCACGCTCTCGGGAAGCGGCGTTCCCTCCTCCTCGAGCACGGTCATGCCGGCGTTGTGGACCTCCCACTCGACGTCGATGCCGGTCGCTTCTACGCATCGACGCATGGCTTCCACGATCTCGGGACCTGTTCCGTCACCGGGGATCAGCGTAATGCGATGCAATTGCGTTGCCTCCTGACTGAACGATTGGGAGCGGGGGAGAGAGCCCCCGCCCCGGTGTTATCATCTGTGCGTGCCATGAGATCTACTGGAGCGCCCGCTCCCAGCGGTCGAGGCCCTCCTCAAGCTGCTCCATCGAGGCCGCGAAGCTGATGCGGACGTAATCGTCGGCGCCGAACGCAGCTCCCGGGACGAGGCTGATGAGTGCCTCTTCGAGCAGGTACTCGGCCATGTCGAGCGAGCCGCCTATCGTGCGGCCAGCCAGCTCTCGCCCGTAATGGGCCGAGACGTTGGGAAACGCGTAGAACGCGCCACGCGGCCTGGCGACCGTCACGCCCGGCATGGCGGAGAGCCGGTCGACGACATAGTCGCGGCGCTCCTCGAACTGCTGACGCATCTCCTCGACCGAGTCCTGCGGGCCACTGAGCGCCTCGATCGTGGCCTGCTGGGCGATCGTGTTGGGGCACGAGGTCATCTGGCCCTGCAGTTTGCTCGCCGCCTTCACGATCGACTCGGGGCCGAGAATCCAGCCGACGCGCCAGCCGGTCATCGCGTAGCTCTTCGCCACGCCGTCCACGATGACCGTGCGCTCCTTGACCTCGTCGCCGAGCGACGCCGGGCTGACGGCCCGGGTGCCGTCGAAGATGATATGCTTGTAGATCTCGTCGGAGATGATGACCAGGTCATGCTCGACGGCGATCTCCGCGAGGCCTTCGACGACCTCGGGCTCGTACACCGCCCCCGAGGGGTTGCATGGGCTGTTGATCATCATGGCGACGGTCCATGGCGTGATCGCCGCGCGGACCTCGTCGAGATCAGGCTGGAAGTCGTCCTCGCCGCGCGTCTCGATGGCGACCGGGCGACCGCCGCAGACGCTGATCTGATCCGGGTAGGTAACCCAGTACGGGCTGAACACGATCACCTCATCGCCGGGATGCACCAGCGTCATCGCCAGATTCATCAGCGAGTGTTTTGCGCCGTTGGACGCCAGCACCTGCGAGGGCTCGTACTCGACCCCGATATCGCGCTTCGTCGCATCGCAGATCGCCTGTCTCAGTTCGGTGGTGCCCGCGGCGGCGGTATACTTCGTGTGCCCCTCGTCCATCGCGCGTTTCGCGGCCTCGATCACGTTCTGGGGCGTCGGGAAGTCCGGCTCGCCGACCGCGAATGACAGCACGTCGCTGCCCTGAGCCCTGAGTTCGTCAGCTTTCACCTTCATGCCAATGGTTGCGGAGGGGCTGATCTCGTCGATGCGCCTGGCTATTCTCATGGTTAGTAGACTCCTGTGGAGATCGGCCGGGGGGAAAGTGCCGGCGTTATAGGCTGAGATTGAGCGCGGCTGGCCTGCGATACCGCGGCCAGTTGCGGAGGGGGCAGTATTCGCCCCAAACGCTCGAGCTCCTCCCTGATCTCCTCGCGATCCGGATCGAGCCGGGCGGCCTTGCGGAGGGTCAGGCCGGCGTCCCTGTAGCGTCCGAGGCGTGAATAGGCAACGCCCACGTGGTACAAAAGCTCGGGATCCTCGACAGGGCTGAGGCGACGGGCGCGTTCGAGGTAGAATGCTGCGTCACGGCGCTTCCCGAGGCGCAGAAGCGCCCACCCCAGGCTGTCCACGAATGCAGCCTCCTGCGGGTAGGCCTCCGCGGCCCTCCTCACGGCATCGTGCGCGCGGCGCAGTTCGACATTCGCATCAGCGAGGACGTAGCCGGCGTCGTTGAGGGTCCGCGCCCACTCGCGGCGGCTGATCTGGCCCGCCTCGAAGCGCTGTTCGGCCTCCTCGATCGCCTCGAGGCACAGACGCGCGCCCTCCTCGAGCTGCCCTGCGTTCATCAGCGCCTGGCCCAGCAGGATCCGCTCCTCGCGTGAGAGATCCTCCTGCCCCTGCAGCAGCGGCAGTGCCTTCTCCCACGCACGGGCCATCACATAGAGCGCAGACGCGCGCCGCTGAAGCTCCTCGTCCGTCGGTTTGAGGGCGAGGGCACGATCGAGCGCCCGCTCCGCCTCGTCGGTCTGGCGAGGGAGGCTCATGAGTTGGTCCTGCGCCTGCTGCATGTAGCGCACGGCGACGAAATCCCGGCGCATGCGGTCCACCGTGGCGCAGCCGCTGAGCCCGAGAGCCACAACGAAGGCAAGGAGAGGCACCAACCGCTTCATGTCAGTGCCCCCGGCTTGAACTCCTGGCCGACGAAGGCAACGATATCGTAGTACTGCATTCCGAGCACGACCATCTGCTCGGCGGTGGCAGGGCTGGAGTTGACCGCGTACGACGTCGAATAGCGCCACAGCTCGCTGCCATCATCGAGCGACAGCGCATAGAGCCCGCCATCCTTTGAGCCCGCGTAGACGACATCTCCGCTGATCGCGGGCGAGGCGAGGATCTCATCATCGGTCTCGAACTGCCATACCAGGGCGCCGTCCTCGCGATTGAGGGCGTAGACCATGCCGTCCATCGCACCGAAGACGATCAGCTTCTCCGAGATCGCCGGGCAGCAGCGAACGCGACCTCCGACCTCGGTGCGCCATCTGGTCTCGCCGCTGGCGAGGTCCACAGCGTGCAGGGCCATGTCGTCGGAGCCAACGTAGATGTCGCCATCGGCGCTGGAAGCGGCCCCCGCGATCGGCTCACCGATCTCGAGCTGCCACGCGACCTCGCCCTCGGCCAGCGTGAGGCAGTACAGATTGCCATCCCAGGAGCCGACGACCACATGCCCGTCAACGACCATCGGAGCGGCCGAGATCTCGTCACCGGCGCGGAACGTCCATGCGGGACTGCCGTCGCGAAGGTTGAGCGCCGTGAGCCGCCCCTCCTGATTCCCCGCGATCACGAGGCCCGATTCGACGGCCGGTGAAGAGCGACTGGGAGCCCCGGTATCATGGGCCCAGCGGACGTCTCCTTCGGTGACCGATAGGCTGTAGATCCGCCCGTCACGAGATGAGACGTAGACGGAGTCGGCTGTGACCACCGGCGTGGATTCCACGCGGTCACCGGTCTTCATGTCCCAGCGGAGCTGACCGGATGTGCTGTCGAGGGCGTACACGTAACAATCGCGTGAGCCCGCGCACACGATGCCGTGCGCAACGGCCGGCCCGGCGACGACCTGGCCTCGCGCCTGGAAGCGCCAACGCACGCGCAGGGGCGGCGTAACAGCATCACGAGCCCGTCCCGTCCGCTGCATGTTGCCGTGGAACGTCACCCATTCCTCGAACGTGCGGGCACGCTCCTGCTGCTCGAGTACCTCCTGGCGCATATCGCGGACGATCTGCCGCCCGTTGTCGGTGGTTGCGAGGCGCTCGGCCTCATCGAGCAGTTGGAGGGCAGTCGCGAACTCGCGGCGCTGGGCATTCGCCATGGCCAGCGCGAATGCGATCTGAGCCGAGCGAGGCTGGTTCTTACGTGCGTTCTGTATCTCCTCGATGGCCCGTGGGTCCTGGGCCACGCGGCCCAGTGCGTAGGCGACGGCCCAGGGAGCATCGGGGCTTTCGCGGAGTCGCCGCAGCAGGATGCGGGTGGTGGACTCGGTGTCCATCTCCATGAGCGCCTCTGCGACTTCGTCGCGCATCTCCTCGTCGTCATCGCGCAGTGCCTGCGCGAGCGGCCGAAGGGCCCGGCGGCTCTCAATGCGGCCGAGGGCGTACGCCGCGAGGTGGCGCTCCTCGTCGCTGCCGCGTCCGAGCATATGTACGAGCTCACGGTCGAGTCCGCGGAGGTAGTCCTCGGCCAGTTCGCGGATGTCCTCCTTCTCGTCATCGAGCAGATCGACCAGTTCGGGCAGGAATGCTTTCGAGACGTGCGTTCCGAGGGCCCGCAGCGCCGCGTGCCGCACGTGTGGCTTCTCGTCGCGGAGCATGTCCTTGAGTGTGGGCTCGAGCAGCTCCTCAAGCTCCTCGATGCGGCCGAGCCAGTAGCCAACGTTCTGCTCCCGCTCCACGGCGCTTCGTATGATAAGCGCCATCTCCTCGGGAGATATGGTGAGCTCATTGCGATGTGCTGAGATGAGCCTGAGCGCGCCCTCCTGCATCAGCAGCCCGAACTTCTGGTAGTTCCCGAGCTCGCGAGTGAGCAGATCCTGAACGTCCTTCGTCTCGATCTGACGCTCGCTCATCCAGTCTTCGATCCGCTCCGCGATATACTCGTGGACGAGCTCGTACTGGCGCTTTTCGGGTTTGCCGACCCGTCTGACCAGTCGGAGATCCTCGAGTCGGGCAAGGATGCGCTCGACGTTCTCCTCGCTCTGGCCGACCTCGGCGGCGATGCGCTCGACCGTGCGGACGGCCTTGAGTTCGGACGAGGCGGCGAGCTGCTTGAGGATGTTGCGCACCGTGCGTCGCTCCCACGCCGGAAGCTGATGGATGGCGTGCTCGAGATAGTCCCGCAGGATGCGGTCAGCCCCCTCAAGTGCCTCGTAGGCGTGGGCGCCGATGGTATGCTGGCCGGGCGAGAGTGACTGATAGAGCCGATCCATGACGATCTGCAGCTCGGTTGGCTCACAGCCCCCGTCATGACAGAGATCCTCGAGAACGCGATTCACGAGTTCCTCCTCGACGGTAAGATGGAAGTTCGAGCTGGGCTTGATCGCCGCGACCTTCGCCTGGCGCTCGCTGAGCTTACGGAGCCGGTAGACGTGGTGGAGGATCTCCGGGAACTGGTGACGCAGCTCATAGAGCTGTCCGAGGTAGTCCTCGCGGATCGATATGAGTACGCGGAGGTTGCCGTCGGCCTCCTCGATGGCCTCGGCCAGCTGATCGGCGAACTGCTGCTGCAGGCGGTCGCCGGTCTTGACGAAGTACTCCTCGAACTGATCGAGAAGCAGCACGATCGGCCTCCCGGACACCTCGAGGGCAGTCCGTACCGTCTCGCACAGCGACGATCCGTCCGGCTCGATCTCCGCGATATCGTGCTCACGTAACGTGTCGATAATCGCCTCACGTGCCGCCTGGAGTGGGTCGTCGCCGGTCCGGACGTAGACCGGCAGCCACGCTGTCCCGTGGTCCTCGTCAGCCTCGGCGGCCTCGTCGAGCATGCGCGCCATGACGCCGGCGCACAGCAGCGACGTCTTTCCGCGTCCCAGCGCGCCGTAGAGCACGCTCACGGGATGTTCGCGGATCATCTCGATGATCTCGTCAGTCTCCTGCTCGCGCCCGTAGAACAGCTCGGCATCTTCGACGCGGTAATGATCCAGGAATCTGTAGGGGCCGCCGGCAAGGACGCTGAGCGTGGAGCCGGACTTCCTCTGCCGCCTCGTGCTGTGACGATGGCGCCGGAGGCGTTCCTCCAGCTCGCTAAAGAACGCGCTCGGCTCTCCGGGCTCCCGGCAGATCAGATGTCGCGCGGAGGACCGGGCGGCGAGCATCTTCGTGACCTCGGGCTGAAGACGATGGTACTCGACCGAGTCGGGGCTTTCCATCTTCAGCTCCTGGAAGAGGTCCTCATCATCCATCGGGATGATGCGGTTGATCCAGAAGACGCGGTCGCCCTCCTTCGGGACGTGCTGAAGCAGAGCGCGGTCTCGCTCGGTGTAACCCACGAAGAGCGAGAGGGTCTTGAAAGCGGAGTTGATGACCTGTCCGATATCATTGATCGCCGCGTCCGTCTCCGCCTGCGACAGCGGCAGAAACTCGTCGGTCACGGAGCCGGCACACTTGACCACGACGACGCGGGTAGAGCCCGAGATGGCCAGAGCGATCTCATCGGGGGCGTCCTTGCCGGCGACGAGCAGATGGTAGTCCTTGTCCGGCTCCATATGCTGGTTATGCAGCGCGCGCTGCAGCAGATCGGTCGGGTCTGTCGTGAAGATGGCCGGGAAGTATCCGTCGAAGATCATGCGCCCCAGGCGAGTGTGCGCCTCGCTCGGGCTGCGCTCCTGCAGCAGGGGCCGCAGCCGCCGGCAGCGCTCGAGGTGCGACGGGACCTGCTCGGCCATGATGTTAAGCGCCGTCTCGTGCGTGTCGTCTTCGGGCAGCTCGATGCCATGCTCCGTGGCCCAGTCAACGGCCATCTGGCCGAGGAGGTGACTGACTGTCAGCTCGTCGGGCGAGGTGCGTATCGCCTGGCCCACGAAGAGCACATGTCTGCCCAGTTCGTTGCGCCGCGCCTTGATGTAGTCGGTAATCGCCGTGATCATCTTGTTCCACCCCGGACTGCGAGAGCCCCTGGCGTATCATCAACGGTTGACTTCTTCTCTCATCGAGCTGCGCCTGCACGGATTAGGTCCGCCGCGGCTACCAAAGCGGACGGGGCGGCGTCGTGCCGCCCCGTGACAGGGAAATGATCAGATTCGCCAGGACATAACCTCTTCGGCCGCCCGTTCATGGACGACGCAGGCACACATCAACATGGTGGGCCCGGCTGGACTCGAACCAGCGACCAACCGGTTATGAGCCGGTTGCTCTAACCACTGAGCTACGGGCCCGTGTGGGTACAATTATACACTCCGCAAGCAGCGGGCGTCAATCCAGCGAGCCGCCTACTCAAGGTAGTCGCGGAGGACCTTATTGCGGCTCGGATGGCGCAGCTTCTTGAGCGCCTTCGCCTCGATCTGCCGGATGCGCTCGCGGGTGACCTCGAAGATGTGACCGACCTCCTCGAGGGTGCGCGAGTAGCCGTCCTCGAGCCCGAAGCGCAGCTTCAGGACCTCGCGCTCGCGCTCTGTGAGCGTATCGAGGACCTTCTCGAGTTGCTCGCGAAGCACCGAGTTCGAGGCCACGTCAACGGGAGTGCCGACCTCCTCGTCAGGCACAAAGTCCCCGAGGTGACTGTCCTCCTCCTCGCCGACCGGCGCCTCGAGCGAGAGCGGATCGGGAGCGATTCGCTTGATCTCGGCCACCCGCTCCACCGGCAGGTCCATCTCCGCGGCGACCTCTTCGAGCGTCGGCTCCCGGCCGAGCTGCTGCAGGAGCGCTCGCGAGGTGCGTACCACCCGGTTGATCGTCTCAACCATGTGCACCGGGATGCGGATAATGCGGCCCTGGTCGGCGATGGCCCTCGTGATGGCCTGGCGGATCCACCATGTCGCGTAGGTGCTGAACTTGTAGCCCTTCTTGTAGTCGAACTTCTCAACCGCGCGCATCAGACCCATGTTGCCCTCCTGGATGAGGTCCAGGAAGCTGAGGGTCGAGCGCCCCGCGTATTTCCGCGCGATACTGACGACCAGGCGCAGATTCGCGTCGGCAAGCGCCTGCACGGCCTCCTCGTCGCGCAGCTTGACCGCCATGTCGTGAACGCTGTGAGGGTCGATCTGGTTGTCGAACCGGGCGAGCACCGTGCAGCGGGGACTGACCTCGCGCTGCTCGTCGTCCGGCCATCGATCAACAAGCTGCGGCGTGGTCTGCTGCTGCCCTGCGGTGAACTCGAGCGTCAGGGATTCCTGCAGCGGGAAGCCTGCGACGCCCTGTGGGCCGTCTTTGCCCGCGTGCAGCTGGACGCGGTAGGTCATCCGCCCGGCCCACGGCTCCTGAGGCACCACGCGTATGCAGCGTGCCTGTGGGCTGTAATAGACGCTCGCGGCCACCGCCTGGTCCATGGAGTCGGTGACTGTCACGATGTCGTCGGTGACCGTGCTCGCATCGAGCTCGCGGTCGAACTCGATCACGACCGCCTGCGCCGGATTGACGCCCGTGTCTCCATCCTGTGGCGAGACGCTGGTGACCCGGGGCGCTGCCTTCTGGTTCGTTGTCGTGAACCGGAACGAATAGTCCTGCTTCAGGCGCTTGCCGCCCTCACTGACGGGAGCGCACTCGCCTCCGTGCACCGTAACGATGAACTCGTTGCGGTGCAAAAGGTTTTCGTCGGGCGTAAAGACCACCGTGTCGGGGACGTCACCGAGCGCCACTGAGCCTGCGACGGTGCGGCCGCGGGTGTCCACGACGGAGATCGTCTCGTCGCTCAACGACCCCGCTTCGATGCCGTCGCTGAAGCGGATGACGATCGGGCGAGGCACCTCAACCTCATCCTCGCCGTCCGCCGGACGCGTCTCGACGACCGAGAGGGGAGCGTTGGAGACGTTGGTGGTGAATGACCACGAGATGTTGCCGCCAAGATCGCGCCCTGCTATGTCGCACAGGCCATCCTCTGACCCGTCCAGCGTGACCGTGTACGTCGTGCCCGGCCGCAGCCGGTTGTCCGGCCGGAAGACCACGCAGTTGCGCGCGGGGTCGAACTGCGCCTCGCCCTCGCCGAGGTGGATCCGCTTGGCAAGCTCGACCTCCTCATCGGCGCTGAGCAGCGGAACCTTGCCGATGTTGCGAAGGTACATGCGAACAGAGTCGTCCACGGGGACTGCGTCGGGCTCGGTGAAATCCGCCTCGGTTTCGTCCTCGTCCGTGCTGTCTTCGTCGTCAAACGCTTCCTCGGCTGAGGAGGCGATGCGGATGTCCGCCTCGCCAAGGAACGCGTAGATATCCTCGATGTCGTCTGCGTCGAGGTCCTCGACGTCGCCGAGCGCATCCTGAATCTCCTCAAAGGTCAGGTACCCCTGCTCCTGACCTTTGCGCATCAGCGCCTTTACCTCGGCGAGGTCTTTGACCTCGTCGTCTTTGCCCTTCGGCAACCAGTCCAGCTCCTTTCAGCAATCGGCCCTGACGGTGCGGGTGTGCTGCTCTGACACCGCCCCGGCGCCGAGTATCATCCGTCGGTCGAAAATGGATCGCCCTCTTCCACCGCCCACCTGTCATCGGGCGGCGGCTCAGCATCTGACGCTGAATCTGCCTCTTCGCGTGCGCTCGTAGATCCGGAGCCTGCGCTACCGGCCTGCTCGGCACGCAGCAGCGGGGCCTGCGGGGGCGTCTGCTCCTGCCCGGTGTCCCCGAAGTAGGTGCCGCCGCCCGAGCCCCGGATGCGCCGGGCGATCTCACGGTATTTCTGCACGAGCGGGTCGTCGAAGGTCAGCTCGCCGCTGTCTATGCCCTCCGCGACGCGCCGCTCGAGTTCTCTGAAGCTCTCGATGGTCTCGTCCTCATCGGGCGCGCCGTCGGTCGGCCGTCGCAGCGGTTGCGCACCGCCGAAACGGCGATTCAAGCGGAGGCGGCAGATCGTCTCATGGATCTGCTCCTCGCGGATCTGCTCGTCCTCGCGCCAGCACGGTCGCACCTCAGTTACAGTCAGTTCCACGCCACGCCTCCGGACCCCTTCCTCCTCGGGCAATCCATCGATGAGGCGATCGGCATCGAGCTCGCCGAGATCCCGGATCTGGTCTGCGAGTGCGCGGAGGATCTCCGCGTCCGCGGCGAGGATCATGTCCTCGGGCGCAAGTTCGGTCGTGACGCGCTCCGCCAGCGCTCTGTCGTCGAGCGCCTGAGCCAGCAGCTCGGTCTCCATCTTCAGCAGTCCCGCACCCGAGCGGGTCAGCGTATCGGTGATGAAGCTCGAGTCTCGCGCCGCCCGCTGCGGTCCCCGGGAGCGCTCGCCGCGGGCGCGGCGGTTGAACTCGAGCTTGATCGCCCGCTGCACGGACGCACCGAGTGCCGAGTTGCCCTCCGCCCAGAAATCAACCGCGCGTCGCAGGTACTCATCACGCGCGGTCCAGTCGCTGACCTTCATGAGTACATCGACGGCCTCGCGCACCGCTCGGGCCCGACCGTCCGGACCTGCGTCGGCGTGCCGCTCGAATGCCGCTCTCAGTTCGTACTCGACAGGGGAGATGCGCTGCTTCAGGAGTTCGCGGAATGCGTCCGGTCCATGTGTTCTGACGAACTCGTCCGGGTCCATGTTCTCGGGCAGCGCGACGAGGCTCACCGATACGTCTGAGTCCTCGAAGACCTCAAGATTCTTCAGTGCCGCCCGCGCTCCAGCCGCGTCGGCATCGTAGACGAGGACGAGCTCCTCGGCGAAGCGTGCCAGGACGTCAAGCTGCTCCTTCGTCAGGGCGGTGCCCATCCCGGCGACGGCGTTGGCAAGCCCTGCCTGGTGCAGGGCGATCACGTCGGTATAGCCCTCACAGATAAGCGCGGTCTTCTCGCGCACGATCGCGTCGCGCGCGATGTGAATGGCGTAGATGCTGCGCCGCTTCCGAAACAGCGGGGTCTCCGGCGAATTGAGATACTTTGCCGGATTCTCCGGATCGAGCGCCCGGCCGCCGAATGCGATGGGGTTGCCTGACAGGTCGCAGATCGGAAAGATAATCCTGTTCCGGAACGTGTCGTAATGGCCGCCACGATCGCTGCGCTTGGCCAGTCCGGCCTCCTCGGCCAGCGTCGCGTTGATTCCCTGCTGCGCGAGCGTGGTGAGCAGATCGTCCCATGAGTCCAGCGCAAAGCCGATCTGGAAGCGATCGACCATCTTGCGGTTGAGGCCGCGACTGCGGACGTAGTTACGGGCGTGCTCTGCGTGAGGGCTGTTGAAGAGATTGTCGATGAAGTGGTCGCGGGCGATCTCGTTGGCGCGCTCGAGTATCTGCCGACGGCGCCGGCGTTCATCAGCGTGCGCATCGTCCTCGTACGGTATGCCCGCTCTGCGGGCAAGCATCCTCAGCGCCTCAGGGAAGCTCAGTCCCTCGCGCCGCATGACGAATGAGAAGATGTCGCCACCCTCGCCGCAGCCGAAGCAGTGATACAGGTCGCGCTGCGGATCCACGTGAAACGACGGCGTCTTCTCCTCGTGGAACGGACAGAGGCCCTTCAGGCGCGAGCCCGCCCGTTCGAGACGCACATGTTCGCCAACGATGTCGGCCAGATTCAGCCTACGTCGGATTTCCTCCTTCAGCTCGTCGAAGTCCATCGTTTCGTGCCTGCCCGTGGCGGTGAGTGATGTCTCGATGTCGCAGGCCCAAAGGTGCAATAAGCGGCGCCCACATGGCACAGGGCGCCGCCTGCTTGTATCTCCTGCGGCAATACCATATCTTCGCGGTCGGGGTCGCCGAGTCCTGCCCGATCCAGCAGTTTCCGCGCAGGCCTCGCCACCGTCTGCGGCGCCCAATTCGCGCCTGCCGCTGCCGATCAGCGCCCGGCCCGACCTGCTGCCGAGAAGACATTTCCACGCGTCTTGCCTCACTCCTGCGAGCTGATTGCAGGAAACGAGGCTCGTTGGGCGAAGCCCTTGTGCGGAGAGCACAATGTCGGTTGTCCGCCGGAGGTGTCTGAGCTGTGACCTGTCCCTCGAGCCCGCTCCGCATCCATCGAACGCCGATACACACGCTGATAGCCGTGATCGTCGTATTCGCGTCCGTGGCAGCCTGTTGGGCGTCGCCGCAGCAGGTGACGATCCTGCACTTCAACGATTTTCACGGCAATCTTCTGGCGCCGGAGGCGGAGGACGAACTCGGAGGGATCGCGCGCATTGCCACCCTCATCGAGCAGGTTCGCGCCGAGAACGACCGCAGAGGCGCAGCTACCTTCGTGATGATCGCAGGCGACGTGGTGCAGGGCACGCCGCTGTCAACGGTCTTTCGCGGCGAGGCGGAGTTCGCAGCGCTCAACGGGATGGGCATCGACGCCATGACGCCCGGCAACCATGAGTTCGACTACGGGATGCCCAATCTGAACAGGATCGCCGAGATGGCGCAGTTCCCGATCATCGCCGCGAACATCCGCCGTCGGGCGGACGATACACGTGTCTTTCCTGGGACGGTGCGGTTCACCGTCGGCGATGAGGAGATCGTGGTGATCGGGCTAACGACACCTGAAACCAGTATCACGACCAGGCCCTCGAATGTCGCCAACCTGACATTCGAGGACCCCGCAGAGGTTGCCGGCCTGATCGCCGATCGTGCGACACGCACGCGCGATCGCGTCGTCGTGGCACTGACACACCTCGGGCACGAGCAGGACCTGGCGTTGGCACGGGATGTGCCGAAGCTCGACCTGATCGTCGGCGGGCACAGCCACACGAAGCTTGACGAAGCGGCGATGGTCGGCAACACCGTGGTCGTTCAGGCCGGGGCCTACGGCGAGTATCTGGGCCGTATCGACATGCACATTGCGAACGGACATATCGCCGGCTTCGATTACCGCCTGCTGCCGGTGAGCTCCGAGATCGAGCCGCACCCTCAGGTCGCGGCGGTGGTGGAGGAGTATCACGGGCGCCTCGACGATGCCGTGAAGCGGGTCATCGGGCACGCGGGGGTGTTCCTCAACGGCGAGCGTGAGGATGTGCGCTCGCGTGAGACGAACCTGGGGAACGCCATCGCCGACGCGATGCGACTGGTCTCCGGTGCCCAGATCGCGCTGCAGAACGGCGGCGGCATCCGCGCCTCCATCGACGAGGGACCGATCACACTCGAGGAGATCCTCGTGATGCTCCCGTTCGGGAATGAGGTCGCGACGGTCGAACTGACCGGCGGGCAGCTTCGGGAGATCCTCCAGCGCAGCGTTGCGGCTGAGAAACCCTTTGGTGGCTTTCTGCAGGTCTCGGGGGTGAAGGTCGTGGCCGAGGATGGCGAGATCGTGGAGATCTCCGTCGGTGGTGAGCCACTCGACCCGAACGAGACCTATCTCGTCGCCACAAACGCGTTCCTGTTGGAGGGCGGTGACGGCTACGAGACTTTCACGGAGGGGCAAAACCCCTACTACGTGGGAACCAACCTGGATACATCATTCGTCAACTACATTGCTGAACACGGGACGATCGCTCCCGAAGTCGAAGGAAGGATCGTGATGCGATGACCCATCCAAAGAGAGCCGGCCTTGCCGCCCTTGTCACGATGCTGGCCCTGTCGATCGCCTGTGCCCAGGGCAATCTGCCGCAACCGGTACAGGCGGCGATCTCGGACCTCGCTCAGCGTCTGGAGATGGATCCTGAAGGCATTGCGGTCGCGAGGATGGAGGAGGTCACCTGGCCCGACGCTTCACTCGGCGCCCCCGAGCCCGGGCAGATGTACGCGCAGGTGCAGACACCTGGCTATCGGGTGGTGCTCCACGCACAGGGCCAGCGTTACGAGTACCACACAGACATGGGCACCCGCGTGACGCTGGTCGGCGATGGTCCTCAGACCGGCCCGGGGAGTCCGGAACAGGAAGAGATCATGACCCGGCTGGGGATGATCGCGCAGGCGCGGAGGCATCTGTCGCGGGAGCTGGGCGTCGACGAGTCCGCGATCTTTCTCGCCGCGGTCGAGCAGGTCACCTGGCCGGACCTGTCACTTGGCTTTCCACGGCCGGGTGAGGCCTACATCCAGCAGCGCACACAGGGCTACAGGCTGGTCTTCGAGGCCGCCGGTGAGCTTCACGAGTATCACACCGATCGCGCGGGGCTAATACGCGCCCGGGATGGCTCGGTCGTTACCGAACGCATCACCTCGGCGCCCCCCGACACCAGCGCGCGACCGGCGGTCGTTCAGGACGCGATGGCCGATCTGGCGAGCAGGCTGGGCATCGCCGCCACGCAGATCTCCGTTGCCTCCGTCGAGGACGTTGACTGGCCCAACGCGGCGCTGGGCCTGCCTGAGCCGGGGATGATGTATACGCAGGCGATCGTGCCAGGCCAGCGGATCATCCTCGAGGCGCTCGGACGCACCTACGCCTATCACTCCGGTCGGCACGCAGTGCGCTACGCGGGGATTGTGTATCCGGAGGATGCAACGGTCTCGGTCTACGCCCTGCAGCGCACCGAGCCGGCCGACGGTAACAATTTCTTCCATCTGCAGAAGGTGGACCCGCAGACCGGTGAGGGCGAGGTAATCGTCCCGTTCATCTCGGACTTCGCGACCACTCCGGACGGACGCGATATCGTCGTCGCGAGCCGGGCCTCCCGTTCACACCACTTGCTGGTGGCGACGAACCCGGGGGGAGAGAAGGTTCAGCTCGATAGCGCGTTCGACTTCGGCGAGATGGCGCTTAGCGATGATGGTCGCCGGCTCGCCTACTGGGCTCGTCCCGGCCTGCAGCAAGAGCATCGCCTCTACGTTCGATACATGGCGGAGGATTCGGCGCGGGAGATCGCGCTGCCGGGGCTGGATTCTGGGCGTTACACCGGCCGGGGCCTTGTCTGGAACCGGGATGGCCTCGCGATCAGCGTCGAGACGGCCGACGGCCCGCGCAGCTTCTGGTGGGACGGCGAGACCGTGCGGCCACTTGGCGACTTCTCTGTCGTCGGTGCGATCCCGCGCGCGTCGACGCTCGTGATCCTGCGCGCCGAGGGCAATCGCGAC
This sequence comes from Candidatus Zipacnadia bacterium, assembly GCA_029821265.1. Lineage (GTDB taxonomy): Bacteria > Armatimonadota > Zipacnadia > Zipacnadales > UBA5352 > JALGTR01. Next base: position 19,085 of record JALGTR010000047.1, read on the forward strand.
GTTCTTGCCGCCTTCATGCCTGGCGAGGGCGAGACGACGATCTTCACCGAGGCGCGGGATCTGCAGTCGGTCGCCGTGCCGGCAGGGGAGCAGTACCTGCTCGCTATCGCCGGCGATGGGGGCGCGCCGGAGCTTCGGCGCATCACGTGGGGTGGCGCCACAGAGTCACTGGGCAGCATCGTCGGCGCAGAGCGCGCGGTCGTGAACGTCTCTCCAGTCGGAGAGATCGCGGCCGTCAGCTACGAGAAGGAGGAGGGCTTCCTCAGCGACGTTCTTTCGCTCAGTGGTGGAACCGCGCAGCTGCTGACGACGATCAACGAGCCCGGTGTCGCCGTCCCGGTCGCGAACTAACCACGCAGCGCGAGCAGCAGCTCGTAGAGGTCGTTTCTCGC
>JALGTR010000287.1 GCA_029821265.1 Candidatus Zipacnadia bacterium
GACTTCGACATCGCGATATTCCCGTACAACCCGGTCATGAGTGAGGCGGAGGTGCAGGCCATCGCGGAGTACGTGGATGGGGGCACGGCTCTGCGCCTCAACGCGGACTTCACGGGCGATTCACTCCGCACAGTATACGACAAGGACGTGGATCTCGACCTCAGCCACTGGGGCCGCTTCACGCTCGATTTCTATGTGGAGGATCCGGGGCTTTTTCGCAGCTTCACCCTCTACCTGCGCTCTGGAGACGGATGGTACGGCGGTGGACTGGGCATGGGCCGGAAGGGCTGGAACACGCTGAGTATCTCGCGCTCGGCGTTCGGCATCGAGGGGACGCCCTCGGGCTGGGATCAGATCGACGGGATCCGCCTCTCCGCCTGGCGCGGCGCAGAGGGCACAGGATTCTGCGCCGTTGATAACCTCGTGGCCCACCGGGAGACGCGCTGCGTGGTGATGGGTACGGCGGCCATCGCAGCCGGCAGCTCCGAGGCGCGAACCGTGCGCGAACAGGCCGAAACGATGTCCAAGCTTCTGGAGGACGCGGGCATCATGACCTCCACGATCGGCGACGAGGACGTCGAGCAGGGGGCCCTCGAGGACTTCGACATCGCGATATTCCCGTACAACCCGGTCATGAGTGAGGCGGAGGTGCAGGCCATCGCGGAGTACGTGGATGGGGGCGGCTCGATCTTCGTGTTCTACTCGCTGCCCGACGGTCTCGCGGAAGTGCTCGGGATCAGAGAGGTCGGCTACCTGGGGCGGGAGTACGAGGGGCAGTTCGCGACAATCGATTTCGTCGAGACAGAAAAGTTCACAGGCTTGCCCGACGAGGTCGGCCAGGGCTCGTGGAACATCACGGTGGCGGAGCCGATAGAGGGCGTCTCGGAGGTCATCGGCTGGTGGCAGAACGCGGACGGCGAGCGCACCCAGTATCCGGCGGTTCTGGCGTCCGACGCCGGGATCTTCATGGCTCACGTGCTCCTAACCACCGACTACTCTGCGAAGCAGAGGATGATGACCGCGCTCATCGGTCGCTACGATCCGGCCGTCTGGCCACAGGTGGCGCAGAACGCGCTGCGCGGCCCGGAGCAGGTCGGACATATCCGGGGCGCCAACGAGGCGATGGCGTGGATCCGCGAGCGGGCGGACCGGGCTCCCGACCCGGCCGCGGTCCGGGAGGCGCTGGCGGACGCCGAGCAGATGCTGCAGACTGCGCGCGACAGCATCGAGGAGGGGAAGTTCCCAGCGGTCGTCGACCAGGCCACGCAGGGCTGGGAGCGCCTTGGCGAGGCCTACGCCCTGGTCCATCAGCCGCGCGACGCCGAGTTCCGCGCATGGTGGAATCACTCGGGTACCGGCGCGTACGACACGTGGGAGAAGTCAATGGAGAACCTTAAGGCCGGCGGCTTCAACGCCATCGTGCCGAACATGCTCTGGGGCGGCGTGGCCCTGTACGAGAGCGACTACCTGCCCGAGGCCCCGATCGTGGCCGAACGCGGCGATCAGATCGCCGAATGTGTCGCCGCCGCGAAGCGCCACGGCATCGAAGTGCATCCGTGGAAGGTGAACTGGAACCTCGGGGGTAGCCGGGCACCGGAGGAGTTCGTCCAGCAGCTTCGCGAGGAGGGCCGCCTGCAGATGGATATGCAGGGCAATGAGATCCTCTGGTTGTGCCCGTCCGACCCGCGAAACTTCGAGCTTGAGCTGAACACCATGGTCGAGGTCGCACGCAAGTATGACGTCGATGGCGTGCATTTCGACTACATCCGCTACCCCGGCAAGCAGGGCTGCTACTGCCCCGGTTGTCGGCAGCGGTTCCAGGAGCAGACCGGCATCACCGTGCCCAACTGGCCGGAGGACCTCTGGACTGAGGAGTACCAGGACGCGTGGGTGCAGTGGCGTTGTGATAACATCTCGCGGCTGGTCGAGGCGACGGCCCGCGAGGTGCGGGCGATCAAGCCCGACTGCAAGATCTCCGCGGCGGTCTTCAGTCAGTATCCCGGCTGCCGGGTGAGCGTCGGTCAGGACTGGGTGCACTGGATCGAACAGGGCTGGCTGGACTTCGTCTGCCCGATGGACTACACCGAGTCCGACACGTCGTTCGCGACGACCGTCGCGACCCAGCTCAGCCACATCCAGGGCCGCATCCCATTCTACCCCGGCATCGGGGCATGGAGGCTGAAGGGAGCCGACCGCGTGGCCGGTCAGATTCACATCGCCCGGGCCCTCGGAACCGATGGGTTCATCCTGTTCAACTACTCGGCCGATCTCGCCGAGACGATCGCCCCGGTTACGGGACAGGCCCTGCTCTCAGAGCCGGCGGTGATGCCGCATAACGCCCCGCCCTACACCTTTGAGGTCGAGGGCGAGCTCACGCGAGAGAGCACCTGGGGCCGGCACGTTGAGCCCGGCGCAACGGTTGAGGTCACCGTGCGCCTCGCGGAGGGTATCGAGGGTCGTACGTACGACGAGATCGACGCCGGTGTCGTCCTCGAGGACGTCAACGGCAACATCGTGAGCCGGCTGTGCCCCGCGCCGGTCGGCGAAGAGCCAGTGGTAGTGTCGATCAGCGCCGAGGAGGGCCTGCACCGCGTCGCGGTCCGGGGACGCTACGTGGACGAGGACGGTCAGCAGCAACGCTTCGTCACCAGGTCGATCCCCATCGTCTTCGGCAGCATCTCCGACGAGATCGCCGAGATGCTCTGAGGCCGGGGCCGACGTACGTCTGGCGGTCGCGAGGCCGGCGCCAGCGATCCTCCGGGAAATCCGCGGGATTGCAGGCGCCGGCCGGTCACGTGGCTACTGCCACGCCCAGATCCGCACCTCGCCGAGGGCCAGCGTCGCGCCATCCTTCATCGCAGTGATCCCTGACATCGCGGGCGTTGGCGCGCATGCGAGGTCCTCCGATGCGTATGTCAGGGCGCATAGCGCGGTAGAAGCTTGCGCAGGTTCTCGCCGAGAATCTTGCGCTTATCTGCCTCGGGGATGCGGGCGTGCATAATGGGGCCGAGGCCCCAGCCGATCGGCAGGTCGGTGAGATCCGAGCCGAAGAGCAGGCGGTCGGCGCCGTAGACCTCGACGAATCGCTCGCACTTGCCCCAGTCGAGGAACGGGCACGTGCAGATGAAAAGATTGTCGACGCGACGCGTGACCTCGCCGTAGTTCGGGTTCGCGTGGCCGGTGATCAGGCAGGCGTCGGGGTACTGCGTGCACAGGCGCTCGACCTGCTCGGGCGAGCCCCAGTCGTGGTCGAGGATAAGCAGGCCGTTGCGATGTGCAAACTCGCAGGCGATGTCGATGAGCGGGCCCTCGGGCGGATAGCCCTGGTAGTGTGGGATCAGTTTCACGCCGCGCAGGCCCATCTCGTGGCCGCGTGCAAGCTCCCGGCGCATCGCGCGCTCGCCATGGTTCGGGTTGACGGTGGTGAATCCCACGAACCGCGTGGGGAATCGGCGCACGGCATCGGCGACGAAATCGTTGGCCCACGTCTCGTCGCCGAGGATGCCCTCGAGGCCGAAGACGAGGCAGGTCTCGATGCCATGACGATCCATCTCACGCACCATCTCCTCGATGCTGTCGTGGACCACATGCATCGTGCTCGCGCGGCCGAGGTGGCCGTGGCAGTCGAGGAACCGCTGACCTGACAGATCGGCGCGCTCGCGGGCCATGCGGTGCAGGTCATCCACAGGCTCCGAAAGCTCGACGTCAGACGCGGCGGCGAACATCCCGTTCCACGCCAGTAGTTCGCGCAGGTTGTCGCCGGCGATCAGTGCACGCTCATCGTCGCCTATGTCCGCGCAGCCGATCTGCATCAGCACTGCGGAGGGATCACGGAAGGGCAGTCCGCTGCCGAAGAGCAGGCGCTCGGCGCCCCATCGGCGACAGATGAACTCGATGATCCCGTGGCGCCAGAGCGCGGAGACGTCGAGGCGCAGGTTGGGGCAGGCATCGAGCGCGGCGTAGGCCGTACGCTGGGTGGTGAAGATCCGGCTCTCCGTCACGATGACAGGCAGGTCCGGGAAGTCGCGGCAGATGCGCACGATCGCGCTCCACTCGGTCTGATCCGGGGCGCTGGGAGTGCGCCAGTGGTTGGGGTTGACGAAAAGCGGAACGCCTGCGGCTGCAAGGGCCTCGAGCAACGGGTCGATCGCCCAGTCGTCAAGGCGCACATCGAGGAAGCCGTGAAAG
>JALGTR010000048.1 GCA_029821265.1 Candidatus Zipacnadia bacterium
GCGGTCCGCAATCGCGCGGGACAGCTCGTTGCGGATGCGCTTCCGAGGTTGCGGCGCGATGAGGTGCTGACGATCCCGCCCGGTGAGGTGCGTCAACTGTGGGTCGAGGTGCACTCCGGCAATCGTTCGCCAGGCAGCTATGACGCCAGACTGCGGATCAGTTCGGAGGCGCCGACGATCGAGCTTCCGCTGCGACTGATGGTCTGGGACTTCGAGCTGCCCGAACGCATGCCGGTGGCGGTATTCAACTGGGATTACGAGATCCAGGGCCTGCCACCGGGAGCGATGCGCCGGGCGTGGCTGCAGGCGATGCTCGACCACGGCATCAATGTCTTCCACCTCGCGGGCTCCCCGAAGGTCATCTGCAACGCGAGCGGCGAGCTCACGGAGACGCCGGACTTCGCGTCATTCTACGACGACCTGATCGCGCTCGAGAAGCCGCACGCGAGGTTGTTCCTGTTCGAGACGTGGCAGTTCCGTGCGCAGGATTTCACCGCTGAGGATGGCACGACGCTCCCGTACATGTCCGACGCCTGGCGCCGCGCCTTCGAGCAATGGTTCCGACTGTTCATTGCGTACACGAAGAGCCGTGGCCTCGATTACGGGGACTGGGCCTTCTACCCCTTCGACGAGCGTATCGACGACGATTTCCTCGCCCTCGCGAAGCTGGTGAAGCGGCTCGATCCGCAGGTTCAGATCTTCACCGATCGAGTGGCGGACGCCGAGCAGGTCGCGAAGGTCGAGCCGTACGTGGACATATGGTGCCCGCACGTTGACTGGACGACCGAGCAGTGGCAGCCAGGGCTGCGGGTGATGCATGAGAGTGGCAAGCCCGTCTGGTTCTACTTCTGCGGCTGGGCGCAGAAGACGTTCCCGCCGCTGGAACGCTACCGCCTGCTGCCGTGGGAGGCGTGGGAACGCGAGATCGTGGGCTGCACGTACTGGGCCGCGCTCTCGCGACAGGGCAGTGCCTGGGATGACTTTGACGGAACGAATGGTGATCAGGGGAGCGTCTACGAGGGGCCCGAGGGCCCGATCCCCAGCCGGCGCTGGGAGGCGTTCCGCGAGGGGCTTGAGGATTACTGCTACCTCCACCTGTTGAGCCGGCGGCTCGCGCTGACCGACGATGGTCCCCAGGCCGCGCACGCCCGCCACGTGCTCGAGCGTGCAGCCGGGAGCCTGCTGGAGACGCCGACGACGTCGGAGATCGAGGCCTGGCGCAGACGGATCGCTCGAGCCATCGAGAGCCTGGGGAGTGATGCGCGATGACCACGCGGATGATGGCGATGATTATAGCGACGTTCGTGGCCACCGCCGGCATTGCACAGGATGGCGCCGAGCCCGTGAACCTGCTGGCCAACCCGGGCTTCGAGCAGGGTCTCGAGGGCTGGGATGTTGCGATGCTCGGCGACGGCATGGGCCGGGCGTCGGTCGTCGATGATGCGATCGAGGGCCGGAGAGCGGCACGTATCTACGCGACCACCGATCGATCGTGGAGCTTCCTACGTCAGCACGGCTTCAACGTCGCACCGGGCGAGGGCCTCGTGTTGACCGCGCGGGTGAAGGCCAGCTCATCCGGTGCGAAGATCGTGCTGACCGGAGGCTTCATCTGGGGCGACGATCCGGCGGGCCATCAGAGAGTTCACGACACGCACTCCGGCTCCGGCGAGTGGGAGGTCCTGCGTGTGTCGCTGACGGTCGAGCAGCTTCCGGTCTCCGCCGCGATCGGCTTCGATTACAACCACGCCGGCGAAGTGATGCTCGTCGACGACGTTCGGCTTGCTCGCGAGGGCGATGTGCTGGGCGCCGAGGCGCTGGAGGTCGCCGCCGACCTCCGGCTGGAGGCGCAGCGCGATGACCTCCCGGCATGGGTCCGGGCGGCACTGCGCGATCGCGCGGACCTCGGGATCACTCTCGCCCAACGCCTTTCGGCGCTCTCGCGCTACAACGTGGAGTACGCCCCAGCGCTGGCCCGGCTGCGGGAGTACGTCGAGGCGCGTCATCAGCTCGTGACGTGGCGCGAGGATCAGCCGGCGGCGGGCGCGCCACTGGTGCTCGAGCGCATTGAGGTCCGTGCGGCGGATGGCCGCGCGGTGATGCGCCTGAGCATGCTCAACGCGTTCGGTGAGCGCTCGGTGGCGGTGCGGGTTATACCCGGGACGCTGACGGACTCCGGGGGCGACGTAGCGGTTGAGGCGGAACGCGTGCGTCTGCTCGAGGCGATCCCGGTCGGCAATGGGACGCGCCTGGTCGATCCGGGGGAGGATCGCGCGGTGATCGTCCCACCGGGCATGCCGCGAACGGTGCAGGTGGTCATCCCGACCCGCGGGCTCGCGGCGGGGGATTATGCTGGCACGTTGCTGGTTCAGCCGCTGGATCGGGAGAACGCCGGTCCGCCACAGGAGATCGAGGTGAAGGTGATCGTGGAGCCCTGAGCAGCGCAGGGCCGCGCCAATTGATCATGGAGGCGGGGGCCCCCCGCTCAAGTTTGCCCGTGGTGCGTGTTGGTCGAGTGTGATGGTTCGCGGGCGCCCGCGAATCAGGGTGATGTGAAGCGCGCTTGCGGGTGATGAGGGCGGCGATGTGCCCTCGCCGAGCCTTGATGATGGAGCCGGGGGGCCTCGCCCACGAATGTGGATGGCGCCCCCGCGCGCGTGACGCAGCAGGAGGAGTTTCCCCCGATGCCGAAGATGTCACGTACCGGCCGCATTCGGGCTTCAACCTTAAGGCGTGGCGCTGCAAGGGAGGACCGGATGATGAGGCTCCTGGATTTCCTGAGCGAACAGGGCGTCGATTTCACGGTCAAGCACCATGAGGAGGCGTACACGGCGCAGGAGGAGGCGGCAGCCCAGCACATCTCCGGTCATATCTTCGCAAAGACGGTCGTGGTGCGTGCGGGTGACGAGCACATCCTGCTTGTGCTGCCCGCGTCGCATCGGGTGGACTTCAAGCGGCTCAGGGAGATACTCGGCGAATCGGTGGAGATGGTTGACGAGTCCGAGTTGCGGGAGCTGTTCCCCGACTGTGAGGTGGGCGCCGAGCCGCCCTTCGGCTCTCACTACGACATGCGCACGATCGTGGATGAACACCTTTCGGAGGAGTCGGACATCGCGATCCGGGCGTGCAGTCACAGTGAGATCGTGCTGATGAGTTACGAGGATTTCGAGCGCCTTGAGGAGCCGGAGGTGGCATCTTTCGCGGTGGCAGAGGATTAGGGCGGCTGGCCGCTTGCGGGCGAGGCGGGTTTAACGGATGGCGGCTTCGATCAGCGCGTAGCGCACTGCCGAACGCCAGCGTGTCGCGAGGGTCTCGAGGGAGGTGTCGTCCGCCTCTCCGTCGGCCGCTGTCGCCACCAGTAGTTCCTCTTCCCCCGCGAACAGCGCGATGCCGTCTTCCACGCGCTGCAGCACCAGATCGTCGGGTGTGAACGGCTCCTCGAGCGCCTTCTGAATGCCTCGGGCGGCAACGGTCACTCGCTGGCCGGGAGCAAGGTCGCCGCGCGGTCGGGTGACCTCGAGCACCACCCTGTCCTCGATGACAAGCTGCCCGGTCTCCCCGTCGCCGTCATCCACGCGGACCGACTGTCCGCGGATGCTGATGTCGAGGGTGCGCACGCCCTCGGCCTCCTCGGGCTCGGCGGCGCGCAGCGTGCCGTCAAGGGCTGCCTGGAGCGCCTCGTTGAGGTCCTCGTTGGTCCAGGCAAAGCCCGGTGGGTGCGTGAAGTTCACGGTTCGGCGTTCATCACTGACCCAGGTAACCGTGGTCAGGCCGTCGATGATGATAGTCGGGACCGCTTCAAGGCCGAGTTCCTCGAGCTGTTGCCGACCGCTTTCGGCGGTGGTGTCGATGATCCGCACCTGAATACGTTCTGGGCTGGCGGCCTCGATGGTATGGATGATATCGAGAGTGGGCTGGTAGCACTCGGCGTCGGGGTTGAGGGCTGCGATGACTGTGATGGTCGTGCCACCGGGGGTCGGTGGTAGACCGGCGCTCTGGCCGGCGTTGCGATTGCAGCCGCCCGTGATGGAGACCAGCGCTGTGATGGCGGAGATGGCCGCGAGGTGCACGCAGCGCGAGAGGGCCCGACGCCTACTTGTGCGTTCGTCCACGTGCGGTCACCCTCTCGCGTACAGGCTTACCGCGGCTGCTCGAACAGCCGCGGTGTTTCCTGCGACGGCCTGAGGGGTCGCTCGGTCAATCAGTCGTGGTGATGCGTACCGTCCGCGTATCGGCATCCCAGTTGACCTCCGCGTTGAGCGCCTCGCCCACCTGGCGGATGCCCACAAGCACTCGACCATCGACGGTGATTCCGTCCGACTGGCGGATCAGTGTGCACAGGACGCCGCGGCAGATAGTAATACGCTTGGTCTGCGGGTCGTAATCGACCTTCCCCCCCACCGCCTCAGCGGCGGCTCGCAACGGCACGTATGTCCGCCCGTCCTGGATCATCGGCGGCGGGTCGGACGTGATCTGCCTGCCGTTGGCTACGAGTGTGACATCGCTCGAAGCGATGCAGACGGACGTTGCGACAAGTGCGGCCAGCACGATGAGAGTCGTCCGAGTCATATTCAGCGCCCTCCTCAGCATTCCAGTTCGCTGCGGCAATCGTACTGGTGCCGGCCGCCTGTCGTCAAGTGCCATCCGGCCGTCCGCTTCGTTACTCGTCGTCACTCGCCTCTGTCCCCGAGTAAGTTCGCCAGTGCGAGGTGTAGAGCTGCGATCTCTTCGGCGTGCGCAGGTTCGATGGGCGAGTTGATACGGATTAGTACCTTCGCCTCACGTGCTCGATCCGCCAGCGCCTGCAGCTCCTCCTCCGCAGCCTCGTCGAAGGCCGGGATGCCGAAGACGCCTGTCTCGGGCCCCCCTTTTTGCGTTTCCTGTCGGGCCTTTCGGCGGGTGAGCAGCTCGCTGAGGGCGCGGTCGAGGCCCTCCTGCATCTCCCCTTCGCCGAGGAACCAGGCCTTGGATCGGCCGGTGAGGGAGCTGACGATATCGAGCATGTCATAACGCGGCTGACTTTTGCCCGATTCCCACGAACGCACCGTCCAAACGCTTACATTCAGCGCGTCGGAGAAGTCCTGGGCGGTTCGGTACCCCGCCTCTCTGCGGGCCTGTGAGATCCGATCACCCATCGAGCGCGCGTCATCGGACCGGTCGGAATGGTCTTCCTGAGATCGCTCCTCCGCACTCATCCTGGATCTCTCCCGGGTGCGCCTCTCCCCCTGGGTCCTGGTGCTTCGTATTGCGTGGCTATGTCCCATGCGCCGGCTGCTGTCGAGGACATACTACCAAGATATTCGTGAATAATGCAAGAGAACTCTCAAATGCCGAGGATGTTACGAACCGATCATGAATGTTCACCCATTGCCTCCCCCGGGGCTCGGTCCTGTTGCACGGGCGGCATATGGAATCCACCCCCTCTTCCAAACGTCCATTATCGCGGTGAGGAAATAACCGAATGCGGGCGTGGAACTTCGCCCCGGCCGACCCGCCGACGGATAAGAGGATGAAGACAATGAAGCTGGACAGGAAACTCAAGATCGCTCTGGGTGTTGTCGCGGCTCTGGCGTTGGTGGGCGTGATAGCCATGGGCATGCAGCAGACGACGGACGAGACCACTGCGGCAGTCGAGCTTGCCGCGGACACGGAAGGCTGCACAGACCAGTGCGCGACCTGTCCGCTGCGCAACACCGACGAGTGCGTGTGCGATAGCGGTGAGTGCACGGCCGGGCCATGTGCGGTTGTTGATGCGGAGCGTTGTGTCGGATGTGCGCGATGCGTGCGCGTGGCTCCCGAGGCCTTCGCGATGAACCCCGAGACGGGCAGGGCAGAGGTCATCGATGGCGCCAGCGTTGAGGACATCGAGCGAGGCGCGCAGGCCTGCCCCGTGAAGGCGATCAGCGTCGAGTAGAGTCGTCGGGATCCGTTGCTTAAGTCTCGCGCCCGCGGGCCGATAATATGCACCGACGCGGGCGCGAGACTATTCCCGACGGCTTACGGGGGAACTCGATGGCCGAGCAGCGAGCGCAGATGTCTGAGCAGGATCGCGAGATGCTTCAGCTTCGCTACCTGGGCGAGGAGGATTCCGCGGCCCCCAGGCGATCACCTGAGCGGGCTCAGACGTTGGCAGCCGAGCACGCCTGGCTTCCTGAGCGGCTCCTCGCCCGCATCGCTTGCTGGTGGCCCGACGACGTGGATCCGCGGCGCCTGCAGAGCGAAGCCTCTCGCGCGCTGGAAAACGTCGCGGTTACCGTCGAACACGAGGAGGACCTGCCTGCGGTGGCCACCGACGCGATCGACCGGCGGCTGCGTCAGCTTCTCTGCGCCAGTGAGTGGTACAGGCAGGCCGTGATTGGGCAGACCCGGTCGCTGTGCGAGGCGTGGCGTGGAGCGATCATCGCTGGGCGAGAGCCCGTCGATGCACTGCTGTGCCGGCGGCTCTACATCAGTCAGCCGACGCTGCGGGAGCGCTTCATGGAGGTGGCCGTGGTCTTCGCGATCGATCCGGTGGCGCTGTTGCCATCCGGCGCCGAGCTGGTGGACGAGACCTCGATGGTTATCGGAGCCCTGCCGCCCGAGCAGCAGCTCGCCGCAGCCCTCTATTTCCACCAGGAGTTGACGTACAGCGAGATCGCTCAGGTCATGGGCATCGAACCGGTGCGGACGCAGGAGCTGGTCGGTCGCGCGGCGGTTGGCATCATCGGTGAGGTCGGGCTGGCGAAGTGGTGGGGCGAACAGGTCACAGCCTGACAGCAGCAACGCAGGGGCAACGGTGATAGTGCGCCCTGAGAGATCGGGAGCGGCCGCTCGGATCACTCAGCCCTCAGGCTGCTGCCCATCGGGCGCTTCAGGGAGCGGGACGAGGCGCGCTGAGACGGTCAGGACCCCCTCCCCCACCTCCACCGATTCCGCCTCCAGGCCCGCCTGCTCGAGGCGCTCGGACAGGATGTCCGCCACCCGACTCTCGGCGATCTGGCGCAGTTCGCCGGGCAGCGACACACCGCCGGCGTCCACTTCGACCACCTTAAGCTGCAGCTCTCCGTCCTCCACGCTCGGCTCCATGGCGATCTTCACCCGCACCGAGAAGAGCACAACCTTCGTGCTCACCGCCATCTGCACGCGGCCATCGCGGAACCGAACGGCCGGCGAGCGGAAGCCCTCCGGCAACCCGACCGCGTCTGGATGCTCCTTGAGATAGCTGTTGATGTCCGCCTCGGTCAGCGTCACCTGAACCGTCGGGCGCACACCGCGGATCGCCTTGATCTGCTCCAGCGAGAGGCTGCCTGCTCCCGCCTCACCGCCGGTCGTGATGACCTGGTCGGCGCCGAAGAACGAGCGGATTGGGCTGGGGTAGCCCTCCGGCGAGCGCCGAACAGCCATCCCCAGCCCTGCCAGTATCACGATCATGAGGGCGCCGCCGACCAGGCAGCCGAGACCGAAGCCGGCACGATATCTCCGCGCCAGCACATTCGACCCGTGCTCACCCGGCATCGTCAGCGCCTCCTCTCGGGTTTCATTCGGACCTTACTCGGTGCCCTCCATCTCTGGTATCGGCATGTCGCGCATGCCCTCAACATCGGACAGGTCCATCATCTCGATGTCGGACGGCACCTCAAACGCACTGTCGGGAACCTCGTTGATCTGCGCGTACTCGTAGGTGATCGTACCCCGCGGGTGCTCCACCTTCTTCACGAGGCCGGTGTCCTTCGCGACGTAGGACGTGACCGTCTCGCCGTCCTCGGAGGTCTCGACGACCCAGCAGTCAACGCCGTCCACCGTCTCGGAACCGGTGATCTTGGCGTTGGGATCCGCGTTGTCATAGGGGTTGGCCGGGTCCTGAGCCTCGGCCTCGGTCAGGGGCACCTGCATGCCCTGCCCTTCCCCCTCGTCCCAGGCGTACATCATCTTCTCCTGATAGTCGATGACCATCGTGCCCAGTTCTTCGGCCGCCTGCATCTTGATCTTCTCGGGGCCCTCGTCGCCCATCTTCATGGTCATCACGGTCTCATGCGTCTGGCCGCTCTCGGTGTCCTCGATGGTCATCTTCATCACGAAGCTCGACGGCCAGCGCTTCATGATGTCGGCCAGCGTCTGCGGTTCTGCCTGGGTGTCCGGGGCCTCACCGCCCGGCATTGCCTCCCCGGTGTCACCCGGCGGCATTGCCGAGTCCTCAAGGCCGCCATCGGCTGTCTCCTGTGCCTGCTTCCCGCAGCCTGCGAGCGCAAACGTCAAGACCAACGCGGCTGTTGCCAGAAGCCCCAGCACGATCTGCAGCTTTCGCATCCTCACTGCCTCCTCAGTACTGCTGGCCCGTCTCTGTAGCACGGTCGCTGCCATACACGCGCCCGTCATTATGCGGTCGAGGTCCCGCCACGTCAAGCGCCGCGCCTTTCGGCGTGGCCGGCCGCATGGGCCTCGAGCAGCGAGGCCCTCCCGCCATCACGCCATGATCTCGCACTCAAGCCGCAAACTCAGGTCCCGGCCGATCTCCGGTGTCTCGATCGCCACGAACGGCACCTCGTGATCGGTCTCGACGCGAAGCTCGACCGCTATCGGCGCGCTCACCGTCATTGTGATCGATGCCTCGCCGCTGCGGATGATCACCCGGTCACCATCGATCTCCGCCTCGCCCTCGGGATCGTAGTGCAGCAGCCACGTCACGCGCGCCTTGCGTGCCAGCTGCACCTCGTCGTTGATCTCCACGCGCGTCGGCTCTCCGAGCGTCACATCGAACTGCCGCCGATGCAGTTGCAGAGCGATCTCCTCCGCGCGCACCTCGATGGACATGTGCTTTTCGCGCCCGAAGTCCTCGCAGCGCGTGATCTCCGCGCGTTCCGCCATCCCGCCCTGCTGGCCCTGCCCGTCGATGAGGATGCAGTTGTGGCCGATCGTCTCACGACCGTACGTGAACACCCCGTGAATCCAGTAATCCTTGCAGTACTGTGGCCTGCCGCAATCGACGATCAGGTTCCGGCCGCCGGCGCGGATGATGAAGGTCCCGAGGTCGTGATGGCAGTGGGTCTTTGCGTTATGCCCGCCGCGTACGGCCAGCAGAAAGCCGTCGGTCGAATCGAGGTCCTCGCGCAGCATCGCCCAGCCTGCGCCGTGAAAGGCCCGCGAGGAGGGCAGTTTGTCGGGCGGCTCGGCTTCGAGCTGTGGGTCGCAGTAGACCGCGCTCATCGGGTCATCGTTCTCGAGCCGGTCGGCGAGCCACTGCAGCCGCCCGTCGCCACTCCTCGCCGCAAGCCAGTAGAGGATCGGCTGAGCGCGGTGCAGCGGCACGACATCGCAGTCGCCGAAGTTCACCACATGTTCGGCGCCCTGCATGCAGTACATCGGGAAATACCCGGTCAGCGCCAGCTTACGATGGCGGTAGAGAGCATCGGCCTTGCGCCAGCGCAGCGCACCGGGCAGGCGATCGCCGTGGCGGCGGAAAGCCTCGAGCAGCGGCACCGCGTGCTCCATCCCGAACGCCCAGTACGAGCCACCCTCGTCAGTGCTCCCGTCATCGTTGATCCAGTCCAGGTAGCGTCGCAGGTGGAAATCGCAGCGTACGAGCAGCTCCTCGAGGAACGGTTCGCGATCCATCAGCAGCAGCGACATCAGTCCCGCGCCACCGACCATCACCGAGATCCAGTTGTTGAAGGACTCGAAGAACATGCCCGCAGGCAGATCCGTGTCGTGAATCAGGGGTTCAACCGCCATCTTGCGCCAGGTGTTCGCGATCAGCGCGCGCTCCTCGTCGTCGATCGCATCGCCACACCAGTCGAGGTAATGGGCCATGGCGGTGGAGACGATGCCGGTCATCAGCCCGTAGCGGCGGTCGGGGCGCTCGTGGTAGGGGTCGATCCAGCGATCCCAGCCGAGCATCTCATCCACCGCGGCCTTCGCGCGGCGGTGAAAGCGCTCATCGCCGGTCATCAGGTACGCGAACGCGCAGCGGCGCAGATGCGCGAGGTTGTCGCTCGCGGGGCTCAGATACGGCCCCCACGGTCGGTCCATGTCCGGATGCACGACCGGTTCGTCGAGCAGGCGCTCGGCAGTGGCGATGCACCGGTCGATGATCGGTCTGCGGCGGTCTTCGGCACTGCGAAGCTGCTCGAGATCTTCGGGGGTGAGGAAGAGCGAGACCATCAGAGGACCCTCCCGGCGGCTGACACTCAGAACGCGGCCACGGTGGCATTCCGCCCCGCGCCGCCGGGACCTCCCCCCTGTGACTGCGGCGATGAAGGCAACGGAGGACCCGGGGCCGATCACCGACCGGCCCCGGGTCGATACTCCCGAAGACTGTCCTCAGCGACAGCAGCGCGGCACATCCTCAGTTGAAGATCAGATAGCCCGTAACGATCCCGCTGATCGTACTGAGGACCCGCTCGAGGGTTCCGGGTTCGTTCACCTCGCGGAAGAGGTAATCCGACGGCACGAGCACGATATCGCCCGGGTACAATTCAACGTTGCCGGCGTCCGCAACGACCCGCCCGTTTGCCCGGATCACCACCATCCGCCCCAGTCGGGCATCCGGGGTCGCCTTGCCGGCCCGGTCGATCGCCTGCCGCGCCGTCATCCCCTCCTCGTACGGGATGGCGCCCGAGCGTACCACCGCGCCCATCACCGTAACCGTGGTTGGCACCTCCGGCACCAGGATCACATCACCGGGCGCGAGCGGGAAGTCCTCCTCCCCGCCTTGCTCCTCGATCAGCCGCTGTCCGTCAATCGGGACCGCGCGCGCCCACTCCGTCGAACTGAGCTGCCGCGGCGGGATGACAACCGTATCCGCGCCCTCAAACAGCGCCGCCTGCAGCCCCTGACTGACCTGCGCCGCGGTGCCTGCCACCCGCTGCTGTTCACCTTCAAGGGTGGCCGCGCTCAGCTCGCGGTTGAAATGCGCGATCATGTGCTGCAGGTCTTCTTCCTGCTCCTCGCGGATGATCTCCTCGCGCAGGCGATAAAGCACGATGCCGTTGGGGTTCGCGTCCGGCAGTAGGCCCCCGGCGCGCTGGATCAGGTCATATACCGTGTCGCGATCTTCGGCGGTCGTGCGCAGCGCGTAGGCGCCCGGCCTCTTCACGCGGCCGCGAATCGTCACCGACGGCGGCTGGACGATGTAATCGCCGGCACCAAGGACCGCCACGAGATCGTTGTCATTGAGGATCGGGTCCGGCTCCACCCGGAAGCTGTCGCCATCACGCTGGAGCGACAGGTACACCGGTTCAACCCGTTCGAAAACCCCGCCCGGCGTGTACTCCACCTGCTCACCGGCAGATCGCTTCAGGCCGCCCGCTGCCACGATCGCGTCTGAGACGCGCATTCCGCCGAACCGCTCATAGGTCCCCGGTTCGTTCACAAGGCCCTCGACCTGCACCTCGCTCGGCTCAGTCACCTCCGACCGCAGCAAAACCTGCACCACATCGCCGCGCTCGACGACGATATTCTCCTCCGCATCGCCGGCGATAGCCGCCCCGATGTTCACGGGCACGATATACCGCCGCGCGTCGTCGCCAATTCGCATCACATTTGCGCGCTCGGTAAATGCGCCCTCGGCGAGGCCGCCGGCCAGTTTGATGACGTCAGCGACGCGCATCCCCTGTTTCCAAACCATCTCCCGCGGATCGCGCACAGCGCCCTCGACGGAGACGAGCATCGGAGCCTCGACCTCCCGCTCGGAGAGCACCACAATGCGATCGCCCGGCTCCAGCGCGCGGTCATCGGACCCACCATTACGAAGCGCGGCTCGCAGATCGAAGCTCGTCATCTCATAATCGAGATCCTCGTTGAGGCGCCAGAGGTAGGCCTCCTCGGCATGCGCCTCGGTCGTAAGCCCCTGGGCGTCATCGATCAGGTCGCTGATGGTCATTCCGGGCCGGTACTGATAGCTTCCTGGCCTGCGCACTGGTCCTTCGATCTCCACCACGTTGCGAGGCTCTTCGAGGACCGAGGGGATGACGACCAGGTCGCCGCCCTGCACCTCGAAACCGTCAGCTCCCTCGGCGAGGTTCACGTTGAGCAGCTCACGCTCGCCGGTGGGGCCAACGCGCCAGATCTGCACCCCGCGGGTGTATGCCGAGGCCGCAAGTCCGCCGGCCATCTGGATCAGATCGGCAAGGGTGGTCCGCCGCACCAGTTCATAGCGCGCCGGACGGAGGATCTGCCCGGTGATACCCACCGTTGGCCCCGACGGAGCTACGAAGACGGTATCCTCGGGGCTAAGGGGTAGATCGCCGCGTGGATCGCCCTGGAGCAGGTAGTCGTACAGATCGATCTCCGCCACCGGCCCGTCACCACGGATCAGACGGATCCTGCGCAGGCTTCCGATCTCACTCGGGCCGCCGGCAGCATAGAGTGCTGAAAAGACCGTGGCGGCGCCGCTGAGGCGATACTTGCCCGGCCGTGTGACATCGCCCGTAACCCGGACTTCGATGACACGCGTGCGTGACAGACCAACGGAAACCTCCGCGCGATTGAAGAACGCGGCAAAGCGGCGGCGCAGGTCCGTGCGCACCTCCGAGATGGTCTGTCCCCCGACGGTGACCGCGCCGAGCAGGTCGAGGTAGATGTGGCCATCGACATCGACCATCGGGGTTGCGGCGATGTGCTCGATCGTGTCCGTCCACACGCGTACGGCGAGCTCGTCCCCGGGGCCGACAACGTAGCTGGGCGGAACTGCCTCGCCCGCCACCTGTTGTGCCGGCTCCTCCCCCGCCTCCACCTGCCTTCTGGGCCGCACCGCCTCCGGACGCTGCTGTTCTGCGGCCTCTTCCTCCGTCTCCTCCCTCGCCCCGAAAACCTGCATCCCGAAGCGCGGTAGCTCCGCCAGCTGCTCGGCAGGCGTGCCCCTCGGGGCCTCAAACTGCGGGGAGGCCGCGCCTCCGCGCGCCAACGTGACCCCCTGCTCCTGCTCACCGAGCGAGACGAAGCGACTCCCGGCGTACATCGCCGGAACCGAGCGGGCGGCGGGATCGTACTTCATCCGCGTGTAGCCGTTATCGAAATACCACAGCGTGGGGTAGTCAGCGCCCTCGGAGATCGCGTAGAGCAGCCTCCCGAGCCGATCGGGCTCAGTCCAGTTCGCGCCTTCCTCGAGATATGGCCGGGCCTGCGCCAGCCGCGCCTGCAGCGGCTCATCCGACGCGCTCTCCATCTCGCGCTCGATATCCAGCAGGTACAGCGATTTACCATTCGCGAGCGCCTTCATAAAGAACAGGCTGTTCGGCGTCAGCGGCTGGTCGATCAGTACGCCGTCGGAGAGCCGCACGACCCTCGGGCTGAGCGGAACACTCGAGATCAGTCCCGCCTCGTGGCGGTCGAGGAGCGCTCGCAGCTCGGTGAACCATTCGCGCCCCGCCACAGTGATCGATGACACCGGCTGCCGCCCCGTCTCATGGGGGAAAACTGAGGAGTAGCCATTGAAGCTACTGTAATCGTAGACATCCGGCTCGTAAGTGAAGTCAAGGCGGTCGGTGCGGTCGAGGGCGATACCATCGGCGTCGGTCGCCTCGAGGAGAGCGTCGATCTGCCGCAGAACCGATGCCCCCCACGCCCCTCGCGGATCGGGATTCACCCAGATGTTCTCGTAGTTACCGTCCCGGCCCGCAACGATCATTTCACCCGTACGATCGCGGACGATCGCGTCGGTGAACGCGTCAGCAACGTCCTCGGACACTCCCGCGAACTGCATGTACACGTTGCAGCTCAGCCCGGCTTCGTGACAGGCCTCGATATTCGATTGAAGTTGCTCGTAACTGTACCACGTACCCCAGACCGTCTGATAGACCTCATCGAACGGCCGGGTGGGATCGAAATACTGTCCATTGCGATGGAACCATCCGTGGTGCCAGAGCACGCGCGCGCCCTGCGCATACGCGGCCTGCGCGTCGCGCGCACGATCCTGGTCAACCATCGCGCCGTCGTAGTGTTCCTCGAAGTCACGGGTATGCGGCGCCAGCGCCTGTAGCAAAGCGTTGTAATCGCCATTCCAGCCGCCGATCAGCTCGAAGCTCCACGTATACTTGCGCCTCGGCTCGCGCGGCCACAGGTAGGTGCTCACTCGCACGTACTGCTGATTGTTCTCGTCACGACCGGCGCCAAGGATGATATTGCTCTGATCGTGATCGAGCACGCCCAGCCACGGGCCGCTGTCGAGGTCGAGGCGAACAAACGGGGTCTGCGCGAGAACAGCGTACTCCTCCCCCACCTCACCTGCTTCAGGCAGCGGGCGATACATCTCCCCGGAGCTACCGCCGTGGCGCCAGGTGTACGTGCGCATGCCGAGCAGCCGCGAGCCCGGACGCAGGACGAGGTGCACAGGTACATCTTCGTCGCGTGGCTGAGTGACGGTATAGGTGCAGTCAAACCGTATGCGATCCGGCCCCGACCGGGTCGCGACGACCTCGAGGATATTGCGGGGAGCCTCAGGATCCTGGTACGTCAGACGCACCGTTCCAGTGTCGCCGGAGCGGCTCCCTTCAAGCGGCTCGAACGCATCGCCGATGCAGAAGCCCGAGCCCGTCGGCCCCAGCAACTCCTCATCGTTGAGGAGGATCGAGCTCACGCTGCTCTCATCGAACTCGACTGTTACGGGCGGATAGCGGTCGATCGTCACACGTTGGGGCAGGCTTTCGTGTCCCTGCTCGAAGCACAGACTCTGCTCGCGCATCCAGGCAACCGTGCGATTGCGCACGACGCCCGCGGACCAGCCCGGGAGCACGTAGATGGCCCAGTCGCTCATCTCCCGCTGGTCGGTTGCGAGCTGAAGCGTGATGGAGCCATCGCGCTCCATCGCCGCCCGCGGGAGCTCAGCCGTCAGCCGTGAGAGGTCGCGCGAGATCGGCACCGCGGTCACCGTGCCCTGCGCGTACTGGATCTGGACTTCATCGGGCGCGGGGTTGCAGTCGAGCACCAGCAGGAAATGGTCGGGGCTTGCCTGTGGAGGTGCGCCGAGCGCGCCGGCGGCGGGGCTGGTCAGCAGGCACAGAGCGATGCCAGCGACCAGCAGCTCAAATGCCCGTAGACGTGTCGTGTATCGAATTCTCATGAAATGTTCCTCAGCCGTCCCTGAATTCGCGACGAAGCTCGGGCCAGAACGATCGCATTAGTGCGCGGACCAGACATCAGCGGGAGAGGCGCAAGCGATTCTACCAACTGCCCCGCGCACGGTCAATACAGCAGCCACCTCTCCCCGGACAGCCGACACCGCGGATTGGACGTCGTCAATCCTCCGGGCCTCGTCCACCGGCCACACTGGCCGCTGATCGCCGCCACCTGCTCCCACGCGTCAGTCCCGGCGCAGGTCCTCAGCCGCTGCCGCGAGGTTGTGTAGCCCGTGTCTGATCGCGAAGTCCGCTACCGCCGACTTACTGGTCTTCACGCCATATTCGGTGAGAAGCCGGAACTTCGCCTCCTCGAGGCGATGCGCCACCGGCTCGGTCAGGTACAGCGTCACCGCGATCTTCGGTCCCTCCTGGGCAGGAGGCCGACCAAGTCGCGAGCTGCCCTCTCCCCCATCGTCCTCGTCGGCCTCGACGGGGCGGTCAGACTTCGGAGGCGCGGCGCTCTCAACCGGCGAGCGACGGTCTGCCGATGCGCTCTCGGCGATGCTCTCCTCAGGCTCAAGCGACTTCGCGAGGCGGTCGCTATTCTCGGAGTCCCGCTGCTCGGAGTCGCGATTGCGCGGACGCGGGTCGAAGAACACGTCCTCGGGGATCTCAGGTCGCCGGGCCACGTGAGATCACCTCCTGGGCGAGGTTGCGATACGCCTCCGCGCCGGGGCTGTCGGGCCGGAAATGCACCAGCGGGGTCGCGGCAACAGTGGCGTAATCGAACGCCACCGTACGCGGGATCACGGTGTCGAAAACATCATCACCAAAATGCGCAATCAGGCGGTCCTTGACCTGCTCGGAGTGGATCGTGCGCGCGTCGTACATCGTCAGGAGGACGCCGAGGATGTGCAGGTTCGGGTTCGCCCGCTCCCGTACGCTCTCAACCGTCCGCAGAAGCTGCTGGAGCCCCTTCATTGCGAGGTACGAGCACTGCACGGGAATCAGGACCTCTCCTGCGGCGCTCAGGGCATTGATCGTCAGAAAGCCCAGACTCGGCGGTGTGTCGATGAGTGCGATCGTGCCCTCCGCCAGCACCTCGAGTTTTTCCGCCAGCCGAAACTGACGCCCCTCGCTCCCGGCGAGTTGTGCCTCAGCGGCGGCGAGGTTGTACTCGGAGGGCACCACGAGGAGATTCTCCATCGGGGTCGGCTGCACGACGTCCCGCAGGTCGATCTCATCCGACAAGAGGAGGTCGTACGCGGAAAGCTCCACCTCGTCCGCGCCGGAGATCGCCGTGAGGTTCGCCTGCGGATCGAGGTCGATGAGAACGACCCTCTCCCCCATCTCTACGAGGGCCGCTCCGAGGTTGAGGACGGTCGCGGTCTTCCCGACGCCGCCCTTCTGATTCGCCACGGCAATGGCGCGCATCTCGTCACCTGCCTTCTCTGAGCCGCGCACGCGGCTCGCGCTGCGATCGTTGCTGCAATGGCTGCCGTGAACGCTCGTATTGTACCGACATATCGCTTCGGCGTCAAACCGGGGAAACGTTATAGCTGCTTACCAGGCTACCTGTATACCGGGAAAACCAGAAAAGGGGATGCCAGTAAAATGGGACAACTGGTTACACCGGCATGGCATTATGCCAGCATAACAGCATGCCTGTGTTTCCATAGAGGGCGTTATGAGGCTGTGCGGCCCCGACGCGGCAATTGCTCGATATACGACCTACATTATGCCAGCAAAATGGTTTACAGTTGTACGTTGCTCATTCTGCGAGCTCGGACGCTGGCATAATGGTAAGATGGCAGACCGGTAAAATGGGGACAAGGGAAAACGGGAAAGCATGAAGCAGGGAAGCCATTATATGGTCACGCCGGGTGCGCGGAATGACCCGCAGGAAGGGCAATCGCGCGCGGCGAGCGAAGGGCGCTAATGGAGCGAGAGGATCCTGCCGCGTGAGGTGAGACGCATGCGCGTCGATCGCATACTGAGCCTGGCGGACGCCGAGTGCTATCCCGGCGCCGGGGCTGTCGATAAGGTGCTGTACCTTGGCTGTTTTCGTGATGAGACCGTGCGCGTGTGGCTGATGACTGACGCGCCAGATCCGATCGTACGCATCGACGAGATCGAACTGACGCCTGCCGAGAGGGTGGGGGAGGGCCCGGAGCATGTGCGGTGGCTCGACCTCGGCGTCGTGGAGGGGATGGACGCGCGCTTTGGACAGCTCCGGATCATGGGTATGAGCGTTGGCGAGGCCCGGGAGGCGCTTCTGCTTTTCACTCGGGATCTCGATTTCGTGCCGACTGGCGACCGCGAGAGCGTGGAGAAGAAGTTGTTCGGCATCAGCCGCCCGGAGGTGGGGCAGAGCAGCCTCACCCCATCGCGTCTGGAGGTGGGAAGCCCCGCGACCTTCGAGGCCACCTACAGCTGCGGCTCGGTCGGTCTGCCTGCCGGCGCTCGCGTACGTTTCTCGATTCCACGAGCGTGGTCCACGCCGCAGACGTCAGCGTCGGACGCGCCGGGTTTTCTTGAGCTCCTCGCGCGGGGAGGGAACGGCGAGGCGTTCCCTGTCGAGATCGAATCACACGAGCTGTCGGATGAATCGCACGAGGAGATCGACGTGATCTGCCGTCTGGAGGAGGGGATGGAGCCCGGAGATCGGTTGGTCCTCCGCTACCGGACGGAGGCGATGTACATCTTCCCGTGGCTGCGTCATGAGGTCGAGCGGCCGCTGTGGTTTGCGCACCTTGTGCCCTTCGCCGTCGCGGTCGCAGTCGATGACCGGCTCCTCTGGGTCCCGCCCCTGCCGGAGAACAGCCACACGTTCCAGACCGTCCCCGGCCGTGCCGAGCGGCTGCATCTGATTCTGCCCGGGCGCGTCACTGAGGATGACGAGGTGCAGCTGCGCGGCGTCTTCACTGATCGTTACCGCAATGTGCCGCAGACTCGCGGGGTTCCGCGCGACATCCGCCTGACGGTCCTCGATGCCGACGGTGAGCACGATATTGGCCGCCCGCGCGGGAAGTTCGAGGCCCCGCATCGCTTCCGTATGTCGCTGGGCAAGCTCGAGGCGGGCATCTACCGCATCCGCGCCTACGATCGGGCCACGGGTGAGTTGATGGCGCAGAGCAACCCGGTCGAGGTCGTCGATGATGACGACACCTTGCGTGTGTATTGGGGCGAGATCCACGGACACACGGAGATGAGCGACGGCCTGGGGGCCTTCGACGAGATGTTCCGCCACGCGCGCGACGAGGGCTGTCAGGACTTCGCGGCCGCCGCCGATCATGCCTGCTACTTCACGGACAACGAGTGGCAGTGGATGCAGGACACGGTCAACTCCTTCAACGAACGCGGCGAGTTCGTAACGCTTCTCGGCTACGAATGGGCCGGCCGCCAGGGACATCGCTGCATCTACGCGAAGGGCCGCCGGCTTGATCTGTTCCGCGGCATGTCCGCTGGCGAAGACACTCTGGATGTGGTCTACGAGCACTTCCATGACGACGAGAATATCGTCGCCGGCCCGCATCACACCGGCGCTGGCGGGCGCATGGAGCATCATGACCCCACTGTTGAGCGTTTCATCGAGGTATACTCGATGTGGGGGGCCAGCGATCGGCGGGGTGCGCCCAGGGCCCCGCTGTTTCCGGGCGCCCATCCTCTGCCCGCGCACGAATGGCTGAATGCCGGGGCGAAGCTCGGCTTCACCGGAGGCGGCGACTGCCACGAGGGCCTGAGCGGCTGGAGCCCCGACGATCCGCAGGGCCAGGGCAGTGCTCTGCACGGTTTCGCACACCAGCTTCGCTACCGCTGTGGCATGACCGCCGCGCTGATGCCCGAACTCCGGCGCCGGCACCTCGTCGAGGCCCTGCGCGAGCGACGTACATGGGCCACGACCGGCGCTCGCATTCTGCTGGACTTCCGGGTCTCTGATGTCGAGATGGGGCAGGAGGGGGAGGCGAAGAGGGCGGAGATTGCGGCGACGGTCCACGGCCAGCACGAGCTGGCCCGACTTGAGGTCATCCGCGATGGCGACGTCGTCTGGACCGAGGAGGTTGAGGGGCTGGACGCGCAGATCGAGTGGAGCGATCCTGAAAGAGTGGGGGAGAGCACCTGGTATTACCTCCACGTGATCCAGCGTGATGGCGAGGAGGCGTGGTCGTCCCCGGTCTGGCTCAGAGGCAAGTAACACTGTGAACGGAATGAATGGAAGAGCTACCCGGCCGTGACGAAGGCGACGACCAGAGCGAAGGGGGTATGCCCGAGACCACCTGCGCGCGCGGGAACCGAGTAATATTCCGGCCGCGTTAACATCAATGCAGCGCGCAGCAGCTGAAGCCGACACCGGAGTGTACGCATGAGCACGAAGATCAAGACCGTG
>JALGTR010000049.1 GCA_029821265.1 Candidatus Zipacnadia bacterium
TAGCGGCAGGGGCAGATGTCGTCGTAGTCCCGGCTGTACAGCCTCGCCGCCATCACGATCCGGCGAAGATTGCTGATGCATGAGCTCTGACGCGTCCTATCGCGCCAGTCGGAGAACATCGGGATCAGGATAGCGGCCAGAATCGCTGAGATGGCGACAGTGGAGAGCAGTTCAGCAACCGTGAGCCCCCTCCTGCGCTTCGCTGTCAGGCGCAGCGATGGCGTCCAGGTGCACGCCTCCGGTCGTGCAAAGCGACGGCTCCGGTGATGCGTCTCGATCCCCTCCCGCCAGGACCGTTCACAAATGGCATACCTGAGACAATTACGCCCCGGACACCAGCGAGACCTTCCCCGCACATCGGCATGCGGTCAAATCGTCCTCGGCCGCTGCCTCGAGTGCCTGACGTTCCCCCGCCGCTCCGCAGATCTGCAGGAGGTTGTCGTCGCACCAGTCATCCGTTGGGCGGCGAAGCGGGCTTAGTGCACCGGCGCTCCGTTGCGCCTGAGGAATCGCTCGATGGCCTCGGTGGTCGGGTCACCGGGCAGGCCCACGTTGCGGTTGACGGTCGCATGGCTGTGGTCGGGGAGATACACGACCTCCGCAGGCACACCTGCCGCGGTGAGGGCATCAACGAACCTCTGCGCGCCGTCGAGCCGCCGCTGGCCGCCCTGGACGAGCACGAGGAAGGGTGGAATGCCCGTATCGGGCGCGATATGCGCCATTGGCGAGACCTCACGCCAGAATTCGGGGTCGCTGCCGAATGCATCTGCGAAGATGCCGCGGCCGCGAGCGTTGAGCATGTGCTGCTCGAGGTCGAGCGCGCCGGCGTCGAGGCAGATCGTGCCGGAGATCGCCGAGAGGTCGAGGCCAACCTCGCGCAGCGGCTCTGGCCACGTGCTCACCAGCGCAACGAGATGGCCGCCCGCAGAGTGCCCTGAGATGAAGATTCGCTCGGGATCGCCGCCGTATTCCTCAGCGTGCTCGTGCAGCCACGCGATCGCGCGCGCAACATCCCGAACCTGCTCGGCCGGCGTGACCTGCGGCACGAAGCGGTAGTTCGCGCTGGCCAGCAGCCAGCCGTTGCCGCAGAAGTACTCAGGCTTCCGGGCAACGTTCGCCCTGTCGCCTCTCGCCCAGCCGCCGCCGTGCACGAAGAGCATGATCGGCGCGCCCTCAGCGCCATCGGGCACGTAGAGGTCGAGGGAGAGGTGGCGGGGGGCCACCCCATCGATCGACGCATATGCGATGTCAGCGTGCTTCGTGCCGCCCTCGGGCAGCGCATCAGAGCCGCGGCCGAACATCGTCATGAGCGCATCGCGCGCCTCCTCAAGCGTCACGGCTCCGTCGCCGTCCGCGTCGGCCCGGGTGATGAACTGCACCCACGGGACCTCGGCGCGCGTGAGAGCGCCGTCTCCATTGCGGTCGAGCTGATCAAAGCGACTCTCGAATCGAGCGCCTGCCTGCCGCCCTGCTGCGAGGCAGCACGTGGCGAGAAACGCGACCCCGAGCAGGATTGCTGTACGGCCGGAGCGTCTCATCGTGGACCTCCTTCGATGCGGCGGTTGGGCCGGTCGCGGCAGCTCGCCCGTGGTTCGTCACGCAGTCAGTGACATTTCGCGATCTGATGGTTACACTCCTCACGCGAGATCCTGCCCCGAATCCGTCAAAGGCGGACCGGCTGGCGACCAGGCGCTCGTCTTCGCCATCGTCTGCGCGGCTCTGATCGCGCCTTTCCTCGGCGTCCCGGCGGCCGACCTGATCGCCGGGAGCCGGGACGACCCCGGCTCGTGGGAGAACAACTCGAGCATCTTCGCGCTGCCAAGCGCCGCAGTCGGCGATTCCATCGCCCGGGTCATCACCGGCCTGGGGCTTATCGCGATCGTCGCGTGGCTCACCTTCCGCCGCGGCGACATCCTCGCGCAGGTTCCGATCGCGCTCGGTTCGGCGCTGCTGCTCGGCCCCACGCTCTTCCCGTCGTATGTCTCCCATCGCCATGCTGCCGGAGGTGTCCACGACGATCACGACCGCCGACGCCGGGCCATCGCCGCAAGCCCGCTCAGCTCCATCAGCGCCTCGGCCTTGTCGAGGCTGCCGCCCGACGATTGGCTCCCCCGGTTGAATAAGGCCGGTCCGCCACAAAGGAGCCTGCGCGGGCGTCGGCGAACTGAGGCGCGACGCGTCTCGTCATCTATAGCTGAAGCCCGGACGCGCCGCGTGTATGCCGTCAGAGTGGGAGGACGCCCATGAGATTCGTCTACCCGATTGTGATTGCGCTCGCACTTGTATTCACAGCGAATGTGGAGGCGCAGACGATGCAATGGCCCCCGACGGACTACTTCGTGCAGAGCCTGGTCGATGACATCCCCGCGATCATGGACTCGTATCATCCTGAGAGCGGGCGCTTCGGCACCGAGCCGTGGGTCTGCGGCGATCAGAACGTGATCTACCCGCTGGCCGTGGCGTGGAGCTACGAGCATCCCGATAACCCCTACTACCACTCCGAGGAGCTACTCGAGGCCATCGGCAAGGGAGGGCTGAAGCTGGTGGCGGAGCAGGACGAAAAGGGGATGTGGCGCTTCGACAAGAAGGATGGCTCCTACTGGGGCCAGATCCACATGCCCTGGACCTACAGCCGCTGGATCCGCGCCTACGATCTGGTAGGCGAGGCGCTGCCCGAAGACATCCGCGAGACGTGGGAGGAGGGCCTGCTACTGGGCTTTGGCGAGATGGCGAAGGACTACCCCCAGGCAGGCGTGCACAACATCCCCACGCACCGGGCGATGGCGCTTTACATCGCAGGCGAGTGCTTCGGCAACGAGGAGTGGAAGGAGAAGGCGCGCCAGTTTATGCCCAAGGTGGTCGAGGCGCAGGATCCGGTCGGCTTCTGGTCGGAGCACTCCGGTCCGGTCGTGGGCTACAACTTCGTCTACATCGACGCACTCGGAGTCTACTACGCGTACTCGAAGGACCCGGTAGTTCTCGACGCCCTTGAACGCGCCTCCCGCTTCCACGCCTCCGTCCTCTGGCCGGACGGATCGTACACCTCCGCGGTTGATGAGCGGCAGATATACCACGGCGGCGTGCGCGTGGGCGACGTCGGCTTCGCGCACACCCCCGAGGGCCGGGGC
The DNA here is from genome assembly GCA_029821265.1 of Candidatus Zipacnadia bacterium. Classification (GTDB taxonomy): domain Bacteria; phylum Armatimonadota; class Zipacnadia; order Zipacnadales; family UBA5352; genus JALGTR01. Next base: position 3,129 of record JALGTR010000049.1, read on the forward strand.
TACATCCTGGCACAACTCGACCGGTACGGGGCCGATGAGGGCAAGCTCATCAGCGCCGACGCCGCCGCAACCTTCCTGCTGTACAGCACCGATGGCGAGGTCATCATGCCCGACGAGCTCGGCGAGGATGGCGTGGTCATGATCGGCGATGGTGACGCGCTTGTGCGCACCGGGGATGAGTGGAGCTGGGCGATGTCCGGCTACGCCGCCGAGGTCTCCAACAGCCGCTGGATCCAGGACCGCCACAACCTGGTGGAGGTCTTCCACGACGAGCTGGGCGTGGTTGCCGGCGGCGGGAACACGAAGCTGCAGCCCTACTGGTCCACCTTCACCGTCGGCGATCCGACACAGCTTTACCACACTCCCGGCGATGAAAGCCCTGACTTCACGCCCGACATTGACCTGCTGTGGGTGCCGACTGAGGGCGCGGTCAGCCACGACGGAGCCGAAACGCTCCTTACCGCAACCTACGGCGACGTGGAGTGCTCAGTCGCGATGCGCGCGAATGACGGCCTCCTGGAGCTGACCTACCGGGCCCCCGCCGGCCAGCGCGTTGAGGGCCACCTGCCGCTGATGATGCGCGGCAGCAAGCTCCAGCTCGCCACCGGCGAGACGCTGCGCATCACGGAGGAGCCGCTCGAGCTGTCCAGCGAACAGATCGGTGACTGGTTCATCTACAGCGACCTGAAGGTCACCGTGCCCGACGGCTGCTGGCTCAAGTGGCCTGCCCGGCACCACAACCCGTATACGAAGGACGGGCACTCGTCACTCGGACACGCCAAGCTCGTCGTGGTCATGCCCTTTGAGGATACGGCGGAGCGCACGATTACGTTTGAGCACACGCCTCCGCCACCGTTCGAAGGTATCGAGTTTGACGCTCGAACCCTGCCCGTGGAGCACTCCGAGGGCGCGTATACCAAGACCCTCGACGGCCTCGGCTCGCAGCTTCTCGGCGGCGCACAGGTGGGCGACTGGCTGACCTTCACCCTGCCACCGATCGAGGCCGGGCGGTACGAGCTGCTCGGAGACTTCGTCCTTGCGGACGTGTACGGCATCGTCGCAGTCGAGGTCGATGGCGAGCGCGTCGGGGATGAATTCGATACCTACTGGACCGACATCGACTCCAGCGGCGAGATCCACTCGTTCGGCGAGGTGGAGCTTGATGAGGGCCAGCACACGATCACGATGCGAATTGTCGGCAAGAACGAGGCCGCCACAAACCAGATCGCCAGCGTCAAGCGCTGGCTGCTGAGGCCGATCGACTGACGATTGTGACGTGCGTTCGCCGGCGGCCCGCGGGTCTTCTACCGCGGGCCGCCGCGTGTGTCGGGGTGTCGTGTCCCGAGCAGATTGCCGTCTGAGGCCCCGGCCGCGCCGCTGAACTCGCCCCTCGTGCTCGGATCGACGGGCAGGTCGTCCCGGCGACGTACATGCCGAGCCCGATGTCGGCCATCTCATTGACTTAGGGGGGCTCCCATATCTCCACGCCCAGCTTCGGGAGCAGGCGTGCGATGGTGTAGAAGTTCACGCACCAGCCCGCGGAGTAGCTGGGCGAGCTCTCGCCTCCGTGGCCATCGCGGTAGAAGCCGTTCCACAACAGATACTCGACCTCGCCGCCACGCTTGATCCAGTCGCGCATCTCGGCGGTGGTCGGCGCGTACTCTTCGCAGACAGGGCGCTGCGCGCTCCATGGCGAAACGACCCGCGCGACGACTCTGAGCCGAGGTGATACGATGATGCTACGCCTCCTTGCCGTCACGATCGCATGCTCCATGACCGGGCCGCTGGTCGCGCAGGAGAATGTGGTCCCGAATGCGGATTTCTCGGCGGGACTCGAGGGCTGGAGCGTCTCCCGCGCGGAGACGCAGCCGGCTATTGACACCGCGATCTACCGCAGTGCGCCCGCCGCGCTGCGTATCCCGGCGACCGCGGAGCGGGTGGGCGTGAAGACCGAGCGCATCGACTTCGCCCAACCCCTGCCGAATGCGCTGGGAGCAACGGTCCACCTGCTGGCAGAGAACGTGACGGCTCAGGCGCGCATCGGGCTGGATATCCACGTGATCTTCGACAACGGGAGCGACACCTGGTTCTTCCCCGAGTCGCTGATCCTGCGCCCGGAGGATGCCGGCACATGGACCAGGCGCTCCGGAACGTACGTTGCCCCGCCCGGCAGGCGGATCGCCGCAATCGAGGTCTTCTGCCTGAACTACTACTCCGAGGACACCGCGTGGTTCGACGATGTCGTCGTACGCCCGCAGACCGCTGCCGAGCCGGAGCATGACGTTGCGATCCTCCACTCCGGCGATCCGACGACAGCAGCGGTCACGGATACGTCCGCTGCGCTGGAGGCGGTTGGAATCGAGCACGACATCGTGCCTGCGACCACGCCGCTCGAATCGTTTCGGCTCGTAATCGTCCCCGAGTGGCTGGAGGACGAGCGCCTGTACCTCGCTTTGAAGGTTGCGCACTATCTCGGCGGACGGGTGATTCTCTGCAGGCTGCCTGACGACTACTACGCCAACGCCCTGGCGCGATACTTCTTCGACCGACCCGTGGCCTCGCTCCCACCTGGCCCCCGGGTCAGCAATGACGGGCGCGCGGCACACCTCGGCGAACGCGCCAACACGGCAGCCGTGGCCCGGGCCCTGCTCGGGACCGAGCTCCGACTGCCGGACGAGGTCCCGGCGATCGACTGCGGGCCGAAAGCGCCCTACGCCATCCGGGATGGGGCGCTCTACGCGGGCGACGAGCCGCTGCTTTTCCGCGCGATGGGCACCTACCGCATCAACGGCGAGACCCCGGTCGAGGTGCACCGCGCGAACTTCGCGCATTACGCCAGGCTGCGCCTGAACGGCCTCGTGCTCTACCTCAGCTACGCCACGCCGGCCGATCACCTCCGTAGGGTGCTCGATGCCGCGTGGGAGGAAGGGCTGCGCGCGATGATCTGGCTGCACGGTCCGGCCGTGCGCAGCTACTCGGAGAAGCCGCTTAAAGACGAGTGGCTGCTGCGCTTTCTGCCGTTGCGCGAGCATCCGGCGATGCTGGCGTGGATCATCACCGACGACACCTGGACGCGGCATCTCCCATTCGTCTCGCGAACGGCTGAGGTCATCCGGCGGTACGATGACAGCAACCTCGTCACCACCACGCTGATGGATCTGCGCAAGCCCGAGCGCGTCTCGGAGGAGGAGTGGGCGCGCTGGCGCGAGACGCTCGACTTCCCGCTGACATATCTCTACCCACTGCAGAAGGGGCGCACCTTTGGCGGCGGCGAGGACATCGAGGGCGGGCTGGAGGACGTGCAGCGGCTGGCAGAGCACGCGCGGCAGGTCTGGGGAGAACCGGTCTACCTGCAGCAGTGGTGCCAGGCGCACATGCAGGGGCATGCATTCCGCAAGATCGGCCTGCCGGGGCTCTCGACATTCGTCCCGACCGCCGAGCAGCAGCGCCTGCTTACGTGCATGATGCTCAGTGCCGGGACGCGCGGCATTCTGTACTTCAGCAGCTACGGGCTTGCCGATGACCGCCTGGGAATGGGCCGACGGGCGGAGCTTGGCCTCCTCTGGGGCGAACTCGAGCCGGTGCAGGACATCGTCGCGGCGGGTGAGATCACGTCCTGCGCGACCTCCGATCCCTCGGTGGAGGCGGTGGTCTTCACGCGCGGAGGCGAGAGCGTCGTCATGGCCATCAAGCACGGCGCTGAGTACAACCGCTACGTCGATGATGCGGTGGTCACGGACCTGCGGGTCGAGCTGCCGTCAGCGGCCGTCGATGGAGCGGCCTGCCTGCGCCTCGACGGGCCCGAGGCCCGGGAGATCGCGATCGAGGGGTCCTCGGTAACCATCCCGGAGATGGACACCGCCTGCGCGCTGCTGGTGACGTCGGATGACCTGCGTGTCGCGCGCGTGCGCGCCCACAGGCAGGCGTGGGCGCCGCTGGCCGCGCGGCTGGCGCTCACGGTCGCGGCCGATCGCTGGGCGAAGACGCATGTGATCGCCGAGCGCATCGAGCCACTGATCGATGACGAGTTCCGGGCGCTGCTCGCCGAGGGCGACGCCCGCTTCGACGAGGCGCGCACGCATCTCGCCGCGAATGACGCCCAGGCGACGTGGCACGCGGCGCGGATGGCACTGCGGCCGTGGCGCCGGGCGCAGGCTCGGGCGATCCGGGCCGGAGAGGCGGCCCACGACCGGCTGGGCCTCGACGAGTCCGAGCTGATCCTCGTGAACATCTACCCGGCGCTGCCGATCTTCGTCGCGCAGCACATGGGCGGCGAGCAGTACCAGCCCGGCGAGATGCGCGAGGAGGTCCTCAGCAGCCTCTCGATGGTGGAGGGCCTCATGCGCGAGCCGTCGCCGGGCGCAGCGCGGTGACCGCTCAGTCCGGGGCGGCTCTCACGGCGATCTCGTGAACCCAGATGGCCGGTGCCGAGAACTGCCCGAGCAGGTTCAGGCCCGGCTCACGGCTGTGATCGGCCCCTTCGGTGGCGAAGATCGCACGATCGGCCCGGAATTCGCGTGTCTGCCACTCCTCGGAGGCAGCAAGCTCTCCGATGACGTGGTAGCTCGCCCCATCGTAGAGCTGCACGACGCCGCCATCAGGCGTCAGGGCAGTCACGCGCACGAGGAGGTCCCGCTCGAGGTCGGGCCTGTTCACCCAGAAGTTCGGCCCGCCCATTCGCGGGCGGATCAGCTCACCGTAGCGCGCGAGGCGGCCGCTCTTTTCCTCCGGCGGAGCCCACTCGGCGCTGAAGAAGCTCACGCCCGGGACATGCCGCCCGAGCACGTCGTCGAAGATCTCCCCGGCGGTCACGGAGAGCCATTCGTCGCCAATATCGCCCGGGGCCTCGGCCACGCCCGGCGGGGGCGTGCCCCTCAGCGGCTCGCTCAGCTCGCTGATGACCTGCGGCGCGCCATCCTCCGGGAAGATGATCACCCGCTGCACCTGATCGCCGCCGTTGATGCGCACGAACCACGGCCGCCGCACGGCATCATCAGGTACCGTCAGCGCCAGCTCCACGCGCAGCCTCTCGCCCGGCGCGAGGTCGTAGTGCGCGCCCTCGGGCTCGATCCGCCAGCCGTCCGGCGCCTGCGCGGTCAGCGAGCCGACCGCTCTCCGCCCCGTCGCGTTCAGCACGTTCACCCCGAAGACGACCTCATCGCCGACGCTGCATCGCACGGTGCGCACCGATGGTCTTACGATCGGCTGTCCAAGGTCGTCCAGTGCCACCAGCGCGAAGCTGTCGCCGATCGCCGGGAGTGTTACGGCGCCATTCTCGACCGCAAGAGCCTGCGCACCCTCACCGAGCAGCAGCCACGCGCGTTCGCCCAGACCCTTCGCTTCAATCCGCACGCCTTCGGCTGACAGGCCCTCATCGATGCCAAGCAGCGCCACGAACTCCGGCCCGTCGGGCGCCTGCCAGCGCTCGACGACCCAGCCGTCGGGCAGGCCTTGCACGCGCAGGGCGCTTGGAGCGGCGCCGATCGCGGTCGAGGCAAGGCTGCCGTGCGTCCAGTCAGGCTCACCCGGGGCGAGGATTACCTGCCCGCGCCCGTAGCGGGTGCGCACGTCGCTTCCCGCCTCGGCCAGAGGGCCTCCCTCGAAGCCCAGGGCCAGTGCGAACTCGGGGTCGATGTCGCCCGGGGCAACGTCCGGGCGGTCGTAGAGATCCAGCACCTCGCGAACGTGGGGGCTGATCGCGCCGGCCTCGGCGAGCGAGGCGTAGAGCGTGGTGCTTGCGTGCAGCCCGGCAGTGGCGATCACGGTACCGCCCTCGGCGGCAAAGCGCTGCAGCAGCCGAGCCTGGTTCGCATCGCAGCGCTCGAAGCTGGGAACGATGATGACCTCGGCGGCCGATGAGATGTTGCGCTGATCGACGAAGAATGAGCACGGCACATGCCTCCGTGCCAGCGGCAGCCAGCAGCGCGCAAGCAGATCCTGCGCGTTCTCAAGCGTGCCCGTCGGCACCATGATCTGTATGCGCTCGCGGCTCTCCGCCCCGGCATACAGCGGCAGCATGCGCTGGACGCCGAGGATACCCTCGTACCACTTCAAGCGCCGCCACATGGCGTCGCCACCAGCAGGACCGCTGGCCTCGCCCCAGAAGCCGTGCAGGAAGCTGAAGATCGAGGTCCCGTCGGGCGTCGCCGTGATGAGCGCCGACTGCGTGACATCCCACGCGCGCTCGGGCGGCAGCCAGTCGGTCGGGTTCTCGGGAGTGTTGACGCCGTTCTTGTAATGCGTGTGGATGATGCTCCGGATATTCGGACAGCATCCCACGGTGAGCATCGCCAGCCCCCGGGCCTCGCGCAGGTCGGCCAGCCGGTCGTCACAGGCGTGGAACTGCACGTTCTCGATATCCACTGCCCCGGACGTCGCCAGCTTCATCAACCAGTGCAACTGCTTGAACGTGTACGGAGATGGTGGATAGTCCATCGTCCGCAGGCTGCGGTCGTAGCGCTTGACCTGGCGGCTCAGGGCGATGAAATCGTCGGTCGTGACTCCGGTGTACGGGGCCTCAATCGGCGGCACGATCCCTCCGAGCGCCGGGTGGTCGCCGTAGCGCTCGAGGATCGCGTCGATCGCGTGCTCCGCGATTATCCGGTGGCCCTCCTGGCCCATCCAGATCCCCAGAAATCCCTCGATTCCGTGCTCTTCGCAGGCATCGAGGAAGTTCTCCACCGGCCGGGTGCCCTCCGGCCACTGCCAGGACTCGGTCAGGATCGGGTCATCGACCGGAAAGAGCGCTCCCTCGTTTCCGTACACCGAATGGTACGCGACCACGTTGACGCCAAGCTCGGACAGCTCGCCGAGAATCTGCGAGACGCGTTCGTATGTGCTCAGATCCACCACCGGTTCCGAGCCGCGGAAGATCGTCGGACGCAGCCCGCCCCAGTATACTGTATGCAGGTACTCCTGCTGCTGCGCCAGCGCTCCGCAGGTCAGGCACGCGAGCGCGACTATCATCATCACGCGTGTCTGCTTCATGCGTCTCAGTCCTCCCTCACGACCACGCCCGTGACCTCGAGCGCGCGGATCTCGTTCGAGCGGTTCGTCGGCGTGCCGGCTGTGTTGATCATCGTGACATGCACCCAGAACTCGGTCGCGCCCTCAAAGCGCTCGTCCTCGCTCAGATCGATCTCGATCGTGCCCGTATACCGGCCGCTCGCGTCCTCGAGGCCGCTGGTGGTACGCGTGATGATCGGCTGCTCGCCATCGAGTGAGACTGCAATCTCGTTGCGGGCCGAGAGTTGCTGGTGTGCGTATCCCTCGATCGCGATCGTCACGTCACGCACCGGGCGCTCGGCCACGAAATGCCAGCGCAGCGTCGAGGCAACCCTACCCTGTCCGCCGCGGATCCAGACGCGTCCGCGCTCCCACTGCAGATGTTCGCCGCCATCGATCTTCGCGAGGTGCATCGAACGCGTTGACTGGAAGTCATCCCGCCACTCGAAGCGACCATTACGGTGAAGCGGCGTGATATGTACCACGCGCTCCTCGGGCGGAATCGTAACGCCACTGATCGATAGATCGTCGAGCCACGCCGCCGGCTCATCGGCCGATCCGCCGCGCGTCTGCAGGTTCAGGCGAACCCACAGATTCTGACCCGCGAAGTCCGCCAGCGGCACTCCCAGCGCCATCGCCTGCCAGCTGTGCCCATCGGCCGACCACTCGGCCGAGAGCGACGCCTGCGCGCCATCGACGGGGACGAAGCTCGCGTCCGCCTGCGCCTGCTCAATCGGGAACGCGCTCCACAGGTGATAGGTCAGCCTGGCCTCGGAGTCCCCAACCAGCCCCAGACGCTCAGCCCAGCCGTCCCAGCGCAGGCCGAGGAAGCCGTCGATCGTCGCATCGTCGATGAACATCTGCGTGGCGAAGCTGTCCGCGTACTCGAAACCATTCTGCGCGTCGCCTGCAACCTCGACTGGCTGGCCGTACGACCATTGGGCGCTGGCCTGCGGCAGCAGCGACGTGTCAGTACCATGCGCCATCTCGCGCACACGCATGAACCAGCCGCGCCACCTCGCGAGGGTGGGATCGTCGCTGTCCATCCAGATGTACGGACTGCCCTCGATGCCATCCACGGCGTAGAAGAACATCGGCACGTTGAACTCGCGGCAGATGTCCACCTGGTCCTGTGAGGATGACCACGGCTTGATCTCGGGCGAGGCGTTGATGCAGGCGATCAGGGGCTTGCCGGTCGCGATGTACTTCTGCACGAACCTGCGGTACTCCTGATAGTCCAGCCGGTAGAGGTCGATGATCCATCCGTCCGTGCGTACCTTTGCGTGGGGGACGTCATACGGGGTAAACCACTGATAGACGGTCGTTCCCGGGTAGGTGCGCTTCACATGGTCGTAGAGACGATTCTGCACCTCGAGGCCGTTGTTCCACGCGATGTTCTCCTCGCCAAGGCAGATGATGTCGATCAGCTCCAGCGGCAGGTTCTGCAGCAGCTCATCGGTGTTCGCGATGTACTCCTCGATGGGCCTGCTGAGCGTGACGCGGTCGAACGTGTATATGCACACGAGCACGAACTGCCCGCGCTCATGCGCCGCCCGAACACGCTCGGCGCAGCGCTCGTAGTACTCCGCGTCACGCGGGGCGAGGAACTTGAGGCAGGTGAAGTCCAGCAGCGGGAAGTCCTGCCCGTACATCCCGATGTCCGAGAAGTCGATGCCCTCCTGCGCCGCCCCCGGCGCTGCGAACATCACGCAGAGCGCCAGGAGGATCGCCGCCCGCATTGTGATCGCCCTCCTCGCCTGCTATCTGACGCCCTCGATGCGGTCACCCTCGCTGGCGAGCCAGAACCGGGCGCGACGCACCGAGAAGCAGTCATCGCCCGAGAATACAGCATGCACCACCCGCCCGTCCTCACTCATCCACTTCGTCGGGAATCTGCCGCTCTCACCCGGACCGACGTCCCATCGCTCGGTGAAGTACACCGTCCGCCACGGCCCCCACGGCTCCGGCGCCTCGTAGACCCCGAAACCGCCCTCGAAGCGGGGCTGGCCCCCGGGGAGCACCTGCCACCATAGGTAGCGCCTCAGCGGCGCGCAGTAGGTGATCCCCGAGCGGTAGCAGCGGCCCGGGTGCTCGAACACCGCCTCGCGCTCTGCAATATCGGTGCTCCAGCGGACCTCGTCGCCGTCCATGCCTGCGAAGAACTCCCATGCATCGCGCTCTGCGATCCGATCGCGATGCACCCGGGCGAGCACCATCCGGTCGGCCGGGTCATACGCGCTGTCGCTGTCAAACGAGTACACGTAGACGTACTCGTCGCGGGCGCCAGCGTAGTTGCGTCCGAAGTTCAGGAAGGTCGGGCAGCCGAACGAGGTCTCGAGGCGCCAGTCGGCCCACGTCCAGGTCGCAGCATGGTCGTCGCTCCACGCCAGACGCGAGTTATCGGCGTTGCGCATCAGCATGTACAGCCGGCCGGCGACCATCAGCATACCGGAGGCCTTGCCCCCGGCCGCCCCATCGCCGATCTGCTCCCCGCTCTCGGAGCGGATGTTCTCCCCCTTCGGATCATCCGACGGCCCCAGCACCCGGCCCAGCCCGAGGCTTAGCTTCTCCGGAACGTGCGGCTCAAAGCCCCAACCGTCTCCGTAGGCCGTGTACTGCGCGTCGTCATCGGCCCACGTCAGTGGCCAGTTATCGCTTCCCTCACCGCGCCGCACGATCTGCTGCTGCGGAGCCCACGCGACGCCCAGAATCTGCTCGCTCGGCGCATAGGGCGCGGCCGGATGCGGAGCAGCGGTCATGACCGCCGCGCAGATCGGCTCCAGGAACGGGCGGAGTACATCGTAATGCTCGCTCGACTCCCGCGCCCAGTCGGATCCCGCCCGGGCAACGACGAGGTCGAGGCTCGGTATCACCACGATCAGACTGTCGTGCAGTCCCCACGCCCAGTACGCGTCCCGCGGTACGCCCGACAGCGTCCCGTCAGCGTTGTTCCACCATAGCAGCCCGTAGTGCTTCGACGCGTTGCCGTAGGTCCCGGCCCTGACGGGCAGTCCGGCGATTTCCGGCGGAACGGTTCGCGCGAGATCCACGAAGGTCGCGGGGATGATCTGCTGGTCGCGCCAGCGCCCCTGACGGAGGTAGAGGTAGCCGATCCGCGCCATCGCGTCGACACAGGCGTGGACGCCCGAGCCGAACTCGCGCCGCGGGATGCCATCAATCTCATGGGGCCGATATGCGTTGTCCCGCCAGCGCAGCTCATCGCGCGTGATCCCGAGGGGCTCGAATACCCGCTCGAACATCAGCTCCTGCAGATCGCGCCCATACACGAGCGTCACGGCCTCAGCGAGCCAGTTCGGGCCGCAGTCGCTGTATGCCCACTCCGTGCCCGGCTCGAAGACCAGCGCCGAGTATCCGCCGGGCTTCTTGAAGCCGCCGGTCTGCGTCGCGAGGTGGCGCAGCGTCACCTGTTCGAGCCACTCTTCGCGAGCGACCGCGGTCCGCTCCCCGAACCGCGGGTGGTGTCGACGCACGGGGTCATCGAGCGACATCAGACCGTCGCCAATGGCGAGGCCCAGCGCAGTGACGCCGATCGACTTCGAGGTGGATTTCAGATCATACCGCTGCGCCTGGTCGCCCCACGTCATCACCACGCGACCGCCGCGTACGATGATCCCCGAGCCGCCGCCGGTCAGTGCGTAGTCACGGGCCTGCTCGAGGCTGTCCGCGCGCATACCGACCTCTCGAGGGGACGCGGTCTGCCAGTGATCAGCCGGCCACGGCCAGCCCTGCCCACAGGCCGGAGCCAGCGCGATGAAGCCGGCGACTATCACCGCCAGCGTCGTGAGCACTGCGTTCGAGAGCATCGCAACGCACCTCCGTCGAGTGCGCCTCACTCCGGCACGATCCGGTACGCCCGCACCGCGAACGGCTCCAGCCAGTCGGTTATCTTCCCGTCATCGATCGCCACCTCGCGCCAGTCGATCATCTCCAGCGCGACCTCGGGCATCCCCTCGATGCCCTCGACGGTGAACGTGACGTCGATCGGCTCACGGCGGTTGCTGACCGCGATCAGCAGCCATGTGTTGTCCGCGGCGCGTCGCAGACAGTGCGCCACATCCGGGACGGCATCCTCCGGGACCTCCACCATCTCCGCATCCTCCTCGCCCGGAATCAGCTTCACGCGCTCGGGCAGCTCGGTGAGATATGGGGCGGTCGCGCTGTCACGATCGCTCGTCACCTTCTCGTCGTGCCATTCACCGAGCAGCCATTTCTTCAGCCGATCGACCTCACGCATCACGGGGTAGATCACCGCGCGCCGGTAGGGCATGCTCGCGCGGCCGAGACGCCAGCCGAGGATGCCCATCGCGCCGCGCGTGAAGGGTGCGATGAACGAGTATCGCATCTCGCGACGGTCATGGTTCGGCCACTCGGCCGTGTCGTACACCGCGGGCATGAAGACGTAGGAGTGCGCGTCGGTCGCCCGGATGGCGTCGGCGGCGCGGACGCAGTCATAGAGCACCTGGAACAGATTCTCGCCCTCCGCGTAGGTGTTCGGGACGTTTACATCATACAGAGGCGCGAGACCCTCGTAAGTCGTCCACCAGGCGATTGTGGGCATCACGTAGGCGTCCGGATCGCGCCGCTTGAACGCCTCGTAGGTCCAGCCCATCGTCTCGGACATCCACGCCGCGAGGCCGGCGTCCTTCTTCTCGGCGTACTCATTGTAGACGTGGTAGAGGTGGTTCTCCGGCTCGTCGAAGGTCCAGTATCCGAGGGTATTCGGGTGGTTGGCCGTCACCGAGAGCATCTCCTCGATCAGCGCGATCTTCTCCGGGATCTCCTCCTCGCGCGTGGGGATCGTCTGCTCCCCATCGTGGCTGTAGAAGTCGATCCGGGGGAAATACACCATCGCGATGTCGTGCTCGGCGCCCCACTGCGCGGCCTCCTGCAGCTCGCTCAGGCGATCCTCCGACTGCGGATCGAAGACCGGCAGGATCACCGCGTTGCCCCCCGCCTCGATGTACTCCTCGGTGTCTTCGGGGCCGGGCCGGTCGTAGGTCCCGAGCGGCAGGAAGGGCCGGCCCTGATAGACCAGTGGCGGGATCCGCCCGCCCGCAGTGTCGAACTGGGGCCCACCGTGGCCGGTTGCGGCGCGGACCACGAAGTCATCGAACAGGCCCTGCGAGTAGTATCCACCGAAGCCGATAAAGCCCGGTCCTTCGCGGCCGCCGTGCCAGTCCCAGAAGTCGATGACCGTGGCGCCATTGATCGCGACGACGTGGTGCGCGCCTGCGAAGGCGATCCGCACGTCATAGCTCGCCTGCGCATCGTGCTCCGCTGCGATGTCAGCCGTTGCCAGCCGCTCGTTGCCGTAATACAGAGCGACGTCGCGGCTGCCTGACCAGTCGTTCTCCAGCCAGAGGTGATATGCGCCATCACCCCTCACCGATGCCGCAGTCTCGCCATCGACGGCCCGGTAACTGATGATCGACGTGTGTGGTCGGCCGCCCATCGTCGATGGTCCAACGGTCAGCTCAATCACGCCGTCGGCGACCCGCAGACCCTCAACCCAGACCCCGGGGGCGTTCACGCGGCCTGACGCATAGCCAATCCACAGCGCGCCATCCCTGCCGCGCACGAGGTTCTCAACGGTCTCCCCGCCGGCGGTCACAGCCTTCGCCCACGTCTGCCCTCCCGTCGGCAATGTGCCGATCTGCAGGTCCGTCCCGGTGAGACGATCGAAGTCGTCGGCCGCCAGCACCTCCCCGGCGGTGATCTGTTGCGCGCCCGACAGCGCGGCGCATGCAAGCAGCAGCGCCGCGGCCATCACAACGTGTGTCGTTCCTCGCATCGGCTTGCTCCATCGTGTGTCCTGTGGTTGATAGGCACTACTCACCCGGCACGAAGATCGCCATCGGCGAGACCTTGCCCCACATCTCGCCGGTCGTATCCGCGCCACGCTGCACGAATTCGAGCGCTGCGCCCTCAGGGATCGTCGTTGTCCAGTCGGCAACCGCGGCGAGGTCCGGGACCTGCGGCTCCAGCGTCATCTCATCGAGAACCTCTCCGGCGCCGCTCACCACGCGCAGGCGGTAGAGCTTTTTCGGCTGGTAGCTCACCGCCACGCGCCATCGCCCGGGGTTCGGCGGCTCCCAGCGCAGGCCCCTTACGATCTCGTCGGTCACCTCGCCGCTGGCGACCCACCACGTCTGCGCGTTGTATCGCGTGTCGGTCGGGTTCCACGTCCGCTCCGTCTCCGCCCCGTACGTCCCCAGCCGGTCGGAGGCCTCCAGCCACTGCCCGCGCTCGGCCAGAGCGGCGTAGCGCGTGAACAGCTCCTCGCGCTGCTCCTCGATCCGCCGGGCGCGCTCTTCGTCGAGCGCCTCACGACCCGCCAGCCACTGATCGTACGTCCGGCCGGTGATCGCCTCGACCTGCGGAGCCAGCGCCTCCCAGCGCGCCCGCACGCGCTGCACGATCGATTCACGATCGGCGAGGATCAGCAGCTCCGTGAGCTGGACGTCCGCAAGCTCGAACGTAAGCGTGTCGGCCTCGCGCTCGAACTCCACCGGCTCAATGGAATCCTCGGTCAGCCGCAGCGCATGCCCGGCCTCGAGCCACGGCGGAAGGTCAATCGACAGCCGCGCCGTGGGAATCGGGGCGTACGCCGAGCCCTGCCGATCCGAGGCATGGTCGCGATTCACGAGCACTACTATGGCCGCGTCAATGCCACACATCAGCGTGCGCGGCATCAGCCACTGCGGCTGGGCGGTCACGAACGGATCTGGCTCTCCGGGAGCGTGAGCCGGGCATCCACGCGTCAACAGATCGGCCACCGACAGCGCGTCGCGATTGAGTCGCGCAAACTCCTGCATCATCGCGAAGGCGTCCGGGTCGCGCGCGCCGCAGCCAACGTGCCGCCCGTAGGGAGTAAACCACCAGTAGGAGATCGCGCGCGCCCCGGCGGCAAGTGCGTGGTAGAACTCAACCCGCTTCTCCTCGGGGGTGCCGTAGCGGAAGCTCCGTCCGTCCTCCTGGAATGATACGGAGTTGAGGATCACGTGCAGCGGTTTGGGTTGTGCGGCGCAGCGGGCGATCTCCGAGACCGCGAAGACGTAGTACGGCGTCACGAACTGCTTCACCCGCGCGGGATGGCTCCACCAGGCGTCGCGCAGTCGGCTCTGATAGTAGGGATCGACGGCGAGGATGTCAGGAAGCTGTCCGTAGCTGAACCAGTTCTCGGGCTTGAAGGTCATATCCACGTTGAGCAGGGCAAGCGTTTGCGGGTCACTCCGCGTCCACTCGCGCTGCCTCTCCACCAGGCCCTGTGCGTAGCAGCCAACGCGCGAGGTCCACGGCAGCTCGTCGACGTAGTAGTCGCTCACGTCCGGCTCGTCGAGGAGAAAACGCGCGTAGATACTGCCGGAGGCCAATCTCTCGCCTCCGGGCCCACCGGCGGCAATCTTCATCGCATAGTCCCGGAGGATCTCCTCGCCCTCGGCGCTTTCGAGCAGACCTCGGTGCGAACCGGGCATCGCCACATTGAAGAGGTGCTCCGACCACGGCTCGAGGTAGTCGCGCACGATCTCCTCCTGCGTCGTACCTTCGCTCCGATAGCCCCACATGCCGAGCGCGAGGAACGGCTCGCGGGCACGCATCACCGTCGATGCCACGCGACCATCCGTGGTTCGCACCATCACGCAGTGGAAGCTGCCCTGCGCCCATGCGTCCCGCAGCGGCGCCTCAAGCGGCAGTACGCCCCGGGCCGAACGCAGATCGTCGGGCGCCGCCACATGCGCCGGCTCGCCGTCGATGGCCAGCGAGCCCACCTCGAAGTCCTCCTCGCCGCGCAGCACCACGAACAGCCGATCCATGCCATCATCCAGCGCGGTCGCCACAATCATCGGGTCAGCCGGCCGCCGGCAGTTGACGGTCATCGACGCCCGCTCGCCGCCCGCATCGATGTCGAGCCGCAGCCGCGGCCGCTCGGGCACGTCGCGCAGCCGGATGATCGTCTCGGCGAAGCCGCCCGGTGGGATGATCGCCGGGCGCACCATCCACCACACCGGCGAGCCGCAGGCCTCCAGCCGCTCACGAAGGGCCGTCGGCGTCATCGCCTCATCATTGAGCAGAAAGCTCGCCGCGCGCACGCCGCGCGTCTCCCTGTGCCGCGGCGCAAGCTGCTCCGCGAGGTCGATGCCCTGCAGCAGGACCCGCTCAGCCTCCACCGGCCGCCCGCCGGTGTTGCGCACAATCGCGTGCAGATACGCGCCCTGCCGAACGACCTCCGTGTACTGGCGCGGCTGGCCGATCTCATCGACGATCCCCCAGCCCTCGCGGAAGTACTGCAGCAACTCGGGGAACTCGGCGTCCGGCACGTATGCCGTTGCGTGGACCTCCAACGCGCCGAAACACGACGCCGCGCAGCACACCGCCAGTAAGGCTGCGATCATCGCGCGTGTCATCGCTCGACCCCTCCCGGCCTGATCCCGGCCATCGACTAACCCGCGGGCACCAGCGCGAACGCATCGAGGTTCATCGAGCCCCGTAGCTGCTGCATGTAGAGCGTGTGCTCTCCGGCACTCAGGCTCACGGTCAGCGGATCACCGTCCGGGGCCATCAGCCGCGACCATCGCCAGTCATCGGTCGCACGGCACCATCCTCCGGTCGGCCCGAAAGAGGCCACCTGCAGCAGCTCGCCGTCGAGGCGCAGCTCACGGAAGATCTGATCGTAGATGCTCGCCCCACGCACGAGCAGATGATACTCACCGGCCAGCGGGACCTCGATCCGCCAGCGGGCCCACTGCCCGGGCGTATCCCAGACCGCGTGCGCGAGCCCGCCTGAGGCCGCGACCTTCTCCATGATCTCCCCGCGGATCTCCCCCTCCTCCGCGACATCCTCCGCCTCGTGGATGATCGCTCCGTCCGGCAGCGTCCAGTCCGGCGGCATCATCTCCGCGGCCACGCTGGTCAGCGCCTGCGGGGTCAGGGAGACCGCTTCGATCGTGTCGGCTCCACTGATGGTCATATGATGCCCGCCCGGCTGGTCCCAGATGACGCCTGAAGCAACGCCGTCGACGAGCTCAAGCGCCACCGGCCGCCCGTCCCACGTGACGCTCGGGAGTTCGCCGACGCCCTCGATGCGCAGCTCGTAGCGGTCATCGCCCGGCAGATCGATCGCCAACGTGGATCTCGATCGGCTCGAGCACATGCGGCAGCGCCTGCTCGGGCGCCTCGCCCCAGGCGATCGTGTGCTGTCCGGCCCGAAGCGACAGCGCCAGCATCCCGTCGCGCTGACGGGCGTCCGCCGGCCGCCCATCGACCAGCACCCGGCCTTCGACCATCGGCAAAAGCAGCGACGCATCATCCGGCAGCGCAACCTGCGCAATCCACCCCGCCTCGGTCACGAGCAGGCTCATATCTGCACCGTGTGCGTCCGTGCGCAGCAGAGGCTCGCCGCGCCACGTCATCTCCCCGGCGTTAATCGCGCAGGCGGAGGCCAGCCCGCCGTCCTCAGTCGTCACCGCCAGCGCCTCCCCGACGCCCGCCAGGTGCTCGCTGGCCAGCGCGGCCGGTAGGCGGTCGGGCGCGAGCAACACCGTCGTTCGCCGCCCATCCCGCGCCGCCTGCAGGCCGACACCGCCCTCGCACTCAATCTGCCGTATCGACGCAGGCTGACGCGCGGCTCGGCGCACGTCGATGACCGCGAGGAACTGCCGCTCGGTCGCCGGCTCCGCCTCGGCGGTCAGATGCCATTCCTCGGCCAACTCGTCCTCGGGTATCGGCACCGTCCCGTAGCCGTCATACGGATGCACGGGGTACTGGTCGTCCACCGTCATCGCGATCGTCTCCGGGCGCAGGAACTTGACGCTCATCGCTGCCTCACCGGAGGCCACTTCCACCGATCGCGCAGCCTCTTTCGCTTCGATAGGCGCCACCGTGTGCAGCAGCCACTGAAACGCCGACGGCTCCGGGGCCTCCAGCAGGTCGTGAATAACCACCAGGTCGGGCTTGACGAAGAGCGTGCGGCGATCGAAACGCGTTAGCTTCCCGCCGTAGAGGTCCGGATCCGACGCATCGCCCACCATCCAGTTGTGCGCGAGGCCGTCGAACCAGGCGGCCATCCGGCCGTCCGCTCCATCGGTCATCGCCGCCTGTCCCTCGCCGTTGACGAGCACAGAGTTGTGCGCCATCGTCTGGATGGAATACTGCTTGAAGTGTGGGCTGCCATACCAGTCGTAGTATCCCGAATCGATCGCCAGCTTCTCCCCGTAGGCGTGGAGCACGAAGGCGTTCTGATCCGCGTGCTGATGGCCGGCCCAGAACGGCCCGGAATGCATCGCAAAGGTCACGCCCTCGCGCCCGTCCACTATCGACGTGTTGGCAATACCGAGCCCGATGAAGCGGTAGTGAATCGACTGGGGGATATCGACCGGCGGCCTGGGCATGAGGCCCTCGATGGGTCCGCGGCCGGAGTACCACAGGGCATACGGGTCACCGGTGCGCTCGGCCAGTCGTCCGACGTAGCTCTGTGAGTACGGGCCCTTGATCCCGTGGTTGGGTTTGCCGGTGTCGGCGAAGGACACGCCCCAGGCGCCCGGCGGCGCGCAGTACATCGGGAAGCGTGCCGTCTGATTCAGCCACGGGTGCTGATAGAGGTCTATACCCGTCACGGTCAGCATCATGTCGGCGTACTCGATAATGAAGCTGAGGCCGTAGGACCAGTAACTGAGGCCCTCGTTGTTATCGCCCTGAAAGCCCATGCCCGCGAGGAACTGCCCCAGGTAGAGCTGCCGCGCGTACTCGGCCCACATCGGTGCGTCCTCATGGTCGCCGATCAGCACCAGGCCGCTCTGTCCCAGCGCCAGCGCGCGAAGCCACGTGTGGTTGTTCTGCGGATCGCCGCGCAACGGACAGAGGGTGTCCCAGAAGTCCTCCGCCCGCGCCACGATCGCCTCACGGATCGTCGCCAGGTCCTCCTCGCTCGCATGATCGTGCAGCACGTCATACGCGGTGTTCAAACCCCGAAGAACATGCTGCGCGCCGATGTCACCACGATGCACGGCGCTGCCTCCATCGGGGTCCCACGAGGCCACCGCCAGCGCAAGCTCCAGCGTCCAGTCGCGCACCTGCTCATCGCCGGTGATCGCCGCGCGCTGGGCCATGATCTCGAGCCGCCGCCCCGTACGGCTGGTGATGCCTCCGTGCACATCGCGATACCAATCGATCCACTCGCCCCAGCGCGGATCTCCCTCGGTGAAGATCGGCGGATCGTCGGGGATCGGCTGCTCGGCCTCGGAGCGTGCGGCCGCGACCATCGCCTCGAGATCTGCGCCCGCGCGCGCCTTCTCGACGTCGATCAGCCGGGGCCGCTCCATCGCCTCGATGGCGTCAGGGTCGATGGCGCGCGTGGTGAATGTGTGCGCCTCCTCGGCGATCTCCAGGCGATGGATCGTCCCCCAGCCCTCCGAAAGCGGCGTCTGGACCCAGACGCGCCAGTACCACTCGCCGGGATCAAGGGGCCGTTCGGGCATGAAGAAGCCCCACTTCGTCTCGGCGGTCCTCGTCTCGTCTTCCGGGAAATCCGGCGAGCGCGAGTACTCCAGCCGGCTCACACCCTCCGTCGCTCCCCAGCACAACAGCGGCGGATTCGCCCATGAGGTCTGCACGGTGTCACTGAGCACCCCCTCGGTCGTCCGGGCCTCAAGACTGATGTTGTCGAGCCACACCGTCATCATCGCGCCATCTTCGTCGGCCCGACCGTAGAGGTTCAGCCGCACCAGCTCCAGCCCCACGTCGAGCACGCCCTCATTCGGTGTCCCGAGGCTGCCGAACGGCACCTCCGCGTGTCGCCACTGATCGCTGAAGCGGTGATCGAACCGGCCGAACTGCTTTCCGTTGGCGTCGAAGAAGAGGATGCCGACGTAGTTGCCGTCCGGCTCGGGGTCGGAGACGGCGCGGTAGTCGAAGGAGAGCACGAGGTTCTTCTCGACCGTAAAGGGCACGTTGATCGACATCGGGCAGTACTTCGCCGGTTCCGGGGTCTGAAGCCGGAGACAGTGCTCGGAGCCCCCGGCCCCGGGGGACACGATCTCCGGCTCGGCGCTCGTGAATGACAGGCCATCATACTCAGCCAGGGTCCGCGTATCTTCGAAGTCATAAGAGTAGATCGGCGCGGCAAAGGACAGTGCGGGGGCGGCAAGCAGAAGCAGGACGATCAGCATGATTGCGGCCTCCTGGGCGTAGTCGACGCTGGCGTCAGTTTCGACGAGCCGGAGGCCCGGACCTGTTTAGGACCGGGGCCTGCGGAAGATCGTCACATTCTCGCGTGGGAACTCGACGCGCCAACTGAACTGACCGGCGATCCAGCGCATCGTCTCGCGGCTGTAGAAGCAGATGTGCGTGGCGTCAAACCGGTAGTGCCAGTCGGCGAAGCCCGACCAGTCATCGATCATCCCGGTCATGACCCCGAGCAGACCGCCGGGGCGCAGAAGCCAATTGAGGCGCGCGAACTCAGCCAGCGGGTCGCGGAAATGCTCGGCCGTCTCGCTGCAGGTGACGAAATCGTACCGGCGGCGCAGGCGCTCGTCTCGGCGCAGGAAGAACAGGTCCCAGCCGACCGCCTTCAGCCCCGCTTCGCGCAGCATCATCACCAGCACAGGCGGGTTGCCCGAGCCGTAGTCGAGGCCCTGCGCACCCGGCGCCACGCGCGCAATCACCTCGTCGGCCAGTCGTGACAGGAACCGGCGGTAACCCTCGTCGTTAGGCTCATTCTGGTGGAGCAGATAGCGTTTGCGCTCCTGCGTGCGGGGGAGCAGGAAGCGATCGGGCACGAAAACGAGATCGCATCGTGCGCATCGGTGGAACTCACGCTCGTGCGCACGGCGCCCACCACTCAGTAGCAGTCGCGTCTCACGTGCGCCACAGAGCCGGCACGGTACGGCCACGCCAATCCCCTCCGGTCATGCGACGGCTGCATTCGAGACACGGACAGCCGCAGGAGAGCGTAGAACAGACAATCGTGACGCTTTGGACAGATTACTGTTCCGAAACTAAGGGTCGCCCTTGTAAACGGACACCACAGTGGTTAGAATATCCGACAAACAGGCTCCACGCTGAGATAGCAGCGAAAACGGGGCTACGAATAGATTGTGGACACATTTCGACAGCAATCGGGCGCGGCCGGTCAGTTCGGCAGCTCTCCCGGGCGATCCGCCGCCGGGATCGGTGGGGGGTCCTTCTCTGCCCGTCCCCGAGCTGCCTTCGTCATCGGCCGATTGCCATCGTGGCCACGTGGGGGGCTGACACTGTGAACCCGGCCATGCCCGACGAAATACGCATCCTGGCCTTCGAGCGGAGCCAGGATGATTGGGCGGCGGTCGAGCAGACCATCGCGGCCGGCCTGCCCCAGGCCACGTGTGTCCACACGGCGGATCCGGATGCTCTTCTGGCCCTGCTTGCTCCGGGGCGGTGGCACTGCATACTGGCTGGCTGCGCGTCGATGCAGGCTGCCGGCGTCAGCTTCACGGAAACCGTTTATGACCGTGCGGCGGACGCGCCTCTGATACTGCTTGCGGACCTCGAAACCGAAGCTCTGGCCCTCGAGCAGATGCGCGAGGGTGCTACGGACTACGTGCTCAATGGGGGCCTGCAGCGGCTCGTCCCGGCGATCAGGCGCGAGGTCGCCAGGGCTGAGGTGGCCCGCCAGCACGCAGGCGAGCAAGCCGGGGAGCTCGAGCGCCAGGTCCTCGATGCGATCGACGTCTGGGTGACGATCGTAGACTGGCGTGGCAGTGTCGTCCTCTGGAACCAGGCCGCGGAGCGCATCAGCGGATACTCTCGCGACGACATCGGGCGGGAAGACGACCTCGTCACGCTCCTGCACCCGGATCCGGACACCTGGGCCCAGGTGATCCCGCAATGGAACAGCGCGCTCGAGGGCCGGGGACCGGAGGATTTCCGGAGCACGATCACCAGCAGGTCGGGACAGGGCGCAATCATCGAATGGCAGATCCGGCCGCTTGAGGATGGCGACAGCGAGCCCGGCCTGCGGCTGATCGTTGGCCGTGACGTCACCGAGCTTGCACAACGCGACCAACAGGCTCGTCTCGCCGAGAAGACGGAGGCGATCGGCAACCTCGCAGGCGGTGTCGCGCACGGCTTCAATAACATGCTCACCGCCATCATGGGCAACGCCCAGCTCATCATGACGGGGGCCCCGGAGGGCGGCGAGCTTCAGGAGCACGCCCGGGAGATCCTCAAGGCCTCGAGCAGGGCCGCCGATCTGATGAAGCAGCTGCTTGCCTTCGGCCGCAAGCAGCTGCTCTCGATGGAAACGCTCTCGGCCAACGACGTCGTCTCCGCAGCAGAGCCGACGCTCCGGGCCATGATCCCCGACAGCATCACAGTTGAGGTCCGTCTCGACGAGAGTATCGGCAACGTTCGCGCCGATGCCATTCTGCTCGAGCAGGCCCTCGCCAACCTCGTCCTCAACGCCCGCGACGCCATGCCGGACGGCGGCGAACTGGTCATAGCCACCGAGGCCGAGGAACTGAGCGATGACGACGTCCGTGCACATCCGGAGCTGCAGGCCGGGCCGTACGTGGCGCTGTTGATCACCGACACCGGTACGGGCATGGATGAGGAGACCTGCTCCCGCGTCTTCAATCCCTTCTTCACCACCAAGCCGGAGGGCGCGGGGACAGGCCTGGGGCTTTCCACTGTCTACGGTATTGTGCGGCAGATGGGCGGTATGATCGCGGTCAGCAGCGAGCCAGGCGTAAGGACCGAGTTTCGCATCCACATTCCGGTATGCGAGCAGGAGAAGCAGTCCGCGCGGTCAGCGCATGGGGGTGCCGTGATCATGGGCGAAGAGACGGTGTTGATCGTCGAGGACGAGGAGATGGTGCGCGCGCTGATGGCCGCGGCGCTCACACGCTTCGGCTTCACCGTCCTTGAGGCGACGAACGGGGCGAAGGCACTTGAGCTGCTCAGTGAGCGCGGCGGCGACGTGGATATCATCATCACCGACGTGGTTATGCCGGAGATGGGCGGCCGGGAGTTCGCCGAGATAGCTC
>JALGTR010000288.1 GCA_029821265.1 Candidatus Zipacnadia bacterium
ATCGGCTGCCGACAGGCGAATGTGGCAAAACCCTCGCAGCCGTCTTTCGTCTGGAAAAGCCAGCAAATATCAGAAGGGAACCACGGCACAACCCCGAAGTAGTTAACACAGGGGCCTCCGGGTGCGCTTGAGAGGGGATGAATCAATGGTCAATCTCAAAGACCAGATAGTCGACGGTGTAACGCGGCTAAGCAGGGATGAGCAGCAGTTCATCTCCGGTCTGCGCAGAATTGCGCGCATCGGCAAGTTCATTGCGCCCGCCTACGGCCATCGGCGACAGCTGCGTATGCTCGAGGAGGCCATTGAGCAGAACCATCCGGCCGTTCAGCTAGTCCGCCGCATTCTCGACGAGTGCAATGAAAGCTGTGTGCGCTGCCTCACCCGGCTGTTTGTCGAGCACAGCTGGGAGGGCTATCGTCGGCGCAGGCGCCTGCGCGAGAAACTCGGCCACGGAGTGCCTTCATTCATCGTCATCTCGCCACTTGCGGCCTGCAATCTTCATTGCTCCGGATGCTACGCCGGCGCTTACGGCGACCGCGAGCCTCACCTGACCACGAGCGACATCGAGCGGCTCATCGAGGAGGTCAGGCAGTGGGGTTGCCGCTTCATCACCATCTCCGGCGGGGAGCCGACGATGTTCTGGCGCCGCATTCCTGGCGAGAAACGCGGGCTACGCGACGTGTTCCGCACGTACGATGACATGATGTTCCTTATGTACACCAACGGCACGCTGATCGACGATGAGATCGCTGCCGAGGTCGCCGAACTCGGGAACATCTCGCCCGCCATCAGTCTTGAGGGCTTCGGGGAGGACACCGACGCCCGCCGCGGCGAGGGCGTCTTCGATCGCGTGGTGGGGGCCATGGAGCGGCTCCGTGAACACAGGGCCCTGTTCGGAGCGTCTGTGACGTATACCAGCCGCAACTGGGAGACGGTCACTTCCGACGAGTTCGTCGAGATGCTCATCGACTACGGGTGCATGTACGCCTGGTACTTCATGTACATCCCCGTCGGCCGCGATCCCGATCTGTCACTGATGGTCACCCCGGAGCAGCGCCGTCAAGTCGCTCTGACCACGTGGCGCTGGCTCACGAGTCGTCCGATCTTCGTGGCCGACTTCTGGAACAGCGGTCCGCTCACACGAGGCTGCATCGCGGCCGGCAGCGCAGACGGCTACCTGCATGTCACCCACCGCGGCGACATCTGTCCGTGCGTTTTCATGATGTACTCGGATCACAACCTGCACGAGACCGATTCTGAGACTCCGCTGATGGACGCGATCGAGGGGCAGCTTTTCAGGCGAATCCGTGAGGGGCAGGAGACGAAGCAGAATAATCCTCTGGCCCCCTGCCAGATCGTTGACCACCCGGAGGTTCTCAAGCAAGCGGTGGAGACCAGCGGCGCGCGCGATACGCAGCAGGGACAGAAGATCCTCACCGAGTTGCACGAGGAAGTCATGCAACGCGCGCAGCAGTGGCGCGAGATCTCAGCTCAGCTCTGGACGCAGTCCGGCATCTACCGGGGCTTCGCCGACCTCTACAGCGATGATGGCTGGCTGCGCCCCGGATAGCGCCGGCTACGCTAACGACGGATGAGTCTACCGCAGGACGCATCCTGGCGAGGTGGAAGTGAGAGCGATGGAGATATGTCTGATTGCTGCCGAAGGCGCACGCTACGGACAGCAGAAGACGCGGCTGGCCGAGCCCCTCTTTCCCCCCCTTGGCCTGATGACCGTCGCTGCCCTCACGCCTGACCGACACAACGTCACAATCATCGACGAGAGCGTCGAGGCGGCGGATACCACGATCGAGCCGGATATTGTCGGCCTGACCGCCATGACCGCCGCTGCCCCACGGGCCTACGAGCTGGCAGATGCATATCGTGCGCGTGGCGTGCCGGTTGTCATGGGCGGGATGCATGCCTCCGCGGTCCCCGAGGAGGCGCTCCAGCATGTTGACGCCGTTGTCATCGGGGAGGCCGAGGGTCAGTGGCAGAAGCTTTTGGCCGACTTCGAGGCCGGTTCCATGAAGCCGATCTACCGCAATGAGACGCTGCCTCCGGCCTCCTCGATCCCGCCGGCCCGCCGCGACCTCGTGGACACAAGACGCTACGTCGCGAAACACACACTGCAGGCCACGCGCGGCTGTCCTTTCGCCTGCTCGTTCTGTGCCGTCTCGACCTTCTTCGGCAGTACGCTGCGCACCAGGCCTGTCGAAGATGTCCTGGACGAGGCCGCCGCCCTCGACGGAGAGCCCATCACGCTGGTTGACGACAATATCATGGGCCGGCCGGATTACGCACGCGAGCTGTTCGCGCGCTGGGCCGACGTTGGGAAGTCCTTCTGGAGCCAGGCTTCCACGACCATGCTCAAGACGCCAGAGCTGATCACTCAGGCCGCCGAGGCGGGCTGCAAGGCGCTGTTCGTCGGCTTCGAGAGCATCTCCGCGGCGCAACTGGAGAAGATCGGCAAGCGCTTCAACCTCATCGAGAAGTATGAGGAGCTCGTCGCGCGCCTTCACGATGCCGGGATCGCCGTGGTCGGCAGCTTCATGTTCGGCCTCGACGGCGATGAGGAGGACGTTTTCGAGCGCACCGCGGAGTTTGCTGAGCGCGCGGAGATCGATGTCGGTCAGTTCTCGATCCTCACTCCGCTGCCCGGGACCCGCCTCTACCGCGAGCTCGACCAGGCCGGTCGCATCTTCGACCGCGACTGGAGCCACTACAATGGCGCTCACGTCACCTTCGAGCCCATCGGAATGACGGCCGACAAGCTCGAGGCCGGCTTCCAATGGGTCTACGAGCGGTTCTATTCGTGGCGCAGCATCGTTCGCCGCGTCGGCCGCCGGATCAGCCCGCTGATCTGGACGGTCAACGCCATCTACAACCGCCGCGTCAAGCGGTGGCTCAGCGAGATGCGCTGCCAGCCCGCCGGATAGCCTGCACGCCCCCCGCCCGATGCTCTACGAGCCATTCGCCATCTGCTCGTAGAGCATCCGCGCGTTCTCACGGAAGCCGAGGCCCGTCTCAGCGTCCATCACGGCCGCTGCGCCGCAGGCGATCCCGAACCGCACTGCATCGCGCAGGCTGCGGCCCTCCGCCAGGCCCAGCACGATCCCTGCGACCATGCTGTCACCCGCCCCCACCTTGCTCTCAACCTTCACCGCCGGAGCGTGCATGTGCTCGACGCTCTCAGCCGTCACAAGCATCGCACCGCCGGCTGCAAGGGAGACCACCACCACCTCGGCCTTCCCCTCCGCGACGATCTGACTGGCGGCCTCCCTGATCTGCGTGTTCCCCTCCAGCTCGTAGCCGACCAGCTCACCCAGCTCGCGGACATTCGGCTTGATCAGACACACACCCGCATCCAGCACCGGGCCGAGCGCGTCGGCGGTCGTGTCAACCACCACGCGCGTGTGATCCGGCGCCGCGCGTCCAGTAGGCGTGGCACTCCCCGCCCATCTCATGGATCGTCCGGCACACGTTCACGCCCCCGCCGCCCGGGTCGCGCCGCGGGTTCTCACAGCGCAGCTTTCTGTCGTGCGTCACGTGGTCGATCCAGATGCTCCTGTCGATTGCGGGGTTCAACGTCAGCGTCACGATATCCGGCACTTCTCGCACCTCGGCGTCAATCTCCCTGTCATCTAATTCTCGGATGCCCCCTCATCGACCCGTCCTGGGGTCCCTCACAGAACGCCTCTGCCTCCGTGACGGGCGTATCTGACCGCGGCTGATGAGCAGGACATTCGGGCGATTCGCCACGCTCTCTCCCTCCACCCACGTGGTGGTACGGCTTTCTCGACGCCTCATGTTCGCGCCTTCTGCGTGCTGGAGGAGGATTCGGGGCCCCGGTCGGCGGAATACTTAGCGCGACCCGATCGACCCCGGGGAGGTATCGCAACCATGCGCTCCTGTCGATCGATACTCCTGCTCGTCGCGACTGCCGCGGTCGCAGTGTCGGCGCCTGCCGAACTGCAGACCGGCCGCCAGGATGTGCTGCTCAACCTCCACGCGTGCAACGTGAATGGCTCAGCGGTAACCCAGCTCGCGCCGCTGGTGCACTGGCTCGGGGCGACCGTGGAGCAGGCCGACGGCCTGACGGTCGTTCGACGGGGTGACC